>NZ_JBIWDO010000005.1:0-371576 GCF_044762055.1 Peribacillus sp. NPDC097198 | reverse complement strand
AACTCCTCCGTGATGCTGATATTTTGGTTGGCGAACCAAAAATATTTTAGCACCATGGGAGAGTTTTTTTAATACCATGCTGAAAGCTTTTTAGAACCCTAGGCCTAGCCTAGGGTTTTCTTTTCTACAAAAAAGGCAGAAATGTTGTGATCGACATTCCCGCCTTTTGGGACAGTCCCTTCTCTTCCAAAGATCAACCAAAGAATAAATCGAGCAGGTTACTTCCTGTTGACGATTGCCTATTATAAAACTCCGAATACCCGCACTTCTTGCAATACACAACCGTAAATTGATTATTTTGGACATCGAACATCTTTGACAATCCTGTTCCCGTCATTGCCACGTCCTTCTTAGCCGCATCATCACTACCGCATTTTATACATCCTTTTTCACTCATGATTCCTCATCTCCCGATCCATTGAATTCAATGTAAGTTTTCTTCCGTCTGCTTTTTCCTGGAAAAGTCTATAAATCTTGTTCCCTGGAAGGTTAACGTGCCGATATCTCCTTCAGCAAGCAAACCAAACTCCTTGCCTGAAATACGAAATTCCGTTCGATCACCACTGTCAAATTCACATGTAATAAAGTAGGTCGTAGAGGAAGAATGCGAATGGACATGGGTATCATGGAGATGATCATGCCTTGTGACATTCGTCCGTTTGCTTATGACATGTGCCGGAACAGATAAACGAGGCAATTCTTCGTTTTCCTTCCACTGGCTAAGGCCATTGAATACATTCACTATGAATAGTATGAGAATGATAACAAAAATAATCCCTATAAATACTGGTGCCGCTGAGAAAAGCCAATCCCCTCCACCAACATCAACATCGTACATATGCTATCCCCCTTGTTTTGATAATAAGCTATACGGATAATCTGAAAGATAGTTTCAACCTGTCCAATAAATGTATTTTTTGATACACAGATAAACACTCGAAAAACCCTTGGGATCTCCGAGCGTTTTTACTTTTTATATCTTAAATTGCATAATAATATTTATCTTTTGTATAAGTTTACTTTACTTTTCTATAAGTATAATGTACTGTAAGATTATGGTAAAATAGGAAGGTGACGACTTTGAAGAAAGCAGTTGAGGATTATGTTGAAAATAAAGTATATGAACACCGGGTTTTAAAAAGATTGTCTCAAAAAGAATTGGCTGCCGCTGTGGGAGTATCCAAACAAACCATTTATGTGATGGAAAAGAATAATTACTCACCTTCTCTTGTTTTAGCTTTTCGAATAGCTGATTTCTTTAACGTAGAGGTAAACGATATCTTTATTTATGTGAAAGGGAGTGAACAAAATGAAAATTGAAGAACTATCAAATTCAGTCTTTTATCCTTTAAAAACCTGGACAGATGAATCAACTGGCAATTGGAATATGCTTATTGGTATCAGCTTTGTATTGCTTATAGTCGGAGTGATCCTCATCTATGTATTCTATAAAAAAATGGGTGCGGCTGACGAAAGGACCATTCAAATATCTTTAAAAGGCGCCCTCATTATGCTATATGGAGTCATTTTATGCGACATCATCTTCCCGAAAGAATATATGTGGCAAATTTTCTTCTTATTTAAATATTCTCTTGCTTTCATAGCTTCCGGAATATATCTAGCTTTTCGATATAAAAAGGACTTTTTAAACTAATATTGTTCTAGATGGACTTGAACATAAATAAGAGAACGTACAACAGTGACGTTTCTTCCATAACAAAACAGCCACTTCCTTTCTGGAGGTGGCTGTTTTAAATAAGTTGATGACAACTAAAATAGTACGGATACACTTATCAATTTTATTAAACGCATTCTATTACACTCACATCGAATCCAGAACCAGTGAAACGAGCAGCCCCGCTGAAGCGAAGATTCCAGTGATTGGACCTGAGTCTTCATACGCTTCAGGCATCATGGTGGACGCAACCATGGCAATGATTCCTCCACCTGCAAAGGCGGCCATTCCTGCCATCATCGCTTCCGATGCTTGATCGAGGAAGAGATAGCCCCCCAGTGACGACATGGCCGAAATGATCAATACGGAAAACCAGAGAGCCATGATTTTCTTCTTCGAATAGTGGCTATTCACTAACCCCGTCGTACTGGAAAGTCCTTCTGGAATGTTGCTGATAAAAATGGCGATGACGAGCAACCAACTGACCGCCCCGCCACTGATCAAGCTGGCACCGATCATGATCGACTCCGGTATCGCATCCATCACGGTCCCAATAAAGATGGCCAACCCAGCTTCCTTTGTAGAAGCATGATTGGAGCGTTTCCTTTTAGATGCACCCTTTTTGGAAACAAGAAAATCCAAACCGGTAAACACTGCTGCACCCGCTATGAAACCTATGGACGTCGCCACGATTCCCCCATCCCGAACGGAATCGCCTAAAAGCTCATAGGCGGCTGCCCCGATTAAAACACCCGTTCCAAATGCCATAATGTAACCGATCGCTTTCTTTTTAATTGGAACAAATAAAGCCATAAGCGCCCCAAGCAAAACGGCCGAACCTGAAACTCCACCCCATAAGACTGCGTTCCACATGGATCTTCCTCTTTTCTTCTTTTTATAAGTTAGTACCCAAGATGGCCCTGTGCCAAACGAACAGGAAATCTAGAAGTTTAAGGGCCATTTATAAAAAAATGCATATTTCATGTCATGTACCCATCCCAATAACTTTGTAGGACCAATGGGTGCTACTCAACCTACTGGAATCACTGTGGTACTGGTTTAGCAGAGTTCGGATTTATTTACAACACAACAGCTCAAACAGTGGCTGCCGGAACGGATGTTACTTTTGATACAACTGGAATAACTACACCTGGTATTACGCATACAGCTCCTTCAACCGATATAACCGTTACCACACCAGGAACCTACGAAGTTACTTTCTCGGTATCGACTTTAGAACCTAACCAATTTGGTTTATTAGTAAATGACACATTGGTTCCAGGTTCCGTTTATGGATCCGGTTCAGGTAGCCAGGAAATTACCGGCCAGGCTCTGGTCACCTTAGCTGATGGGGATGTTCTCACCCTACGAAACGTCACAAATTCGTCTATCACTCTTCCGACTGGAACAGGGGGCGCAGCAGGTAACACGAACGCTTCTATTATTCTTAAAAAGTTGGATGCAACTGCTTAATACTCTATATGAACTCCCCATTTTTTATGATGGGGAGTTTTTCCTTGAAACCCTTCTCTCCACCTGCACTAAACAGTATTTTTTTACCATTTTTCAATATCCCATACAAGCAAAGTTCTTTAGACACTCGTAAATTAGCATGTTTTTTCTATAATTTACCACCATTACGTGAAAAGGAGAAGGTATTAATCCTTATTTTTCCAGAATCGGTGTTCCTACAAACTATTCATTTTGGCTGATTCGAGTTTATCGCCCTATAATCCGACATTTTTCTCATTCATCTGTTTGCTATCATTATGGGAACATCTGTGTTCTACATACTGGCCAACTAAAAAGAATGGAGGTGTAATGTACCTGTTAGATTGGCCAAAGGTGCTGCTCTTTGAAAATAGAATAAGGGGGAATTAACTTGCGAAAGAAACGAAGGACGAAGTGGTTAGCGATAGCATTTGTCATCATGCTTATTGGATCACTGATCATTCCAACGAACTCCATCGCTGCATCTACAAACAAACTCCACACCTCTGCTAAAGATGAATTAGCGGGAAAGAATCAAAAGAAAGTGGCCTCTAAGGTCTTAAAACAGTTTGAAAAAGATGAAAAGGTAACCTTTCTCGTTAAACTCAAAAAACAAGTAGACACCAAGGACGTATCCTCAAAAGCTGCCAAAACAGCAAAATCACAAAAACTATCTGCAAATAATGCAAAGTTACTTAAACGTTCGAGTGTGGTCTCGGAGCTTCGCGCTACTGCTCTTGAAACACAAGTCGATATCAAGAACTACTTAGAAAAGCAAGAAAAAGCCGGCAATGCAAAGGATATTCAATCTTTTTATATCGTTAATGCGATTGCCGTGACAGCCACGAAGGAAGTAATGGAGCAAATCGCCATTCTTCCGGAAGTAGATAAAATCATGCCGAATGAAACAAGACAGCTTATTAAACCGGCAAGCAAGACCGTCGCTTCTAAAGCTGTTACAATCCCAAAATCAAGTAAAACCAAAGCAGACACATCTTCCATTGAGTGGAATATCGAAAAAATCGGGGCTCCGGCTGTATGGGATATGGGCATTGATGGAGCAGGAACCGTTATTGCTTCTATCGATACAGGCGTCCAATGGAACCATCCGTCATTAAAAACCAAGTACCGCGGATATAACCCTGCCAACCCAGATGTCGCAAACAATGAATACAACTGGTTTGATGCGGTGAGCGGACAAGCTTCACCATATGATGATTTAGATCATGGAACTCACACAATCGGTACAATGGTAGGCTCTGAGCCAAATGGTGCCAATCAAATCGGAGTGGCTCCAGGCGCTAAATTCATCGCAGTTAAGGCGTTTTCTGCAAATGGAGGTTCAGATATTGATTTATTGGAAGCCGGTGAATGGATAATCGCCCCAAAAGATGCGGCAGGTAATCCTCATCCTGAGAAAGCACCGGATGTTGTCAATAACTCTTGGGGAGGCGGAGCTGGCCTTGACGAGTGGTACCGTCCAATGGTACAAGCTTGGAAAGCAGCTGAAATCTTCCCTGAATTTTCTGCTGGAAATACGACATTAACGAATCCCGGCGGAGCTGGTTCAGTAGCTAACCCAGCCAACTATCCAGAGTCTTTTGCCACTGGCGCAACAGACATTAACAACGTAGTCGGAAATTTCTCTTTACGGGGTCCATCTCCATACGGAGAAATCAAACCGGATATTTCCGCGCCTGGTGTTAACATCCGGTCTGCTGTTCCTGGTGGTGGCTATGAAGGTGGCTGGAATGGAACATCGATGGCTGGCCCTCATGTCACAGCAGTCGCTGCTCTATTAAGACAGGTAAATGCCAGCTTAACCGTTGACCAACTTGAGGAAATTCTACTGACAACGGCGACACCTTTGACAGACAGCAATTACCCGACAACGCCTAATCATGCATATGGTTATGGCCTAGTAAACGCATTTGACGCGGTCTCTTCCGTTGTAAGCGGACTGGGTAAAATCGAAGGTCAAGTAACCAAGTCTGGTGATGACACAGAAGCAGCAGTCATTTCCCATGAAGCACCAGAAAATTCGTATAAAAAAATGAACCTAAAGCTTCAAGCTGAAGTATCAGATAATGTAAGTGTCACTGCCGTTAAACTCAGCTACAAAAAAGCGGACGGAAGCTGGGCTGAAGTCAAGGCAGAGAGAAAGAATGGTGATTATAAGTCTGGAACGTACGAAGCCACGATTCCAGGTTCTGATCTGACTGGAAATACAGTCACTTATAAATGGATTGCAACCGATTTTGGTGGATCCGTCACTACTTCCGATGCTTATTCCACTGAGCTATTGCCTGGAATCAGCGTGGGCTATACAGAGGATTTTGAAGAAAATCCAACTGGATGGAATTCTTATGGCACAAACAATAACTGGGAATGGGGCATTCCGACAAGCGGACCTGGATCAGCAGCATCCGGTCAGAAGGTCTATGCTACAAACCTGGCTGGAAACTATGCAAATAGCGCCAATATGAGCCTAGCCATGCCTCCGGTCGATGTACCAGAAGGCACAAGCTATTTACAATTCAAGCACTGGTATGAACTGGAAAGGAACTATGATTACGGTCATGTATTTATTTCCACAGACGAAACAAACTGGGTCCAAGCTGCCCGTTTCAATGATAAGTCAAATACTTGGATCGATGGTGAAGTAAACCTAAGCGAATATGCTGGAGAACGGATCTACATCGCCTTTAATGTCACATCAGATAGTTCCGTCCAAAAACCGGGCTGGTATATCGATGATGTTAAATTGGCCAATACTTCGATTCTACCAACGACAAAAGCAAAAGCAGGATTAGGCGTCAATAAGTCTGATTCTTCGGTATCGGCTAAACCGCAAGTGAATCCTGATAAAATCAAGCCAGTTTTGGAAAAAGAACAAAAAGAAGCTGAAAAAGAACAACCTGCACCAGTGCTTCTTCCATTACAGGCACAGGTAAGTGTTTTAGAAACAGGACGTTCTGTATATACAAACCCACAAGATGGTTCATACCAACTTACACATGCAACAGGCTCATATACCATGCAAGCAGAAACATATGGGTATCGTTCACAAACAGCGCCAGTCAACATCGAACAAGATGCAACATCAACAGCTAACTTTACTCTTCAAGAAATCCCTAAAGGAACAATCAATGGTACCATCACCAACAAGGTTACTGGTGAACCCGTCTCTGGTGCTACCGTTTACCTTCTAGAGGATGCAGCCATTCAGCCCGTAACAACAAATGCAGACGGTGAATACTCACTAACTGCTTATGAAGGAAATTACACATTAAAAGTCATGGCTCCTTCTTATTACGGCAATGAAGCATCCGTGACGATTTCTGAAGAAACTAGCACGAAAAACATCGAACTAAAACCGTTCATCGGGTACCCAGATGAAATCAAGTATGATGATGGAACAGCTGAAAACGCTCGTGCCTATAATGCGGCAGGCAACAGCTGGGCTGTAAAAATGTCCTTGGCTTCAGGGAATAAAACGGCCAATGTAACCGGCGCTCTTTTACGCTTCTGGGATACAACATGGCCTACCCCAGGTGGGACTGAGTTCCAAGTTTCCGTATATGATGCTTCAGGAACAGACGGATCACCTGGCAAGAAAATCGCAGGTCCTTTCACCGAAACAGCCTTACGTAACGGTCAATGGACACATGTTGATCTTAGCGAACATGGAATCATGGTTGAAGGCGATTTCTTTATGGTTTATACCCAAACAAAAGCCAATCCGAATGCACCAGGTCTAGCTACAGATGAAGATGGACCGAATGCAGGACGAAGCTGGCAGGGTGTAAGCGGTGCTTGGTCACCAGCCCCAACTGAAGAAGGAAATTACATGATTCGGGCAACTGTCGATTACGAAGTAAAAGAACCTGTCATCACCTCTCCTAAAGACGGTTCTTATTCGAATCAAAAAGAAGTAACCGTTGAAGGTACATCCGCACCGACAACGAAAGTGGATATTTTCAACAAAGGGGAAAAAGTAGCAACGACAGATTCTACGAATGAAGGAACATTCTCCGTTCCTGTCACATTAAACAACGGGGAAAACACATTGACTGCAAAAGCGCGGACTAGCCAAGGCACAACTGAGGCATCCGCTCCTGTAACGGTGATATTGGATACGAAAAAGCCAACACTCGCCATTACTTCACCAACTGATGGCAGCAAAGTAAACCGCGAAACGGTAACCGTGAAGGGTACCATCTCGGATGAAAACCTGGATTCAGTTAAAGTGAACGGGAAGAAGGCCGAAGTGAAAGATAACACCTTCTCTTATCGCCTTCTACTTGACGAAGGAATCAATAAAATCAAAGTAGTCGCTCTAGATAAGGCAGGCAATTCAGTCACTAAAACCATCTCCATCGATGTGAAATTCACAGCTCCAGAAATCTCTGGTTTAGTGCCAAATCAGGATAAGGTCTTAAAAAATGGGGAATCCGTCAAAATCGAATTTGACAGTGAACCAGGCCTAACCGCAGATTTCTCCATCTTGATGCCTTTGACAAATGCAGGAGGCGTTGCCAATGCAACGGAATTACCAATGAAAGAAACATCATCAGGACATTATGTCGGCTACTACACAGCCACAACGAATGTAAAAGCACCAGGTGCCGTCGTTGAGGTAAAAGCCCAAGATAGCTATGGTAATGTTACAACACAACGAGCAACAGGTAAGCTTTGGATTAACGCTCAAAAGTAAAAGGAAAAAGCCATGCCTTTCAGCCTAACGGCTGGGAGCATGGCTTTTTTTTATGAAAACGATTAAGTAACTGTTTACCTATTAATCTACTATCCTTTTATGACGTCAGGACGAGATTTCTTGGTAAACAAATCTGTGTATAAACACTTGCCTAGGTAGAGCAGTACAGCTGCGTCATCAACCTGTCCGAAACCTACTATAAAATCCGGAATGAGATCCGTCGGTACAATCACATATAAGATGGAAGCTACTAGAGCTACCTTTGTTTTCTTCGTTAATCTATTAAACACGGGCTGGTCAATCTCCTTTAAGACGAGTTTCATTCAGTATAGCGCACAATTCACGTAAAATCGATTCTTAAACAGAGCTGAAATCGATATAATTCAACCACGGATAGGATTAATTCGACCATACAAGCTGATAATTCAACCATCAACGCCAATAATTCGACCGATACACGCATTAATTCGACCGTCAGTCTAAAGAAGCCTTAAAGAAAAGACCCTCACCATGTAAGGGCCTTCCGATGACTAAAAACCTAACCAGTTTTCGATCAGTACGACGATATACAAAACAAACCAGATCCCCTGTAGCAGAAGCGCAGCACTGAACAACCGGCTTTTCATGTATTCATCCCGGATGAAAAGCCTCCAGGTCAGCATCAGAACCACCGATACACCTGGAATCAAAATCGCGGTCATCATGAAATAGTTGGATGCGACATTCCATACAAGCTGAAAAGCAATAATGATAAATGCAAGTAGAAAATGAACCTTTTCCTTCCGTGCCCGGATGACCCAAAGTAAGGTAAGCACCACTGTCGCAAGCAAGATGATTTCTGTCGCCACGATGAAGAAGATATCATATAACGTTACTCCGTCCAAAGCAATCCTCCTTCTCATTACAAGATCGCTTATATGTATATGCCACTCGGACGGAAGAATTGAAAAAGTTTATTACGTTTCCTCCAACAAAGGAAATCCTTCCTACAAAAAATGGTCTTTCGGTAAGTCTATAGCCCTTTACTGGAGGAAGAATTCATTTTCTAATTGTTTCTCTGCTTCAAGCTTGATCATGGAAAGAAACTGCTCCCACGTTAGGTTCTCTCTTAGTCTATTTTCCCCACACTGAAATTCGTCTATCATTTCACTTATGTCATACCATACATTCAGCTCATTAAAGTGTTCGCGAACCACTTCATACACTTCGTAAGCTATATGGGCGACATGTTTATCTTCCCCTAAGATTTGTCTTAATAAGTGATATAAGTAGGCTTTGGCACACTCTTCATGCGTAGGCACTGGCATTTCCCATTCTTTTATAACCCTTTGAAAATAATCTTCTACCTCGAATTGGTTAAGAGGTTCTCTAAAGGATGCTAGGATTTTTAATGAGTTCACCGAAGAATCATCCGTTAATTTTTGATAAGCCCAATTAACATAATCAATAGGCTTTGCTTCTCCTTCATATCTTTTATAATACAGGATTGTCGTATCCATGCCCGTCCCCCATTTGAAATCGCCCTTTAATAATTCATACCTTATTAATAGAAGGAAAGCAATTCTATAAAAAAGACCCTTTCGCTTAAGCGAAAAGATCAGTTTTTACTACTTAATATTTATACGACTGTCCACCGTCGATTGGGATGACGGCGGCATTGATGAAGGTTGCTTGTTCGGAAAGCAGGAAAGCGACCAAGTACCCGACCTCTTCCGGTTTTCCAAAGCGTTTCATCGGGTTGACGCTGACGAATTCCTTACCGGCTGCCTCCCAATTCTCGCCACCCATCTGTTTCAAGGAAGCTTCGACCATCGGCGTCATGATCGCACCCGGGGCAATCGCCTTGATGCTGATGCCGTATTGGCCATACTCGATTCCGGAGTTTCGCGTCAGTCCGACGACACCATGCTTACTTGCCGCATAGCCTGATTGGTTCCCCACGCCGCGGATTCCACCGACAGATGCCGTATTGACAATTGTGCCGAATTTCTGCTTTTTCATGATTTCCAGTACATACTTCATCCCGAAGAAAACCCCGTTCAGGTTCACACCCACCACTCTGCGGAACTCATCGATTCCATAATCCTCCGTCAGGTTCTGTTTTCCTTCGATCCCGGCGTTATTGAAGAAACTGTCGATGCGGCCGAATCGATCCACCGTTTCATCCACATACTTCTTCACATCACCTTCCTTTGAAACGTCCGCCGTAATCAAGTGCACTTCCGCCTTGGGCACCGCTTCGCGAATCAATTTTTCCGTGGTTTCCAAAGAATCACTTTTCACATCCACCAAGGAAAGTTTCGCCCCTTCTTTGGCCACTTGCAGGGCAGAAGCCTGTCCCAGTCCAGATCCGGCTCCTGTAATCAACACGACTTTATCATCAAAACGATTGTTCATGTTCATACCTCCATTTAAAAAAAGTAATCAGACTCGCTGATATTCTTCCCTACCTGGTTTCAGTCATTCGTTTTCAGATCATATTCACTGAAAAAATTGTCAGAACAAATGAAGGAACACGGAAAAGCTTCTTTAAGAGGCAACGCCTATCCATCCCCCCTAATGTCATCTATTTCTTGTAGCACAATATCATTAGATATTCCAAATTCAGCTTTTTTCTCTGTGAAACTTTTACCATCTAAAGGTCCAGTCACTTCGTCTGTAGTCACTTCCAGTATCCAAAAGCTCACGTTCTTTTCATCAGGAGTTTGATAGCCGTTGTCGTCATTTTTCAAACCGAGCTGCTTTGCGATAATATATTTATCATCCCAAGCAACTTCGGTAACTTTCGCAGGAATGACGCCGGTTCCCCAACTACCTTCACTAACTTTTGGTGCAATCTTGACTTCGTCGGCTGATGTTTTTATAACAGAATATCCTCCAGGTAGGTCCATATCATAGTCAGATGGGCCTGGACAACCTGTTAAGAATAAGAGTGAAAGTAAGCTCAATAATAAATAACGAAATAATTTAATTTGCATTACATTCTCCAATCCACGATGATTCAAAAATTCATCAAACAACTCCGTTATATCTATATCTGCTAGAACAGGTGTAGTTGTTGAATGATCAGGAAATTTAATCAAGAGTCGCGACTGAATTTTGGGTTTCTTCTTTTGATATTTATTATAGAATAGTAGTTATGCCTATACAGTGGACGCACAATACTGGGCATAGATTGAAAACGAAGTGATTGGGAGGAAAATCGGTGAAGAAATGGATTATAATTTTAGTGGTGATTATAGCGATAGGAACGTATTTCGCATGGTCTAAAGCGCATTTAGAAGAGCCAGTTGTAACGTCAGTTCAATTTGACGAAGCTGCTAAAACTCTAGCAGTCTCCTATATAGTGGAGCAAGATGATAGTACGTATGTAATGGAGATTGCACACGATACAAAAGGTTTTTATCCGGATAGTTCGAACGGTAAAGGGAATAGGGAGAACAATACACAAGTACTTGCAACACAAGATGGCTATGAGCTGCGGGAAGATATTGTCGACCTGACAGACGATCAACTCGCGTATTTCTTATCTCTTGAAGGACGTGCCGTATCCGTTGACATATCCTTTAAAGACTATTCACCAATTCAAACCATACTCGCGATTTTATTGAAAGATGAGGCCGCTGAGGTAACAAAGCAAGGGGATGCACTCCTCTATACATTTACAGCACCTGAAGATATAACGATTGAATCAATTGGTCACCATGACAGCGAAGCACTGATTTCCTTTGACGAAATTGAGTTCCCCTTAGTTCTTAAAAAAGGACAATCCGTCGATGTTCAAATTGAGGAGCCGTATAAACTTAGCTCAGACGATGAACTGCTCATGGAAATCACCACAACAAAGAATCAGTCGTTTACACAGCATTTCCGTTTGACGCAGTCCATTCCAGAAGGTTACTTAAAGCAAATCGTGAACGAAGCGAATGAAGAATAGACGTAATAAAAGTGAACTAACTAATTACTGTTCGGTGAAGGGCTAATTTTATAAAGAAAATAAGATTTTTTAATCCTTAATGAACTTACAAACCTGTTCGTTCATTAAGGTTACTTTGTTATGAAAGGATAGATCCTACTTTAATACATCCTTGAGGAAGAAAATGATAAGTGATTATAAAGTTGTATTTCTACTTAAAATTAAAATAGAAGAAAAATAAATGAATAATTTTTTCGATTATATAACAATGATTTGATTTTAAATGTAAGAGATTGTTAGAAGCACAAATCATGTATTTGTAAGTATAGTTGGAAGTCTTTAATCAACAATCCATTAAAAAAGAGTGTCAATCCTTCTTGGATCAGTGCCCTAATGCGAAGCTTATTTTAACATCGGACATGTTTTTCGTATGAAAAAGAGGATGCATGCCTTTATTTCAACATCCTATCCTCTAATTCTTGGTTTCATTCAGCTGTCATTACGTTGTACTTCTTTAATATGTCCATTGTGATGGCTTTAGCGTCCGTGCTTGTTCCGGCAATATTCGTAGCAAAACTATATGCCCGGTTGTCTGTTTTGATAAAACCGACATACCAGCCTATACCTGACCCTTGCCCTGTTTTCCCGTAAAGGGTAAAGTCATCCCCTTCCTTCTGGATCATCATGCGTTTCACGGTTTTCATGACATCCTTATCAAAGGGAAGGTTCTCTTTATATAGTTTCTCCATAAAGTCTACTTGTTCTATTGGTGAAATTTCGAGTGAACTGCTTAACCAGAACTGGTCGATGCCTCCACTAATATCTTGGTTGCCATAAGATATGGTACGAACCCATTCCTCCATTTGCTTCTCTCCAATGTCACGAGCCATCGCTTGATAATACCAAACGACAGAGTTTCTCATCGCAGACCCAAGCGTATGATCTTGGTTCCAGGCCTCAATCTCCCGCTCAACACCATCCCAATACTTAATGTCATATTCATCTTCTACAGCTCCAACTTGCAACCCAATCAAAGAATTTGGCACTTTAAAAGTCGATTGCGGTGCAAATCGTTGATTCGCACGTTCCTGGTTATAGACGAATGTCTTTTCTTTTTTCAGATCACGTAATATGAATGTTCCGTCATGGTTCGTAAAGAATTCATCGACTTCCAGCTTCTTAAGATTCAGGTTGTCCTTGGCAGCGTTCGCTTCACTTGGCTGTTGAACACTTGTAATGAATAGAACCACTGCACCCATGCACGCTAAGAAAAAAAGCAAATTCCTTCTATTATTCATATTCCCTTCCTCCCTCTGACTATATTTCCTGCCAATCTATCACATTAAATATAACAAAAATATGGAAAAGCCAAAATGATGCTATTATACCGTTAACCGAATTTATTTGGACTTGAGCCGGAAATCACGTTTACTTTCATTCATGAACTTCGGCTTCTGAAACGTACTATTCGTGTCTTGAAGACTTCTCTTTTTAAAGGCAGAGAACCCCATGATATCTTCCGTTTTCCATATCCAACGCGTTTCTTTCTCTCCCCCATGCAGGTAGTAGACATTGTTATCTAGTATGTTCCCTTTGTTTTGCTTGAAAGGGTTACTGATAAGGAGATTGGAATCACCCGCGACCATGATGTTGTTTTCGATTCTATTATGGTTTGTATGATATTGAAGCAATACCTGTCCGCCCTCTTGAAATTCCGTATCATTTTTATACAGGACGTTGCCGGTAATTGTACTGTTTATGGTGCTTCCTCTTTTCCTGTCATACCCGCCTATTGCGATACCTGCACTTCTATTTTCATAAATCGAATTGTTTTGTATGGTGATGGAATTAGTAACTTTGCCCTCATGCTCGCTAGCCGCTTCGATTCCTATATCGTTTTTATAAACCCTATTCTTCTCGATAACGATATCTTTACCACCGTCGACATAGATTCCGCCAGCCGCATATTGGTTTCCGTAGGCTGGATTTCCGTAACTGGATATTTCATAGACTGTGTTGTTACGGATGATGCCGTTCCTTGCCTGATCGAATTTTTCTACAGGAGACACGCCTTCAAACCCAATAACATCGATTCCGATATTGTCATTTCTCCTGACGATGTTATTTGTAACCTGGAAGTTTGATATATTACCATTCAGCACCAACGTTTCACTGGCACCCAGTTTCATCTCTTCTAGTGTATTGCCTGAAAGGATGATATCTTCAATCGCTTGCGGTGCTTCGGTGCCATAAACAGCAATCCCATGGGCATTCCCGTTTTCATGCAGTGTTTCAATATGATGAACATGATTACGCAAAATACGGATACCCTTTCCGCTTCCGCTAACAGATATTCCAATTGGCACTAACTCTTCTTGTTCGGTTTTGTAATGTTGGATGTCCAATCCATCGATGGTAACGTAGCTTTGATTATGTATCGATACTAAACCCTGGTCATCCCATGAAACCTCTAGGCCCCTCCCATCGATGATCGCCTTTTCTTTTGGGTAGGCCTTAATGGTGATAGGGGCATTTTCTTTGCCTGATTTCCGTATGACGACTTGTTCATTGTAGACTCCTTTTCGAACATGGACAGTTGTACCCGGTTTTGCTAAATCGACGGCTTTCTGTATGGTTCTTAAAGGTTCTTTCTTACTTCCGACGTTTTTGTCATCCCCAGCGGAAGACACATACAATTTGTTGTTTTCCTGAGTGGCTTGCCCGGATAGTCCATACAGGACAAGCCCAATAGAAAAGGCTAACAAAAGAAACAGTACGGCTCTTCTTTTCTTGTTCAAAAACACGCCTCCCCTCAACTTCTTGTTTGTCTTCTAATACTCTGAACCCCATGCTGATAAAAAGAATCTTCAACAAAAAAAGGTTAACCAATAAAAACAGGTTAACCTTATCATACGACTCGCCAAGATCATTGCAACCCCGTTAACAGTTCTGCTTGAGTTCCGCCAACGCTTCACGATCGGCAATAATCAATACATTTTTATGGTGTTTTAGGATGGAAGCTGGGACTTGCTCATTGGTTGGTTCAGATAGTAGTTTGTATAAAATATGGGCCTTTTGCTTTCCGGACACGAGGAGTACGATTTGTTTACTCTTCATGATCGTCGAGACTCCCATCGTCACCGCGTGTTTTGGTACGTCGAAGGGATTATCAAAATAGCAGGCATTTTTTTCTCTTGTGGAGGCTGTAAGCTCCACTACATTCGTGGTGGAGGCAAAAGGTGTACCTGGCTCATTGAATCCAATATGGCCATTCACCCCAATCCCCAATAGCTGAAGGTCTATTCCACCAAGGTTTTCAATGAGCTCTTCATACCTTTGACATTCTGCTTGTAAGTCTGGTGCCATGGTATCCGGCAAATGAGTTTGTTGGATCGGGATATCGATATGGTTAAAGAGATGGTCCTTCATATATGTATGGTAACTAGTGGGATGATCTTTTTCCACTCCTACATATTCGTCCAGGTTCACAGTATGAACATGGCGATAGGAGGTCTGATTTTCCTGATAATCCTTCACTAAGTGTTGATACGTCCCGACCGGCGTTCCTCCAGTCGCAAGGCCCAATACAAGAGAAGGTGTCCGTTTTACCTTGTCCAGAATAAGGTGTGCTGCTTTCTGGCTCATTTCATCGTAGTTTTGAGCTTCAATGATTTCCATATTATTCAACCTCCATTATGCTATATGCCATTTCTCCTCTACAGATGGTCATGACCACTTCATTTTCCTCGTTCAAAATGACTAAGTCCGCATCTTTCCCTACTTTGATGCTTCCTTTTCTATCATCCAGTTGAAGCTGTTTGGCTGGGTTCAGGGCAGCCATTTCAATGGCATCTTCAAGCGGACAATTTGTATAGGATAAGAGGTTCTTAACCGCTTGCCCCATTTTCAGGATACTTCCTGCCAGTGTTCCGTCCGCAAGAACCGCCTTCCCATCTTTCACCGTCACGTCTTGGCCCCCTAAATCGTAGGTTCCGTTTTTCAGGCACTTCGCCCGCATGGAATCAGTAATTAATAGGAGCCCTTCTTTTGACTTTTGTTTATAGGCAAGCTTGATGATTTCTGGACGGACATGAATGCCATCCATAATCATTTCCGCTTTCAATTCATCACGCAAAAGGGCAGCTCCGGCAACTCCCGGTTCACGGTGATGTAGGCCTTTCATTTGATTAAACAGATGCGTGACTTGCGTTGCACCATCCGAAATCGCTTGATCCACTTCATCATATGTCGCATCTGAATGGCCAATGGAAGCCACAATTCCATGTTCCTTTAAATAACGGATTAATTCGCTTCCACCTGGCTGTTCCGGTGCAAGCGTAACGACTTTGACATGATCATTCGATAACTCATTCCACTTTTTAAAGATGTGTAAATCTGGATCGATCATATATTGCGCTGGCTGCGCCCCTGCCATCTTTGGATTGACGAAGGGCCCTTCTAAATGAATGCCAACGATTTCGGCCATTCCCGGTGGCTGATGGTCATCGATGTACTGACCGGCATTCATTAACGCGTTCTCGATGGCTTCGGGTTCCTGTGTCATGGTGGTAGCTAAAAAACTCGTCGTCCCTTCCATCGGAAGAGCTGCAGCCATACGCTTTAACGCTTCCTGCGTTGCGTCCATGGTATCGGCGCCATTTACGCCATGAATATGAATATCGATCATTCCCGGTATCACCTTATAATCCGGCAGGGCATGAAAATCAATGACCTCACCCTTAAACTCTAAGTCATTAATATCATCCATAGAACCAAAGGCAACGATTTTCCCATCCTTCGCCATTAAAAACCCACATTCAATCCTTTTTCTTTCACTGTAAATCGTTATATTATTAAGGATCATGCATTTCATTTTATTCACAAAATCCCCTTCTCTTATCCATGTATTTATGTTCACTATCCAAGGTTAAAAACCCTTTATTTATTTTCGTCATGCTTTGGGTAAATGGAAATGTAGTAAATAGCCAATCATCAACATGACTGGCTATCCTTATATTAGACTTTCTTACACTGCTTTAGACTTAGATTGCGGTTCTGGATGTAGATTAGGCTTCACATATTCTTCGTTTTTCGTATAAATGGTCAACCCTGTGGTGTTTTTGTTGAATTTCGGGAATAGCAAACTTACAACATAACCAAATCCAAAGGAAGTAATGAACGAGACGATACTAACGACGAAGGGTGTCAGGTCTGTTTGTTGCACGAAATAGGAGGTAATCGCACTTAAGAATAGACCGATCAATACTCCAGGTGTATTGGCACGTTTCGTGAATATCCCAAGAGCAAAGATACCGGCAATCGGAACACCGAATAATCCTGTGATAGCCAAGAACAAGTTCCATGTTTCAGCTTGATTGCTTGAAATGAGATATAAAGCGGCTGCCATACCCAGTACACCGGACGCGATAATGACAATCCTCGCCAATAATACATCACTTTTTTCATTTGCACCTAAAAATCTTTGTTTAAAATCGACGGTTACACAAGCGGAAATACTATTTAAACTAGAGGAGATTGTAGATTGGCAAGCGGCAAATATGGCGGCGATCAGTAAACCCGCTACCCCCGCTGGTAAACTTGAAACGATGAAATACGGCACGATGGCTGAAGTATTAAATCCTTCTGGAAGGGCTTCAACATTCGTATAGTAACTATAAAGGACGGTACCAAATCCAAAAAAGACAGGGATCGTGATAAGAGCCAAGATTCCATTGGTCCACAAAGACTTATTTGTCTCTTTGATTGAACTAGTCGTTTGATAACGTTGTACGACGTCTTGACTGGCTGTATATTGATGTAGATTATTAAAGATGGAGCCTAAGAAGATAATCGGAATGGCTGCCGTGACGGCACTGAACTTGAAACTGTCTGCCGTTACCACTTTCTTGTTGTTGACCGCATCATCGATAACTGTCGAGAGCCCGCCATCGATAGAGAAGATTCCCAGGACGACAAGTAAAATGGCACCGCCTAGAAGGATGATCCCTTGAATCACATCGCTCCAAATGACCCCTTCAATCCCCCCGAGGAACGTATAAACAATACATAAACCTCCAACCGCAAGAGCTATGATAAAGGGATTTATATCGGAAACGAGTGTAATCGCAAGCGTTGGCAAGTAGACGACAATCGCTATACGGCCAATGTGGAAAAGTGTAAAGAGTAAACTTCCTATCACGCGAAGAGATACACCGAAGCGTTCCTCTAAATATTCATAGGCCGTCGTGACATTCAGCTTCCTAAAGAAAGGAATATAAAAATAGATCAACACAGGTATGATGGCCAGTATTGATAGATTACCTGCTGCATAAGTCCAATCAGATAAAAATGCCTGTTCTGGTGTCGACATATACGTAATCGCACTTAACGTTGTAGCATAGATACTGAAACCCGCGGCCCAAGCAGGAATCTTACCACCTGCGGTAAAGAACGCATCAGTATTCTTACCAGATTTCTTTGTAAAATAAAGCCCCACTGCTAGCATCGCTAGTAGATAGACCACCATGACAGCCCAGTTAGCCACGCCAAAACTAATCTTCTCCATATAATACACCCCTCATCATAAAATCATTTTATAGAGCTTCCCTAAAAGGTAACAAAAGCGCCTGCCCCCTCTTCTTTTAAAAAAGAGTGGCACGGCCCTTGCGGTACATCTTGATTACAGAAAAATCAGATAGTTAAGTGTCCAACACATTCTATCTATGAGCTATCTTATAAGTTAAAATCTTTTACGAGTTGTTCCACTTCTTCCCTTTTGCTTGAATCAAATGGAGCCATCGGTTTTTTGACCGTACCTGCTTGGATGCCTTTTACATTCAGTACTTCTTTCAACGTTTGATATAATCCCAAATCTAGCACTCTTTCAATAAGGTCATTGGTGACGTGCTGAATCTCATACGCCTCCGCTACCTTGCCACTTTGCGCCAACTCCAAAATCTGTCTAGATCGCTTTCCATTGATATTATATGTACTTCCGATTGCCCCATCCACTCCTGAAATGGCTCCATAGATAAGCATTTCATCGAATCCAGAATAAATCAGTTTATCTGGGAATCTCTTACGAAGTCGCTCCAATAAGTAGAAGTCTCCATCCGTATATTTCACGCCGATGATTTTGTCATTTTGAAAGAGTTCCTCAAATTGATCCATGTTCATCGATACACCCGTTAAGAATGGAATGGCGTAAATGATCATATTATTGCCTGTATTATCAATGATCGTTTCATAGTAATGCTTGATCTCTTCAAAATTGAACTTATAGTAAAACGGCGTGACGGCTGATAGACTGTCGTAGCCAAGCTCTGTTGCAAATTGACCCAGTTCAACGGCTTCGTCCAGATTGATCGATCCTACCTGGGCGATTAGCTTGACCTCCCCTTTACTCTCTTCACTGACAATTTTGAAAATTCGCTTTTTTTGATCGGTAGATAGCA
Organism: Peribacillus sp. NPDC097198; assembly: GCF_044762055.1. NCBI lineage: Bacteria > Bacillati > Bacillota > Bacilli > Caryophanales > Bacillaceae > Peribacillus > Peribacillus sp. NPDC097198. Next base: position 352,323 of record NZ_JBIWDO010000005.1, on the reverse strand, counting down.
TGAAGTTTTCACCTGAGCTACCATTCACATATAGACCGTCCACTTTCTGAACATCAATATTTTGTCTAACGATCTCACGCAAGCCTTGTTCGATAATCTTCCCATTTTCATCAAATGGTATCAGTAGTGCTGAAAATAACCCCTTCATATCTTAACCCCCTAATTAGTTTGAAAAATTCAGATAACAAAGATATAATATTGTCAGACCAATTTTTATTTACAAATTTATCATAAAAGCCTTTCATAAAAATGTCAACAAATTTCAGTAATCCCTTTCCTTCATTTCTATAATATGGTAGACATACATAAAGGGGTGGCGTCATGACAATTCATAAGACCTCATTGGTCACAATCGCGATTGAAAGAATTAAGAGCCATATCTTAGAAAATAATCTGAAACCGAATGATAAGTTTTTAACAGAAAAAGAACTGGTCGAACAGTTGCAAGTAAGTAGGACGGTTATACGCGAAGCGTTAATCTCGCTCCAAACCGTAGGGATCTTGAACGTGAAGCCCGGTGGCGGTGTCTATATAGCTGAGCCTACACTCGATTCAATCAATACGATACTTAAACATTATTACGACACGCACGGTGTAAAAATGAAAGAATTGATGGAAATCCGGGAAGTCATCGAATTAGGGGCATTGCGATTGATCATCGAGAAACAAGTGGATGTCGATATTGATCATCTCATCAGCATAAATGAATCGTATTATCAGACGATCATCCAAAAACAAGACACGAAACAATTCGACCGTTTATTTCATCAAGCCTTAATTAAATCAACGGAAAATGAAGCCTATTTCAAGTTCAGTGAAGTGATCAGTGAGTACTTTTCCCTGGTTAGAATGGATTTTATCGAGAAAGAGGACACACTGATTGATTCATTCAAACAGCATGCAGACATCATCGATGCTATAAAAATTAAAGATTTGCCAGTGGCTCAAAAAGTCCTAAAGGAACATTTCCAACCCATTTTTCGTTTTATTACTACTTTGGAGGAAGCAAATGGAACCCATTAAAATGGAAGAAAAAAAGCCACTTAAGAAAACGGTCATTCAAGAAATTAAAAACTATATCATTTCGCAAAACTTAAAAGCGGGCGATCAACTCCCAACGGAGCGCAAGTTCACGGAAATGTTTGGCGTAAGCAGGTCCGTAGTGAGGGAAGCGTTGAGCTACCTTGAAAATACGGATGTCATACGCATCAGACAGGGCCAGGGCGCTTTTCTCAATGAATCCAATATAGAAAACCTTTTGGATAACTTCTTCTTTTTATGGCAAATAAACAGCGGGAATATCCGGGATATATTGGGTTTGAGAATTCTATTTGAATCAAGTGCCATTGATGAAATTGTAAAAAATCAGAGTATGGATGATTTGGACATGTTGAAGGAAGTGGTCGAAGAAAGCGAAAAGGCAACGACCCAAGAGGAATTCAAAGAAGCGGATACCCTATTTCATAAGCAGCTTCTGCAAGCCACGAATAATGATTTATTTATACAAATGACGAATATGATCACCAGTTATTTTTTCCAAGTGCAACATATCCATCTCTCCCTAGAAGAATTCAAAGGCCTCATCCAGGAACACAGGAATATTGTCGAAGCGCTACTGATGGGGAATGCCGATGAGGCAAAAACACTTCTCATTCAACATATTAAACAAACGAAAGTGTAGGAGGATATCCATGGCTGATTATTTATCGATTGATATCGGCGGTACGTTTATTAAATATGCCCTCTTGGACGATCAGAAACATCTGCATGGGCATCAACAAGTGAAAACAAAAGAAAATATCGACCAGGCTATACTGAAACAGGTGGAGGCCATCATTTCCGCTGTTTCCAATGAGACGGCCATTAACGGCGTGGGCATCAGCACTGCCGGGATCGTCGACCGGAAAAAAGGGGAAATCATCTTTGCGGGGCCCACTATCCGGGACTATAAAGGTACCGCATTCAAAGCCCATTTATCCCGTACATTCCCTTTCCCCATTTCTGTAGAAAATGATGTGAATGCCGCTTTGATCGGCGAGCTTTGGCAAGGCGCTGCCCAAGGGGAAAACGATGTGTTTTGCATTACCTTAGGGACAGGCATCGGCGGGGCCTATTATCATGACGGAATCATGGATGGAACCCATCATCAGGCAAACTCCGTTGGCTATCTATTATACGATCCAGAAACAAAAACGAATTATGAAATGAGAGCATCCACAACCGCTTTAAATAGAATGATTGAAAAAGAGTTTGGTAAAGGTGTCTCCACGAAGGAAGTCTTTGAGAAAGCAAGACTCGGTGAAGAGCCATACATAGCCTTGATTGAGGCATGGAGTAAGGAAGTGGCTAGGGGATTGGCGCAAATCATCCTGTTAGTCGATCCGAAGTGTATCCTGATAGGAGGCGGCATTTCCCGCCAAGGCGACTTTTTACTGAACCATATCCAAAAGCAGCTCACCACTTATCTTCCTACTGATTTTTTGAAGACAGAAATAAAAATTGCTCAATTATATAATGATGCCTCCCTATTCGGGGCGGTCCATCCATTTTTCAAAGGGGGAAATATAGAATGTTAAACGAAGTTAAAGGTGGATTAATCGTATCTTGTCAAGCCCTACCAAATGAGCCTCTACATAGCTCATTCATCATGTCGAAAATGGCGTTGGCCGCTAAACAAGGCGGTGCAAAAGGAATCCGGGCAAACTCCGAAGTGGATATCATCGCGATAAAAAAAGAAGTGGACCTGCCCGTTATCGGCATCGTTAAACGCGACTATGACGATAGCTCCGTGTTCATTACCGCCACTTGCAAGGAAATCGATGAGTTACTGGCTAGTGGCTGCGAGATGATTGCCATGGATGCCACCCATCGGACAAGACCGGAGAATCTTCTTTTAAGCGATCTGGTCAACTATGTAAGAGAAAAGAATCCTAGCATTCAACTCATGGCGGATATCGCTACTTTAGAGGATGCCATACAATCGGAAAAACTCGGATTCGATTGTATTTCCACTACATTACATGGCTACACGGAAGAAACAAGTGGAGAGAAACTCTATCATGATGACTTTGAATTCTTGAAACAGGTTCTCCAGCATGTGAACATCCCCGTTATTGCGGAAGGAAATGTCATGACACCCGACATGTATAAAAGGTGCATGGAATTGGGCGCCCATGCAAGTGTCGTCGGAGGGGCCATCACACGTCCAAAAGACATCACACAGCTTTTTGTTAATCAAGTTCAAGGATGATAGACTTTACCTGTTTGAAGTGGACATCGCACATTCAACCCATTGGTGCATAAAGGGTTGGGTGTGCGATGATAACTATTCAGCATCTTCTATTACGAAAGACATATCATTTATCTTGGCTAGTGTTCAATCGAATTTGATAGGAAAGCATCTCCCTTAAATGACCGTTATATGCAAAAACGCCTTTCTTTATCAACATACGCAAACGGTAATCAATCCATGTATCGTTGATGTCATGCTCACTCCATCCTAAAACATGACCAATCAAGCGAGCAGCGTTGTAAAAATTATCGATACCGTATTCGGATTGCATGTCACTTGCATACCGGATAATCTCTTGATCATCCCTGGACTCGTCATCCTCGATAATCCTTCCCCTAAACCATGTACGAACTATTGAATGCCCCTCCATTAATTGAAGCGCCTCTGCCTGTAAAAGAACGAGCTCATCTTCAGTAAGTGGATCTAGTAAATTCAGCTTTAGCATTCGCTTCATCTGCGAAGGGCTAACATCACCAGAATGGCGAATATCATATTGTGTATGTTCATCTTCATGGAAATAAAGCATGGGAAAGTATGTATTACACACGGAAATCGAACACTTTTTGCCTGACAATAGATGGCTTACTAAGCGTAACCCAAATTGTTCCGCCGCATTTTCACACGTCCAAACAATCACTTGCTCGCCTTCTTTAATCTGTTGAACACATGCAAGTGCATCATGAAACAAGACCACATATTGTTCACTCATCTTCTTATCAAACCGATAGGCTTCCTGTAGCCATTTCATCCTATCTAGAAAACCTTTCTCCGTTAATAAACGATGGATGGGGCCTTCACCAAAGTAATCCGGAAACGTGATGATCTCAACATTTTCTCTTTTTAATGCATAGCTCAATGCACCGAATGCTGCTTGATTAAATAAGATATGCTTCACTGGAAAGCCCCTCCGTTATCCTAAACTTCCGTTCGAAACACCCACGCATAAAGAAGTCTTTATATCCCTTGTTTTCTTACAAACATAGACCATTCCATAACTATCATTCGTCACAGGTGTTTCATTCCAATCCTCGAAGATTTGGACGATTTCCAGTCCGTTACTCGATAGAATGCGTTCCATTTCTTTAGGAAACACGTATCGTAACCGTATGTTCGTTCTATGTTCATCTACTATTTCCCCACTTTGATCTACATACTTTCTGATCGTTGTGTAATGTTGGACCTGACTGAGTGAGTCATAGGTACTTTTCGTATAAACATCGATCCTTTTTTGCGTATCCTTATCTTCAATGGTTCTCCAGTATTCTTCCGTGTCAGGTTGGAGTAATTCTTCTGTGCTTGGAAACCTCGTGTCAAAGATGAATAGCCCATCAAGTTCTAAATGTTTATTTACAGATGATAAGAATCCGTCCTGATCTTCGTTTGTAAGAAAATGCTGAAAGGAATTCCCGACTGAAAAGATCAAATGACTTCTTACATTCAAGGTAAGCATTCTAGCATCCTGTTCGATCCATTCAATATGTACATTCAGGTCCAACGACTTCCTTTTTGCTTCGTCTAGCATTCCTTTATGGACATCCACACCGATAAGTTCATATCCTTTAATCGCTAAAGGAATGGTCGCCCGCCCTGTCCCACAAGCTAAATCGATGATGGGGCCTTCGGTTTTCGAAGCCCATTTCAATAGATAAGGAAGGTCTTGCCTATATGAATCATTTTCCTTATCATATAAAATCGGATCATCGTACTCTTCTGAATTGCCATTTATATTCTCCATACATGCCCTCCTTTTACGAAATAGTAGAAATGGATCTACCTCTATACCTATCATTTGATGTTCTTATGCAAGAATATGATTCTTTCTATTTCTTCAAACCCATTTTTCTTATAAAATTCTTCCGCAGGTATCCCTCTATCTGTGAGAAGTGTAATGTTCCTTATATTACTGCTATGAAGCTCTTCTATTAAATGATTTAACATCGCTCTTCCAATGCCCTTATTTTGAGATTGTGTTTTCACACACATTTCATTAATAAAAAACTCATCTCCGCTCCACCATACTCTATTTACACCAAAAATAAAGCCGAGAATTTCATCGTTTTCTACCGCTAAAATGCCTAAAAATCCAGGTGTCTGGTAAAAACTCAGTAAATATTTTTCAGCCTTTGTACATGTCCATTCATCATTCCAAGGCTCATCATTAAATACTTCAATAAATGTTTCCGTACATTTAATTAAGTCATTTTTTGCTAGTCGTTTAAATTCCAAGGTACATTCTCCTTATCGCTAAATGGATGATTAAAACCACCTCAACCGTTCATTTATGGATTATTCTACCACAACGTTGTTCTAAGTGAGGCTCCTGTTCGACCCGAACCTGTGTTGGAGATGATGGAATACAAGAAAAAGAGATAGTTTCGGGAACTATCTCTTTTAGGGTCATGGCCCAAATTCAATCTGACCTGTGAACAGCATGATAATAATAATAACCCAATAAATAAAAAAAGATGATGACAGAATTAACCCAATAATCGGGAGCGTATTCTTTTCTGTTTTCTTTACGATACCTACAATAGAAATGATCATACCTAAACCAGTAAGGAAAAATGTTAGATAATCACCAATCAAACTACCAATGTTCGCTATCCTTGTAGGCGTGATAAAAACTATAAAAAAACAAATCATCCCTAAAACAATTGAAATGATACTAATGACCCCATGCTTCTTTTGATAAGTCACTTCTTTTAGTTCCAAGGAAACCAGCTCCTTTATTAGATACTTATTTATAAAGAGCGCCACAATTCAATCCATGGTATTCACGGTTGGCTCACACCTTACTCTCTTTTTTCCTTTTCAAGCAGCTCGATGACTTTATCAAGTTTTTGTTCTACGGCATTAGAATTGCGAGATTTTCTAACGAGGGTCCGGACAAAAAAGTAAACGGCAAAAATCATGCCAAACAGTACGATAAACATCATGAGTTGAAATAGTATATCACCGACATTAATATTCAAAATAATCCACCTTTTCCTTTTTTATCAATCATACCATATGATGGATGGCAGTTGTCTTAGGAGTGATGGGGGCATTTCATTGATCTATGTATAATATTTTCTCCATGACCTCCATTGCTCCCGAGGACGTTCCTTCTCGTTCCTTCTATAATAATAAAGGGCGCACGGAAAATCCGTACGCCCTTTATTATTATTCACTTTGGTTGAGCTATCGGAAATGTTTTTTTCAAAAAGTGATACAGGCCATCTTCTCGATAGGAATACTCCGTCACTTCATCCGCCTGTTCCTTTACCGATTCGAGCGCATTTTTCATGGCTACACAGTGGCCGGAGAGTTTGAATAGAGGAAGGTCATTTTCTCCGTCTCCTACGGCCAGAATATCGTCCGGAGAGAGACTAAAGTGATCAAGCAAGACTTGAACCGCTGTTGCTTTGGATACACCATCCACGGTCACTTCCACATTGTGATGTGTGGAGGATGCCGTTGTAAAGGCTGTTTGCTTCTTGAACTTTTCGAGATCTGTGATCCAGTCTTTGATGGCCTTCATTTCTTTACTGAAAAAATAAATCTTGGCGACACTTAATTCGTCGAGCTGATCGACCCAGTGGATTTTCTTCTCGACTGCGACCTTTCTGGACAACCATTCGTTTTCATCAACCGTCTCCGGCTTTGTCCCCGTCATTTGTTCGACCGTATAGTCTTTATCTTTTTGTAAGGCCATTCTAACGCCATCATTTGGATGGACTTCGTAAAATATCTTTCTCGCTGCCGCTTTATTAATCATGTCATCCACAAGTTCGGAAGGTAGTGCATGTTCGAAAATCTTCTCCGTTCCAATAAAGGCGGACATACCATTGGCCGTTACCATCCCATCGACGGTCAAATCCTCTGGCAGCACATCTCTTAATTCTTTTACCGTTCTTCCCGTTGCAATGAACACCTTCATTCCACTATTCCTAAGTTCGATTAAGTAGTTTTTCAGCGTATCGTTCACCGTATTCACTTCATTCAATGTCGTGCCATCCATATCGAGCACGATTGCTTTGTATCCCATGTTTCCACCCCGTCCATGCGAATTTCGTAACAAAAATGCCAACAGCCCATGATCTGTGAGATTGTAGGCTGTTGGCGAATCTATCTATTTTTCTAGTAGATTAAGAAAATCCTAACAGTTTCAAAATACTTAGTATGAATAGACCTACCACACCGAAATCTGAGTCACCGAATGTCGTGCCTTCAAATCCTATGTCACCTAATAATACCAGTAAAATGGCTGGTAAGAAACTAATGATGAGTCCATTTGCAAAAGATCCCAGCATAGCCCCGCGACGACCACCCGTCGCATTTCCAAAGACACCGGCGGCAGCTCCTGTGAAGAAATGTGGGACAAGTCCCGGAACAATAACCTTCAAGCCTAATACCGGCAGCAGGAACATCGATAAGATTCCCGCGATGAAACTAAATAAAAAACCGATAATTACTGCGTTTGGAGCAAAAGGAAAAATCGTAGGGCAATCTAGTGCAGGCTTCGTATTGGGCGCAATTTTATCTGCAATCCCTTTGAAGGCGGGCACGATCTCAGCAATCAACATCCGCACCCCAGCTAGAATGATATATACCCCAGCTGCAAATGTAATGGCTTGTATAAACGAAAATACAAGGAAGTTGGAACCAGAGGAAAGCGTTGATTCAATATACTCTTGTCCAGCAAACAGGGCGACAATCAAAAAGAAAATCGTCATTGTCAGCGATACAGCAACGGATGTATCTCGTAAAAACCCTAAAGATTTAGGGACCTTAATTTGTTCCGTTGTCTTTTCCTTGTTTCCGAACCATTTCCCAATCGTAGCGGAAACGAAATACCCGATCGTCCCAAAGTGGCCGATGGCAAAATCATCACTTCCGGTAATCTTTCTTACATAAGGCTGCAGAATGGCAGGAAACACGACCATACATAGCCCTAATAAAATGGAACCGGTAAGGATAAGCGGGAATCCATTCATTCCGCCAACCGACAAAGCGACAGCTAGTAGACAGGCCATGAATAATGTATGGTGACCCGTTAAAAAGATATATTTTAATGGAGTAAAGCGAGCTAATAAAATATTCACAATCATACCGAACACCATAATCAGGGCCGTCGATGTCCCAAAATCACTTTGCGCAGCCGCTACAATGGCTTCGTTGTTCGGAATGACACCCTCTACATGAAACGCCTCGTCGAACATTTGACTAAATATGTTAAGGGCACCTGTAAGGACGGCTGCTCCTGCTCCAATGATAATGAACCCCATAACCGTTTTCAGCGTACCTGACACGACATCCGCACTGGACTTTCTCTGTAACAGTAAGCCAATCAGAGCGAATAACCCCACGAGTATAGAAGGTGTGCCTAAAATATCGTTCATAATGATATCCAACATAGTCTATTCCCCTTTTACCGAGCTTTAGTTAGACAAGTGATTCCAATTTGGATGTAATTTCAGGAATGCTCATCATATTTTCCAATGTAACAATCGTACGGGTTCCATCATCCAGTTGGCCGACAATATCTGCTGCCCCTAGGAATATATCCGCTTGGACCGATTTAGCGGATGTGAGATCCGTATGGTCTACCTCAGCCGTTTTCCCCATTTGTGTTAAAGCCTTTTTCACATTCATCTCCATAATGAAACTACTGCCCAATCCATTCCCGCAAACTACCATGATTTTCTTCATTCTGTTTCCTCCTTAGAATATGTATGTACGTAATCCATAAGTATGGATGGATCCGTTGTCTCTAAAATCGCTTCAATATTAGCTCGTTCATTCAGTAATTGAGTCAGCTGAATTAATGCCCGTAAATGTGAATCGTTATCTACCGCAGCCAAAACAATGATCAACCTAACGGGTTTATCGGGTGCAAATTCCACCGGTTCATCCAATTTCAATAGACTCATAGATAATGAGCGAACACCTTGCTCAGGACGCGCATGAGGGATGGCCACGTCAGGCGTGATCACCACATAGGGACCATTCGTTTCGATTCCTTCAATCATTGCATCCACATATCTCTCTTCGACCGTTCCTAAATCAACAAGAGGCTGGGCTGCAACTCGAATCGCTTCTCTCCACTCTGTAACACGCGGCAGGATTTGAATCGTTTGTAGGTTGAGTAGTTCATCTAACACTGGTTTCTCCGCCTCCTTTAAGGAATATTTATTGACCTTGGGTGCATCTATGTACATCAGGGATTCAAGGGCCTTTTCAAGTTGATCAGGTTCATGGATGGTTGCATATTTTGAAATGACTTTTAACAGAGCGGAACCATCAACATTTTGTGTCGTATACCCATACAATTCCTGCATGACTTGCAGGCGCAGCTTATGTTTGTCCTGCCTCTCCAAAATGGGCGGGACCACAAATAACGGAACTTTGGTTCTCATATGTACCGTTGAAAAAACGAGATCGTACGCTAATGGATACTCGGACGCATTCCGAACAGATAATACATCCAAAAACAATATATCCGGAAATAATTCCTTCAATGTGTAGATGAGAATATTGCTGATGCCAATCCCATTCGGACAAACAACGATGGCTCTTTTGCGGTCATCCAAAGTAGTCCCTTGTCTTCGCAACCAGCCTCCAAAATAAATCGTAAAGTATGCCACTTCCTCTTCAGGTACCGGACGCCCAATCTCTTTCTCTAGTACCCATAATGATTTATTGGTCAGGTGATGCAGTTCAGGATAGACCTTTTGGACCTTTTCCGTCATCGGATTCATGGATGAAAGCCCGTATCTTAGACGATGATAGGCCGGTTTAAAATGAACGTACAATTGCTGGCATAGCTGGTCTTTATCATGTAAATGAACAAAGGCCAATTTTTCGAACTCTTTTACAATCTCCTGCAAAAGCGTTTCAATCACTTCATCCTCCTTGAGCGGAGATATATCCTTTGTCCGGTTCATGCTTAGCAGATGGAGGGTTACATATAAATTTTCCGTTTCGCTCCAAACCGATTCGAACGCATCGGTTTTCGTCATTTGCTCAACCGCTTTAAATTCATCTGTTGTCACAAAAGGTAGCCAACTCTGATTTACTTGCAATTCTTCCCCTTTTCCAATGAGCTGATCTGTACATAGAAATAAATAGGTCAATTCATGCAGCCGCTCATCCGTAAAGGTGATCCCCAATTCACGTTCAATCTGCTCCAGCTGATACCGGATGGATTGAATGTTTGGTTGTTGATTTCCCCAAATACACTCAATAATCAGATTATTATCCGGGCGATTAAGGACATCATGTACCAGTTGTTCAATCATGTATCGCTTGACTCTGCTTTCTCCCTTTATCACATAACCCTCTTGCTTGGAGTAGTGAATCTTAAGGTTAACTTCTTGCGCTTTCTCCTTGAGCTGCTTCAGATCCTTTAATACGGTATTACGTGATAGCCCCGTGATTGATTGAAAATGATAGACAGATAACGCTTCAGGACTAAGTAAAATCATGAGATAGAACAATTTCTCTCTATCTGTCTCAGAAAATACATAATTACGTTTGGTTAGTTTTACGTTCAATTCTTCCTCTTGAACTTTGTCAGGAAGGGAATATCCTAATTCTTTTTGATAGAGAATGGCTGGATACCCGTGATAGTGAAGCCAATCATTCACTTTGCCAAAAGCATATTGAATTTGTCTTCTCGTCAGACCAGTTTGCTCTTCAATATCTTTCATTTTTAAAATGGGTGAATGCTGTAATATTTTTATTAGGTTTGCGCTTCTTTCATCTAAAAACATCGGCTCTCCCTCTCCCTAATTCCACGATACCTTACTTTTCATTTGATATATATGGTTTCTCAGTCCGATTGTTGTCCACATGCCTGCACAAAAATATATTGTACAAATGATGTGCACCTTGGTTTTTGAATCAGTGTACCACATCTCGTTCCTTTTTTAGGAACAAAAATAAAACCTCGATCCTTAGGGATGAGGCTCGTTTCCTATTTTCGCTATATCACTTGTTCGTTAATGAAGGTACGCTTCATTACCTGTACTCTCTTTATTTCCTCAAGTTGACATATCGAGAAATCTAGATATATAATTACGTCCATGAATCCTATTGATGTATTCAAGGCGTTATCTAACGAAACAAGGCTTCACATCCTTAAGTGGTTAAAGGAACCAGAGAAGCACTTTCCAAAACAAGGCGCTCACCTACCAAAGGGGGTAAGTTATAAAGGTGGAGTATGTGTTGGGGATATTCAAGAAAAAGCCAAAGTTTCTCAATCTACGGTTTCTAGCTACTTAAACATGATGCAAAAAGCTGGGCTACTTGAATCGATTCGTCATGGACAATGGACATACTATAGGCGCAATGAAGAATTTATTCAACAATTAGCTAAGTATTTTAGAACGGAGATCTAATTTATCTTGATTTCTGTTTTCCACCTATTTATATCTATTTTTCTAGATATATAAATATATTAAAAAGGAGAAACTTTCTATGCGCTTTATATCTTATATACTAGCTCTGTTGGCTGGAGCAGCACTTAGCTTTGAAGGAGCTATCTATGCTGAATTGGGAAAAACAATTGGACAAATAGAAACAAGTTTTTATAACTTCTTCATGGGCTCCATTATCATGGGGCTATTGTGGCTATTTTTTGGAAAAGGACGGATTTCCTATACATTTGAAGCACCTAAATGGTCATTACTTGGTGGTGTCCTGGGTGTTGTTTATTTAACCTCCATTGTTATAAGTGTCCCATACGTCGGTGTTGGTATTACAATGGTTGCTGTCATCATCGGACAATTAGTCATGAGTATGGTGATTGAACATTTTGAGTGGCTAGGCAGTAAAAAGACTAGAATTAATAAAGAAAAGATACTGGCAGTTATTTCAATGATTATTGCACTTATATTAATCAACTAGGAGGTACACAATTATGGGGTTATTCATGATTTTATTTACATTTTTAGGCGGCATCACATTAAGCGCTCAATCATCTATAAATGGCACATTTAGTCGAAAAGCTGGAACCATTGAAACAACATTTTTGACCTTTCTCACTGGAACCATGTTTCTTACGATTTTCATCATATTTTTTGGCAGGGGAAATGTGCTTGCACTTCTAGAAGCACCAAAATGGCAGTTAAGTGCAGCATTTTTAGGCACCATGTATTTACTTCTGACTGTCATGGCCGTTCCTAGAATTGGGGTTATCGCAACCAATATTGCTGGAATAACGGGTCAACTTGTAATTGGTGTAATTATTGATCATTTTGGATGGTTCAATAGCTTAGTCATAGAATTAGATATGAAACGTGTCTTCGCATTACTATTTATGGTCATTTCCCTTTATTTTATCTATAAAGGGAATAAACGCTCGAGAGAAGAATCAAAAACAGCCTATTGATAGTCATACAGTAAATGCAATGATAGCAGCCAAATTGTTTACAGGCATGGTCTTAGGTGTTGCAATAGGTCTCATAAAAAAGTTTTTAAATTGTACTATGAAGAAGATTACTTGTTTTTTATTAAGAAAACAAATGATCTTCTTTATTTTTATTCGTTAAAGTAGCCTGCCCAGATATAAGAAAAAGGATTGCCGTAGTGACTTATTTCATAATATCTAGATGGTTAAATAAATTTATCTATTCCATACATGATAACTAAAGCAAATACTAGGTAAGTAAGTGTAATTACATATTGTTTGGAAGGTTTCAGGTACTTCCACTCCAGAAATGATTGAAAACCAATTAATACGTTCAAGAAAAGAACCCAATACCACTGAAGTATATTTTCGTACTCTAGTACCATGGGAAGTGCACATATAAAAATGAATAGGATGATACCTCTTCCCCATCGGTCAAGATTCTTACCAGGAGTTTCCGATATGCTTTCTTTCTTTTCTACACCAAGCCATTTCGTTAGATATTTATTTATAAAGTAGGCACCAATAAAAACAAGGAAGAAAACCACTAAAAATGACACGAAGAATCTCATAAAAACACAACCCTTTTCAATCCACTCAATCTATTATTCGATTGGCTCACACCTTACTCTCTTTTTTCCTTTTCAAGCAACTCGATGACTTTATCAAGTTTTTGTTCTATGGAATTGGAATGGCGAGATCTTCTAACGAGGGTCCAGACAAAAAAGCAAATGGCAAAAATCACCCCAAACAGTACAATAAACATAATGAGTTGAAATAGGATATCACCGACATTAACGCTCAAATAAATCCACCTTTTCCTTTTTTATCAATCATAACATATAATTTCATTGAATCTATGTATGCTGTTTTTGCCATGATCTCCTTCACTCCCGCCCTCCAAGCAGGTTATAAAAGTTTTGACATATAGTACTCATTATAGGATTTGCCTTGTATGACAAGTGAGTTTCTTTTCGTTCCTTCTATTTCAAAACCAAACTTCTTGTATAGTGCTACACCTGCCTCATTTTGAGTCACTGTCGTTAATTCCAATCGCGAAATATCGTGATGTGAAGCCCACTTAATCACATTTTGGAACAAACTAGTACCTATTCCTTTTCCTCTACACTCCTCTAAGATGCCGATAACAAGATAAGCTGAATGATTTGTTCTCTTCACGCTACCGCCAATGGCCATCAAATAACCGACCAGTTTCCCTTCGTCTTCTGCCACAAAAATGGTTGAATTTTGTTGTTTTTCGATCGCTTCTAATTGCTTTCGTTGTTTTTCAGGAGTCGCTTTTCTTTCTCCTGGTTCCATTAGCATAAATTCAGATGTATGTTCAACATCTTTTACTAGATTGATAAAGTCCCCGGCATCATCGACCCTTATTTCCCTTATTACCATACTAATAATCCCCTCTCATTTCCTAATAAATCATACTTGCTTGCTGTGGAAGCCTCCGAAAAAAACGGCACTTAATAATCCATACTCAATAATGAAGATAGGCCTACCGCATACCGATTCTTACGAGAAACGATTAATAAAACCATTTCTTAACAAGTTCCTATACCCTAATTTTAACATTTTTTATTTAGATTACATATCAACCATATACAAAGACGTTCATCCAACCTTCCATACATATAAAAAAGAAACCATAAAAATTTACGGTTTCTTCATCCTTGAATCCTATCTACTAGTTAGAAACATTAAATTGCTGCTAAACTTGGTACAAAAAAAGTTGCCTATGTCGACAGCCTGTGGATCTACAAAAACGCATTGAAAATTTCTTTAACAAAAAAAATCACTATAAATATCGCACCAATGATACAAAAAATTGACCAAATGATACTACTTATAAGCTTTATAATGCTAAAATCTTTTTTTTTACTTTTTCCCAACTCATTCAACTCATTTTCTATGTATTTAGCATGCTGTATAGGTATCCAAAAGATAGGGTGGAGTTAGAATAACCAACGAAATGTTATAATTAAACCTAAAATTCCACAGGAAAAGGTAATGAGCTTTATCCCGACTTCGTCAATAATCTTTGATAGTCTTTCAATCTTTTCAGAAATAATTTGCAAGTTTTTCGGCAATTTTTCAAGAAAGTCTACTAGCTTTTGATACATTTGATCCCCTTTTATTGTTATTTTATTTTTACGCTAAATAATTATACTACAATAGTATGGACATTTGTAGGGAAGTTACCAAAATAGAACAATGAATCGTTTCTTTCACTAAGACTAATGGAAACTCACAAATAGAATAACTAAAAAAGCGGCAACATCCATTGAACTGGATCTTGCCGCTTGGGTCGTATCTGCTTATTTCTTGTCTACGACAAGATAAGGTTGTAATTGGAATGGTTTTGGTGCGATGTTGCGATCATTCCATTGGCCAAACCAACGCTCTAATGGATAGAAGTAATAGCCATCTTGCGCGTGATCAGATGTATCATATGGGTCAGCGAAGATCAGTGTATCATCGCCAATGCCCGGTGTGCCGTTATTGTCATATCCGATAATCGATTGCCAATGGCCATCCCAGTCGCCCCATTCCACCATGATTGGACGATCGTTCTTCAAATGATTCGTCAGCCATTTCACGAAATAGCTATCTTTCGCATCTTCTACAAACGCTTCTGTCGTTTCACTGTTTTCGGAAGCATACAGGCTGTTCCACGTGAAGGTTGCTGGCAGGTTGCCCACGTTATTCTCCGTGACTTCTTTACTTGATTGAATCAAGTCTGTGGCATTGTATTCTTCGCGATAGCTTGATTCGACCACTTCAAATCCTTTTAAGTTCTTGAAAAAGTCATAGAGTTGGGAAACATTCGAACCATATTCCGGGAAGTTATTCGCGGTTCCTGGCAACGCGTCTTTAACATCCAAGTCCGTCATCGACTTCATTTGCTTCGCGATATCCATCTCTGTTAGATCCGTGTACCCAAAATGATTCGCGACCATTAAAGCCGTGGCAGGTCCACAAGACCATTCCGTCGTTTGTTGCATCGTTTGATAGTTTTCAATCAGAATTAACCGATCATCTGACTTCATATTATAGAAGTCAGGTGCTTTATAGTAACGAGAATCCGCATGGTCTCCCTTAGAAGCATAGGCATCCGCTCCACCCGTTTTATCGTAATCTTTTCCTTTGATGGTAGCTGCAGCATCCGTTTCAGCTGACACTTTTGTATCTACTTCCTTCGTAACTTCTGTTTCCTTTGAGTCCGTGTCTTCTGAGCACGCCGATAATAATAGCATGGAGGATGCTAAAGCTGCCGTTAGAATTCTTTTCATGTGTCCCCATCCTTTTCCTGTTTTTTTCACAAGATTTGATTATAGTGGATGGAATTGTCATCGTCAAGGAGTTTACTAGTTAACTAAATTCTCGCACAATCAAGAGCCTTGCTACACGTTATGGTAGCAAGGCTCTTTTTTCATTTAATTAGCTTACTTTTCTAGTTTGACCCTTTGGAGACGTAATGCATTCAAGACTACCGATACTGAACTGAATGCCATGGCAGCGCCTGCTACCCATGGTGCCAGAAGCCCCATGGCTGCAATTGGAATCCCAATCACATTATAGGCAAATGCCCAGAACAGATTCTGTTTAATATTACGCATCGTTTTGCGACTCATGAGTATGGCATCCGCTATACTGTTCAAGTCCCCCCGAATTAATGTAATGTCGGCGGCTTCCATGGCAACGTCCGTACCGGTTCCTATTGCCATGCCAATATCCGCTATGGCAAGGGCGGGTGCGTCATTGATGCCATCCCCTACCATGGCAACCTTCTTCCCTTGTTGCTGCAACATCTTCACTTCTTCCGCTTTCCCTTCTGGAAGCACTTCGGCAATGACGGCGTCAACGCCTACCTCTTTACCAATCGCCTGTGCGGTGCGCTCGTTATCGCCTGTCATCATCATAACTTTGATTCCCATACCTTGTAAGCGTGATATAGCTTCTTTGGATGTTTCCTTAATGGTATCGGCCACGGCCACTAGGCCTGCATACTGTCCGTTAATGGCCGCTAACATGGCTGTTTTCCCATCAGCTTCCAGTTTCTCCATCGTTGGAAGGATTGGTTGAATATCGATACCGTATTGTTTCATTAGTTTCCGCGTACCAACGAGGACACCTTGGCCTGAAACCGTTGCCTGTACCCCATGACCCGGTATCGCTTCAAAGAACTGGACATCGCCGAGTTCGATGCCTTTATCCTGAATGCCTTGCACGATTGCTTCTGCCAAGGGATGTTCGGATTGCTTTTCGGCAGCGCCAATCAATGATAGGAACTTCTTCTCATCCTGGTCAGTTGCCACATGAACATCCGTTAATACAGGTTTACCATGTGTGACGGTCCCTGTTTTATCCACAACCACCGTATCAATGCCTTGTGTCTGTTCTAAATGCTCGCCACCTTTAAATAAAATGCCGAATTCAGCTGCACGACCTGAACCCGCCATGATGGAAGTTGGCGTGGCTAATCCTAAAGCACATGGACAGGCAATCACAAGGACGGCAATCAACACTTCAAGTGCAGCCGTGAAATTCCCCGGATCCACCAGGATCAACCAGGCTAAGAACGTAAGAATGGCAATGCCGATGACAATCGGTACGAACACGCCTGAAATCTTATCTGCCAATCGTTGGATCGGCGCTTTTGTACCTTGCGCATCTTCTACTACCTTAATGATCTGGGCTAATGCCGTATCCCGGCCTACTTTTGTCGTTTTCATTTTAATGAAGCCATTTTTGTTGAGGGTGGAGCCATATAGCAGGTCACCACTAGCCTTATCCACCGGCAGGCTTTCACCCGTCAGCATGGATTCATCGACAGCCGTCGTTCCTTCGATTACCTCTCCATCGACTGGGATCTTCTCACCCGGTTTCACCAGGATAATATCACCCATCATCACTTCTTCTAGCGGGATTTCTTGTTCCACACCTTCTCGAATGACCATGGCTGTTTTCGCTTGCAGCCCCATTAATTTCTTGATGGCCTCGGATGACCGGCCTTTTGCTTTTGCCTCGAATAACTTACCTAACAGGATAAGGGTAATTAACACGGCACTTGTTTCAAAATATAGATGCGGACCATGATGCGCACCCATTGTAACGATGGCTTGGTATACACTGTAAAAATAAGCCGCTGACGTACCCATCACCACGAGTACATCCATATTGGCACTACCGTTACGAAGTGATTTATAAGCACCTACATAAAACTGTTTACCGATGATAAATTGGACAGGCGTTGCAAAGATCATTTGAACCCAGGGATTCATTAAAAAATCCGGTACATATAGAAAGGATGTAAAAGAAAAATGCCCAAACATTGTCCATAATAAAGGCAAGGATAGGATGGCAGAAATGATGAATTTCAGTTTCTGCTCTTTAATGGCCTTTTCACGGTAATCCACTTGTTCTTTTCCGTCTTGCTTTTGATGGGCACCATACCCAAGCTTTTCTACCTTTGCAATGATGTCCGCAGCCGTCACTTCAGATGGATTGAATTCCACCGTCGTTTTTTCAAGCGCTAAGTTGACGTTGGCAAATGATACACCATCCATTTTATTTAGGCCCTTTTCAATCCGCGTCGCACACGCTGCACACGTCATGCCCGTGATGGCGAATTCCTTTTTTTGCTTCACGACTCCAAACCCAAGCGCTTCAATCTTCTTTTCAAAGTCTTCTTCACTCAGTTTGGAAGGATCGTATGTTATCGTGGACTTTTCAAGGGCTAAATTGACCGAAGCTTGTTCGACCCCGTCCATTTTATTTAACCCTTTTTCAATGCGGTTCGCACACGCTGCACACGTCATCCCTGAAATTTGAAGATTGGATTCTTTCGCCGCTTTATCCTTAGATGCGGTTGCCATCTCATTCACCTCCACTATACCCAATAGGGGTATATTCTTTCGAAAGAATTAGAGTACCAGTGTGGCACTCTTCATCTTTTCATTATGGTACCCAAAATCATTCTACTTCGTAGCCTTGATCATCAATGGTTTCCTTGATGGTATCCAGGGTTACTTTTTCCTTATCATACGATACAGTAACTTGACCAGCTTCTAGCTGAACTTTTACTTGATCGACACCTTCTAATTTTCCTACACTACCTTCCACTGCTTTTACACAATGTCCGCAAGACATCCCGCTTACTTGTAAGGTTACATTTTCCATAGTATCTACTCCTTATTTTTTCATTAGTCTTTGGATTGTCACGAGGACTTCATCGAGTACTTCCAAATCCCCTTCTTGAATACGATCCACCACACACTCTTTCATATGTGTTTCAAGAAGCATCTTGGCCACACCATTTAAGGCGGATTGCGCAGCAGCTATCTGAGTAATCACGTCGTCACAGTATGTGTCTTTTTCGATTAACCCTTTTATGCCGCGAATTTGGCCTTCCACCCGATTCAGTCTTGTAACAAGATTTTTCTTTGTTGACTCGGAATGATGGCTTTTCCGCTCAGTTGTACTCGAACAACAAGTATCTGTTTCTTTATTCAGGTCGAATTCCATTTGTCGCCCCCTCACTCATATACCCCTATACCCTATATCAAAACCATATCATACCCCTCCACCCTATGTAAAGTTGGATGACATTTTACGAAAAAAAGCCAACAGAACTAAGTTGGCTTCATCAATCAATCAATCATCATTCTTCAAAGCTAGGTCCATCGATAGGGAGCGTTACTTGCTTTCTACAGATCATAAGGTACACGAATGAAATACATAAGGAAACCGAAGCGACCATAAATACAACGACGATGCTGTATCGCTGGCCCAGCATGCCCATCAAGAGAGTGGAGATCGCGAAAGTTAACATGATGAGAGAACTTTGGACGGCATATACCTTAGCCAAAAGCCTTTCCCTGACTACACGTTGGATGATCGTATGAATGGAAATCATCCGCAGTTCTTCGAATAGACCATAAGTGCCAATGAACAAAAGGGCAAGGAAGGGATTCACATTCACTCCAAATAAAAGGGTCAGCAGAAAGACCATGAACCCTCCACCCAACAGCACCTTCTGGATATTCTTATGAATGAAGGCGGACCGTCTATATGCAAGTATGCCCGCCAGAAATAATCCTAGTAATAAAGAGGCGTTGATATAGCCCCACCACTCCGTTCCTACTCCCAGCCGTTTATCTATAAACGGATAAAGAATCGAGGATACCCAGACCGGACTAGCAATCGAACCAAAAAACAGGGTGAAGTGAAGGGCACGTAATCTCTTATCTCCTGCGATCAACCTCCACCCTTCAAACATGGAAGCCCTTGTGCTCTCCTTCCCTTCACGTTCAGATCGTTGCTGTTCCTTGACCCTAACGAATGCCAGCAAGAAAGTGGATAGCCCATACAAACAGCACGTCAACAGGAACAGTCCGTGAGCATGCAAAAGTGCTGCCAAAATGCCACCTGCAGCCCATCCTCCCATCTGAATGAATGTCTGGATAGAAGACATGAGGCTATTTGCTTTTAATAAGGACTCTTCCGGAACAAGTTGAGGAATCAAGGCACTACTCGCTGGATTAGCGAACCCATCCAAAAACATGATGAAGAAAATAAGGATATACACCGCTTCCATTGAGTCTTTCGAGAAAAGCGATGATACATATAGGGTCAGCACAAGTAAGAGACACGTTTTAACGAACTGGGAATGAAATAAAATCTTTTTCAACGGGTATCGATCGATGAGCAGTGGTGCGAATAAACCTCCTACAAACCCACCAAGCATATTTATGACAGGAACCAACGAAACATAAAATAACGAATGGGTGACAGCGTAAACACTTGTTATCAGCGCAACAATATAAAAAACATCCCCAGCATTCGCTAACGATTGCCCTGCCACCAATACAGTAAATGATTTATTCTTCAATGCAAACAACCCCTCTTTATTCATTTTTCTAAGAGAATAAAGAGGTACTTACATGCGTTTCACTCCTTTGCAACCGGTTAGATCTACTTCATTTCACTTTGGATTTGTATCAATATGGAATACTAAGAAATCTAATAAGGAAGAGAGGGGTGTTTGCATTATTTGTAGTGGAAATATATGTATGAATATAACATGAAAATGTCTAGTTTAGAAGATGAAAATCCTAGGTTCTACAAGAAAAAGAGCTGCGAAAGCAACTCCCTTTTTTAAGTAAAGCATCCTTAGTTGAAAAACCTTAAAGCCCAAAGAAAGAATTACTTGATCATCTTAATAAAGTATTTTGGTGATTCAATGTAGCCTTGGCGGGAATAAAATCGATGTGCATCGATTCTTCTTGAATGACAATGAACCTCAAGTCTGTCACAGTTTCGCTTTTTATCTAACTCAGTACAAAATTCTTCAATCTCTTGTCCAATTCCCTTACCTCTACTTGTTAGATCTACTGCAAAATAACTGATTCTAGCAAAATCTCCTATTAACGCTATTTGGGGTATGTAATGCATGGAAATAAAAGCAATGACTCTTTCATTATCCTCATACACCAATAATTCCTCATCAGGATGTATGGTAAGCCTTTCTATTTTATCTTTAATGAAGGTCTCGGTATCTAAATAATCCAACTGGCCTAGTAAATCCGATATTGCCTTCCAATCTTTTATATTTGCTCTTCTGATCCCCACTTACCTTCACTCCCTAGGAAAATGTATATAGTATATTCATCACCTTTATTGAACTATCCTGCCCCATTAGCTCATAAGAAAAAAGAGCTGCGAAAGCAACTCTCTTTATGGTGTCAATCTTCCCACTCATAATCTGAATTAAATTCACCCGGCTCTATATCTGCTTTTTTATATGTAACGTGCTTTTCATTCGGCAACGTGACCGTTATTTCGGTATGATCTTTATTCAATTCTAGTGTCAGAAAAGATGTCTTGTTTGATTTCTTGTTAAATAGTATGCCGGTTAGTTTTGTTCCAGTAGATTCCGCTAACTGGAAATGCTTTATCGTCTTATCTTTCCCCGTTTTATTGAATTTTTCTACTAAGTATTTGGATCTTTTCTTGCCGTCGTAACCATCACTTTTAATCAGTATATAAGATTCATCGTTCATCCAGCCACCATATATATGATACTTGGGTGCTTCGTACGAGGGTACATCCTCTTTTTGTGTTGAATCTTGTACCTCTGTTTTCTGCTCTACATCTACCTTTTCATTTTTCATGGCTTGTTCGTTATCGCATGCAGCAAGACTCCCAATAACCAAAAGGCCTACGGAGATTTTTTTGGCAGTAAGCAAAAGCCAGACCTCCTAAAAGATGAACGTAAAATTTCGATTCTTCATAATAAATCCACCCGTTAGAGTTTTAAATCAACTTATTTCCTTATGACTTCTTTCATTTTGAAGATAAATCTTTTTAAGCGTTGTATTTATATTATTCAAAGCAATAAGAATAATCCCCAACATAACAAAGGTTACTATTTCCCCTGTAAACCAAGATACTATGCCTAAAACTCCAGCATAAAGAATGTATAACCAATTACTCATTTTCCATATCCTCCTAACTCTATATAAATAAACCTAACTAATTTTACCATATATATTTGGACGAATTTCTTTATTAGTTAATATAAGGAATTAGTAGTATTCTTAGGCAATCTTCCACGAATCGAAACATAGTAAAAAGCAATGAGGGAGTTCCCTCATTGCTCCGTTTCTTTACCCTAATGTTTGTTTTGTCATCATGACTTCTTGGCTTATTAATTTCTTTTGCTTGTTGATTCGATACCAGCCCATCACAACAGCTATGATCGATATAGAGCAAGAAATAGCAAGAACATAACTTCCATTGAGTTTTAAGAGAAATACACCAGCAATGAAAACCCCTATGGGTTGTGCCAATGTCGCTCCAGCTGTCAGAAAACCCATGGCACTGCCCATGATGTTTTGGGGAATAGCCTGCTGCAATTCAGTTTGGAAGATTATTGTGACGGGAGCCGCTAAAAGTCCGAATACTCCAAACAACACAATACTCATGATAGTGGAATCCACTACAAAACCGGCAATCGTGCCCACGACTCCAGATAAAACATACAATACGATCGACATTTCAAAATTCATTTGTTTGATTTTATACGTAATGGTTGCTCCCAGGAGAGTCCCGATCCCAATGGCTGTAAAGCAGAGTCCCAAAGCCGCTGAACCATTCACCTTAATTTCCGAGTATAAAGTGGGGAGTAAGACATCCATGATCATAACGAATGCCATATTCGTAAACACCGCTGCCGTGATAGCCGAAAAGATCCACTTCTGTCTTTTTAAAATCGAGAATGTTACCTTAATTGGTGTTTGTATACGATTGGTATCTTGATTATTGGCATCTTTCAGTACCGCCCTGTACCTAAGAATCACATAGCAAACAACAGATAGAAGAATCAGGATGATCGACGTTAGCATCGCCACCGTAAATCCCCCTATTACCAAAAGACCACCAGCAATTGCCGTACCTAATAAGTTTGCGATTTGGGTGATGGCCGTTATGACACTATTGACCGATTTTAATTCTTCTGGCGGAGTTAACAATGGGATTAACGTTCTTTCAAGCGGTGTTAATATGGCGGAGGCCACACCCATGAAAAGAAGAACCAGGCAATAAATCCAGTAACCGAAGCCACTTGGTACTACTTCCATTAGTCCAATCGCGAATAATGCACATAACGTGAATAAATGCCAAACGCTAGCCCATAACCCTAAGGATATTTTATTGAATCGATCAATGAGTATGCCGCTTACCGCTGCCAATAATATCCCGGGTATATAACGAAATGCCATTAATGAACTAAACACCAAGGGCGAATGAGTGATGTTAATAAAGAACCAAGCTAACGTGAGGAAGACAATACTGGATTGTAAAGATTGTATGCCAAGAGCCACAATAATGAGGTGTATGTTTCGCTTCACTCTTTTTCTCCTTATGATTTGTCATTGGATCATCTGGATTTTCAAGTTAATGATTGGTAACAGTATGTTCTTCTTTGACCAACATATCTTCTATAAGTTTCCAACCGAACCATTGTGTAGGGTCATTATAAACTAACTCTTCTATCCATTTAAATAAAGGTTCAATTATACTGCCCTTATTGGAATAGGTTAATAAAGGTCCCATTACTAATTCATATTTGTTTGAATTGCATTGAATGGCAACTGGCAGAACATTCGCATTGCATAGTCTACTCAAATGTTCAACTCCCAGGGGTACATGAACCTTTTCCCCTAATAACTCCAATTTATATAATTCCTTATCATTCGAAGAACTGATTTCCGGATAAATTAAAGGGTAATTGCCGATTTTAAATCCTTTTACTAATTTTCGAAGTATCCATATATCAGGAACAGGCAAGAAATTCACCTTATCATTCGGTAAAATTTTTTTTATGCTTTTTCCTACTTCATGCCCTTCAGATCCTCCAGTGGCTAAAATATATGAGCTATCACCAATTAATTGACTTAATATTGTAGGAACCAACATATGTACTCCGAAATGCGGAATGGCTAAAATACACGGAGCTTTCAGAGCATCTTCTAATTCATCTGGTATTGTTAAAAAGGAAGCGTCTAGACCATTTGATCTCAACAGACTTAATAAATTTGCCCAATGCATGGGCCTTTCCGCAAGGAATTTCTTAAAGTTATAAATTCTTCTTTCATCTTGTGAAACAAAAGAGGATAACAAGTTAGGAGTACTCCACTCCTCCGGCCGGGAGCAAAATTCTAAAAGATCCTCTTTATTCAGTGTTAATAATTCATCTATATTTTCCGCTAAGTCTTGAAAACCTAAATTTTTGATTTTTCCCATATTTCTTCACCTACCTTATAGCATTCTGGCATAGCACCGTAAGCATCGAATAAAGTTCTCTTTGCATAACATCTACAAGTTTGCATCCTACAATTACCATTAAAAATACAGCCCTGGCATGCTTTTAATTCCTCTATCTCCCATCCACCTCTATAAAAATCCCACTTTGTACTATTCCATATGGAAATTAAATCTGTCTCCTTTACATTCCCTATAATTTGAGATCGATCACCAATAGATTCCGTACATGGATAAACGCTTCCGTCTGCACCAATTGCTAGTAAAAACATACCTTGAGGGCCTACGTTAGCAGGTAAACTGAAAAGATTATCTGTGTTCTTTTTACCTGGATAATAATACGCTTGAAATTCAATTTTTATATTTGGAAATTCTTTTGCCACTTTTAACACTTCTTCTTCAAAATACTCGAGTTGTGAAAGGGTAAATAGAAAATTTTCCGGATTTCCACCAGCTCGACCTGAAACAGAAGCGGGGTGAAAACTGATTCCATTAGCACCATTGGCCGCACATGTTTCAATCACTTTTCTAACAACTCCGTTTTCAACACTTTCAGGAACTAAAACCGACTCTACAATCACATAGAAACGATCATTTGAAAATCTTTTTAAAGTATTAATGACTTTGTGAAATTGGCCGTTTCCACGTATTTTATCGTGATAGACTTCATCCCCATCTAAAGAGAGATGGATTTGTAACCCTCTTCCCTTTCTATCTTTTAATCTAAGTAATGAATCATAAACTTTTTGGGTGACTCGGTGACCATTTGTGAAAAACTCAAAGAAACATCGTAACGTGCCAGCGTGATCAATTAACTCACATATATCCCTTCTGGTAGTGGTTTCCCCTCCAGAAAAGGCCAATTCAATGATTCCCAAATTATCTAGGTCTGTAAATAGTTTTTTCATTTCTTCTGTATTTAAATTATCAATGGTATCAAAAAAAGGGGAAGATTCTCGTAAACAATGAGTACACATCAAATTGCATCTCATTGTACTCGTAACGTTAACTTTTGTAGGAAATGTCATTGGTGTATATTTGGAAGTTTTCGGAGGTGAAATACTGAGATGTTTAAGAGGCCGTTCAGAGGAAATATATTGATCTGTTAAAAAAAGGGTACCCCCATCTATCAATTCCTTTATAAATTCGTCAAATTCTACACGATCAGGCAACTCATTCCATGCTACTGCTTTCTCATGGTAATAATTCCAGGCATCATCCATCGTTCGAGAAGTTGTGAGATAGGTAAGTAGTTCAAAGGTAGCTGCTGAAATAAATTCTGTATGCCTAGTTCGAGCGGTGTAAAAAAAACGTGCATTAGATTCCAAATAGCCATGTTCATTTCTTAAAATGACATCATCATGTAAAACTATATACATTTTCACCAACCCCTTCAAATAAATTGGGATGACGGGCCTTCGACAGGCCCATCATCCTTTTTTAGTTACAAAATTATTTACTCGTTGGTGCAGTTGGCTTTTGACAACCGCAGTTGTTAAATGATGGTAGAGTTCCGTCGATAAGTGAGTCGTGCTTCTTCATAATCGATTACCTCCTTTGCAATTTATTGGAATTATCATACTATTCAAAATATATGATTGTAAACCACTATTTCCTTATCAAATTAATATTGGTAGAAAAGTAGCAAATCAATCTCCTTATACTTACAGATCAAAATAACTATCTCTCTTGATCTATTGAATTTGGAGCTAGGATAGTTAAATTAAGGATATTTTAGGTCTCCAGCATATATACTTCGAATAAAATGGCACACTCTTCCTAACATCGAGATCGATCTAATTCCCTAGAAAGCGCTATTTGGATATCCATACGTGTTCTATAATAACAGCAGTCGTAAACTATTTCGAATCTTCAAAAATATCATTCCTAGCATATTGTGTTTTTTCATAACTAATGGTATTTTATAAGTAATATTCCATATTGATCACATGTTACTGATTCGTTCAGGCAGGGTGGTACGGTTAAGAGAATTTCCGATTCTTTTAATTGGTTACTTCCGTGCCTTTTTTGTGTTCATTTAAAGTGAAATGTTAGAAAATCATCAAAAAATTAGGAATAAGGAGATTCTAAAATGTTTTCAAAATTATTTAAGAAAACCCCAAAAACACCGCAGCTTATTTATGCACCTATAAGTGGAGAAATTCTTTCCATAGAAGAAGTACCAGATCCAGTTTTCAGTCAAAAAATGATGGGGGAAGGAATGGCTATTGTTCCGATTGATGGAAATGTGTCATCACCAGTGGCTGGAAAGGTTGTACAGATAGCTCCTACAAAGCACGCCATTGGCATAGTAGCTGATGATGGAACGGAAATATTGATACATGTTGGTCTTGAAACAGTTGCTCTAAACGGCGAGGGATTTGATGTAAAGGTAAACGTGGGAGATTCCATAACTGTCGGGCAATTATTACTGACCTATCATTTACAGCATATTAAAGAACATGCAAAAAGCGACATGTTGATTATGGTTATTACAAACAGTCAAACGAATACAACTAAATATGAAATGCCTTTGGATAAAGTTGCAAGAATGGGTGAAACGGTCGTGATTAAGGTGACGAATACGTAAACGTTTCCTATGCCACATGTTTGAGGAGGAATGTTCAAGTGAAAATTAAAAAAATCTTGAATAATAACGCGGTAGTGGTTGAAGACGGGCAAACCGAGAAAATAGCCATCGGTACAGGCATCGCCTTTAACAAGCGAAGAAATGATCTTGTCAAAACACAAGAAGTTGAAAAGCTTTTTGTTATAGAGGAAACGGATAAGTTCCAGCAGCTTATAATGAGAATCCCTGAAAAACATTTCGAAATATCGGAAGAAATTATTTCCTATGCAGAAGAAAAGTTAGCTGTGAAATTAAGTGAACATATCCATATTGTTTTAACAGACCATTTGTCCTTTGCGATTGAAAGAGAACAGGAAGGAATTCATTTACAGAACAAGCTCCTTCAAGAAATTAAAGTACTCTACAAACCTGAATTTGAAATTGGTATGTGGGCAATTCAGCACATTGCAAAGAGGTTTCACATTGAAATGCCCATAGATGAAGCTGGCTATATTGCCCTTCATATCCATACAGCTAAACCACAAAATGGAGATATGAAGGAAACCGTAAGACAGACTGCCATTATCAGTGATCTTATCCAAACAATCACTGAATACTTGGATATTACGATACATCATGATGATATTTCTTACCAACGATTAATAACACATCTTCGTCATTCCATCTCTAGAGTAAAGCATTTTGAACTTCATACCATGGATGAGGAAATGCTAGAGATGATAAAAAAGAAGTTTCCGGTTTCCTATCAATGCGCTAAGGAAGTATTTCAAGTATTAATGAACACTTATGAAATGGAACTTCCGGAATGTGAACTTGGCTACATCACTCTCCATATAGAGAGATTAAAGCAGCGTTGGAGAATAACAGAGAAAATATAAAGAATGATAGCATCATATTATTCAATTTAAAAAATTGATAGGGGGTATTTTACATGATGAAATATCTACAGAAAATTGGTCGCTCATTGATGTTACCAGTAGCAGTATTGCCAGCTGCAGCCATTTTGATGGGGATCGGTTATTGGATAGATCCTGCCGGTTGGGGAGCTGATAATCCGATAGCTGCGTTCTTCATTAAAGC
Source organism: Peribacillus sp. NPDC097198 (assembly GCF_044762055.1). NCBI lineage: Bacteria > Bacillati > Bacillota > Bacilli > Caryophanales > Bacillaceae > Peribacillus > Peribacillus sp. NPDC097198. The sequence goes on along the minus strand of NZ_JBIWDO010000005.1, from coordinate 324,132 downwards.
TGGGTCTTCCATTATTGACAACATGTCCATCTTATTTGCAGTCGGAGTAGCTCTAGGTATGTCTAAACACAAAGACGGATCAGCCGCATTGAGCGGGTTAGTCGCCTACTTAGTCGTTACCACTTTGCTTTCGATAGATTCAGTGGCTATGCTACAAGGCATTGATGCAGATAATGTAAACCCAGCCTTTGAGAAAATAGAAAATCAATTTGTTGGGATTCTCTCCGGAATCGTAGCTTCGATCATGTACAATCGGTTTAGTCACGTACAATTGCCAGCTGCCTTATCCTTCTTTAGTGGAAAACGTTTGGTGCCAATCATGACAGCGGTTTCAATGTTGCTGGTTTCCGTGATATTATTCTTTGCATGGCCAGTCATCTTTACAGGATTGGTATCTTTCGGTACAGCGATTAGTAAGTTAGATTTTGTGGGTGCAGGATTATATGGATTCTTCAATAGACTTTTAATTCCAACAGGACTGCATCATGCATTAAACTCCGTGTTTTGGTTTGATGTAGCTGGAATTAATGATATCGGAAATTTCTGGGCAGGAACGGGAACAAAGGGAACTACAGGGATGTATCAAGCAGGGTTCTTCCCAATCATGATGTTCGGTTTACCGGCTGCAGCTTTAGCCATGTATCATACTGCAAAAACGAAAAGAAAAAAACAAGCGGCATCGTTAATGTTAGCAGCAGGATTTGCTTCATTCTTTACAGGGGTTACAGAACCACTTGAATTTTCATTTATGTTTTTAGCTCCGGCTCTTTATGTAGTTCATGCAGCCTTAACAGGTATTTCATTAGCCATTGCAGCATTTTTCCATTGGACAGCAGGATTTGGTTTTAGTGCGGGACTAGTCGATTTCGTTTTAAGTTCAAGACTACCATTGGCTAATCAGCCATATATGTTACTACTTCAAGGTCTTTTCTTTGCCGTTATTTATTATGTATTATTCCGTTTCTTGATTACAAAGTTCAACTTAGCAACTCCTGGTAGGGAAGCAGATACAGATGAGGATATTGAAGTAGATGGTAGCCATTCACCAGTAGGAAATAAATTCGCTGTCATGGCAGCCAAAATTTATGAAGGTCTAGGCGGGGACGCTAATGTGACGTCTATTGATAATTGTGTAACACGCTTAAGAATTGAAGTCAAAAACATGGATGCGGTTGACCAAGATAAGATTAAATCAACAGGAGTACCAGGAATCAATATTGTCGGGCCACAAAGCATTCAAGTAATTGTTGGAACGCAAGTACAATTCGTAGCGGATGAAATGGAAAAGATCCGAAATTGAAAGAATGACTGATAAAAAGCTGTGGATCCGTTATAGGTCCACAGCTTTTTGGTTGTTTCTTTTATGGCCATTTCATTATCATTCTTAAATGGATGATCGGTATTCACTATGAACAGGGTTAAATAAATCTTCAGTAGATTGTCTAACAAGGGAAAAGTTATCTACATTATAGTGACCATGGAGGGTCTCGTTGTGATGGAGGATGATTTGTTTGGCAGATAGGATTTTCGAGTCAGTCGTGGAGTGTCCATCCCCCACTAACGTGACATCATACTGATTGATCGTTGCTGTTCGTACGGCCGTATCAATACAATGCTCGGTCTTACATCCCATTATCACAAGGTGTTCCACATGATTTTCCCGTAAATGTTCGTTCAACGGTGTACCATAAAATGAATTAGTGGCCGCTTTGTCCAAGATGGTAGCCGTTGATGGAACGTTAATATCTCTATGTATCTGAAATCCAGGTCCTTCGCCATTTGCCACATCTAGATCCCTGATGAAAACAACGGGAATCCTTTCGTTTAACGCTTTTTCAATGACGCTATTGATGGTTTGGATGATTCTATCTTTCTCAAAAACCCCTTGTTCCTCTGAATTCCCTTCCATTAAATCCTGTTGTGCATCAATGATCAATAAGGTTTGTTTCAATCCTTTCCCTCCTAAATCTATTACCTACTAAAAAGCATTTCCTCTAGTCCCTTATCTTTTCGGCAAAAGATAGATGGATACCTTTTTCCCTACCCTGATTTTCCTAGCTATCAGGATAAAAGTAGGGGTCGGATACCGACTGATTGTTGGATTTTACAGACTAACGACTCATTTACAAACTATTCAGTAAATTACATAATTAGGGATAATATGACGAAGGTGGGATTTTATGTATAGAAAATCATTAACAGTTCTATTGGCTACGGGGATGGTTCTATCATCTGGTACAGCATTGGCACAACCAAACGGAAACGGGGCACCAAATGCCCAGTCCAGCACAGCTTTTGATAACAAAGTGATTAAAAAAATCAGTGCGGACAATATGTATAACACGATTGCCTATCTATCAGAGGAACCGAGGGCTGCTGGTACAGAAGGCGAAATCCGTGCAGTCAAATACATAGAAAGTCAGTTTAAGAGTCTAGGTTTTGAAACAAAGATTCAGCCTTTTCCCATCTATGATACGGTGCAAACTGTAAAAGTGAAACTTGGTGACAGCGATTTAGGAGGAACACCGCGTGCCTTTAGCGGCAGTATCAGCGGGAATGTCACTGCTGAACTTGTTTATGTTGGAAAAGCAAAACCAGAGGAGATTGGCGATGTATCCGGGAAAATTGCCCTAATCGAACGTGGGGACATTAACTTTGTTGATAAGGTTCAGAATGTCCTAAATAAGGGTGCGGTTGGCGTCTTGATGTACAACAACTCCCCTTCAGGAAATAACTTTGGACAAGTATCAACAGGGCAAAACATACCTGCTGTCGCCATTACCCAAGCCCAAGGAGTAGAGTTAGTCGAACAACTTAAAACTAAACCGATCACGACCACTCTGGAAGTGGGAAAAGTCGAAAGAATCGAAAAGACATCCTACAATGTCATCGCTTCCTTAAAGCCAAAACCAAATAAGGATAATGGTCAAATCATTACGGTTGGAGCCCACCATGATTCTGTCCCAGGCGGCCCTGGTGCAAACGACGATGCTTCGGGTGTATCGGCTGTGCTGGAACTGGCAAGGATCCTGGCCAAAACGCCAATTGACACGGAAATTCGCTTCATGACGTTTGGAGCAGAGGAAAGAGGGCTCGTTGGATCTTCCTTCTATGCGAATTCCCTTCCCAAGTCGGATGTTGACCGCATGGTGGCTCACTTCCAAATGGATATGATAGGTGGACGTGATGCTGGCGCGGATAATCCAGCAGGTGGTTTAATCATGTATACCATTGATGGAAATAAGAACCTTGTGACGGACCTGGGTGCATCAGCAGGAGCAAGAACGATGGATGTGGCAATTCCTTTTGGACAGCTAGGTAGGAGTGACCACCAACCATTCCATGAGCTTGGCATTCCATCAGCCTTGTTCATCCACTCCCCTGTAGAGCCTTGGTATCACCAGCCTACAGACACACTGGATAAGATTTCAAAAGAAAAATTACAGCAAGCAGCCGAAATTGTCGGTGCCAGTGTGTATCAAATTGCCCGTCCGGAAACGCCGGCATTAAAAAATGCACGGGTGGCTCCTGTCACGGTGGACTATGACTTTGAGGACCGTCCTGTAGACTAAGTACTGCATTGTACAGGAGATTACGAGAGTAATATTGGGGCTTTAAAATCAGGAGAGCAGCTGTAAATTATACAGTTGCTCTCTTTTTTTATGGGCTATTTTTAAGTCCCTTAGTTGATGTAAAGAAGATAAAAGGGATAGCAACGATCTCCTCTATAACGTACTATGATTTTTATATCTTCAACTAACGCACCCATTAGTAAAAAATGAACCTTTCTTCAATATGAAGAAACAGTTTTATTCTTTCCTTTTCAATTTTCCGAATAAACCTATTGCAATAGCTGTGCCAATGCCGACAGCAAACCAAGTAGCGAAACTCAATTCAATCCCTCCTTTTAAACTTAAATGGTTCCATATCGTATTTTTACGAACTAGATACTAAAGTTTCACTATCCTGCCCCGTTAGTTTAAATTAGAAACATCACAAAACAGTGTATTATTTCTTTTAAACAATGTTTATATCAGGCTATGTTTAAGGTTGATTGAAAAAACGCAAAGGATTTGGTTATATATGTTAAAATAAAATAATGATGTTATAATTTCCACTTAAATTCTAAGAGCAGAAGGGAATGAATTTAATATGGATATAACTTTCACTTCATTTTTAGTTATTTTAATAATAATTTCAATTGTAATAAATATTTATTTATACATTCAGCTTAAAAGATATCAGGTAAATGACAGGGCTCATAAAGCTACGTGGCAAGAGGTTATGGGACTTCATAATCCAGTAAACCTATTAGTGTGGTTCTTTTTAACTGTGGCTTTATTTTTGGGGACGATAGTAATAATAGTCGAAGTATTCACCCTATAAAATTATCAGGTGTGTATTGCTTATTGAGAGTACGTCCTCAATATGTTCTTCCACTAACCTGCCCCGTTAGTTGCATAAAGAAAGAGCTGTGTTAAAAATAGTCTCACTCTTCACACCAGTTCTTACAAGTCATTTAATACACTTGATCATCTGCCTGATTGCTCCTAAATGATACGCAGCATGGGCCAATGCCCCTAAGAGAATGGTGGTTGTAGAAGAATTGAAGTCTCGTTCCTGACTGATGTATTCCGTCATCTTCATGTATTCATGATGAAGCCCATTCTTTATTTCCTCCCATTCACCGCTTGTCACTGCTCCGATTTCCCAACTTTCATCCCAATTGAAATCCTGCTCCTTGCCCTCCAACGATTGGTTATTCGCCCATAGGTGGTAACGTGTGTGATCCGTATGAGCCGCGATCGTCACGCCTTCTATTAGTACCGAAGCCTCCTCAGAGCTTAATGGATCAATGGTGCCGAACAATCCACTCCTTGGCTTCGATTCAGTAAACCAACTCGAATTGCCTTCCGGGCCCTCAAATGTTTCACTTAATATGGTCTTCATTCCTGCCATGTCCAAATTGTAACCCCTCCTACACTATTTTTACTTAATAGTATTCAACAATCGGATTTACAGAATACTTCATTGTAAATCAATCAATATTTCTTATTTTCAACTATACCATCACAAATAATGGGATAATTTTATAAAAATAGAAAACCTTCTTATACGTACTATCGTCTATATATCTAGGAAAGGAAGTGTGAACTGTTTTGGAGGAGTTTGTGTTGAAATGGTCTCGATTGAAAGATAATGAAGCCTTATTTGATGAAATGATGTCCCTTTATGGGCAGGATATTCTGCAATTGGTCTATTCCTATGTAAAAGATCCTGTTGTTGCAGAGGACCTGACACAGGAGATTTTCATTAAGTCTTATAAAGCTTTGCCTACATATAACCAACAATCTAATTTACGGACCTGGCTTTGGAAAATTGCTATTAACCACTGTAAGGATTATCGAAAAAGCTGGTACTTCCGAAACGTTTCGACTGCGGATAAGGAGCAGGAATGGTCTTCTACCGACAATGTGGAAGAAGAGGTCATTCAACAGGATGAAGATAAAAAGCTTGCTGATGCAGTCATGTCCCTGCCCATTCAATATCGCGAGCTGATTTACCTTCATTATTTTCAAGAAATGAAGCTCAAGGAGATCTCTGAAATTACCGGGGTCAAACTCGGCACTGTGAAGACCCGTATGCGCCAGGCGAAGAAAAGGCTAAAAACCTATTGGGAGGACTCCACCTATGGAAGATAAATTAACACGTTTGAAATCGGCTATGAATAAGCATACATTTCCTGAATTGAAGTTTACGGAAAACCATAAAAGATCCATCCATTCATCTATCAAAAAGCAGGATGCGAGCCAGGAAGACATCATGATTGCCATTTTCAGATCATTGGATGAGGAGAAAAGTGGATATCAGATTAATGAAGTACTCTACCAGAAAGGTATTCGGAACTTTGAAGGGAATGAAGGCTCCTTGTATGCCACCTTGCATGAGCTTGAGAAGGAATGCTGGCTTCAGACTTTTTGGGAAACGGACGAAAGGAAACTCTATTCCTTGGATGAACGTGCGAAAAAGTGGCTAAAGAAAAAGGAATCGAAAAGTGGTTCTGCCTCAGCTCTTTGGAGGACAGCTTTTGAAGGAGGAAGAAACGATTGAGAAGCAATCAATTCTTAGATGAGGTTTCGTCGTATATCCGATCAAAAGAAGCCAAAAAATATATAGAAGCTGAATTAAAGAACCATTTGCATCAATCCAAAACCGAATGGATCAAAAAAGGTTATCAAGAGGACGAAGCAGAGGAAATGGCTGTTAGGAATATGGGTAACCCCTCTGACATTGGACTGAAGATGGACAAGCTGCACAGACCAAAAATCGATTGGAAGCTAATGAGCATGTTTCTGTTCATGTCCGCTACGGGTCTGTTTTTATTATCCTTCTTATTTAAGGATGGTCATACCTTTTCCGTGCTGAAGCAGGTATATTCTGTAACAGGAAGTGTCATTTTGGCCTGCCTCCTACTTTTTTTCGATTACCGGAAATTACAAAGATGGGGTTGGGTTTTCTTTACGATAGGATGTCTGATTCTTGTTCAGTTTCAATATTCCCATGTATATGTGTTCGGGCGTCCTCAAATGAATATTATGGGTTTAATGTCGGTAGATTCTCTTATAGCTCTGCCAATATTCCTACTTGGCTGGGGCGGAATGCTACAATCAAAGAAGATGAATGTTTATTTGGCTGCCTTTTTATACATTTGTTCGGTCTATTTGTTTATGAATACAGTCAACGTGCAGGCGGTGGGGCTTTACTCATTGATGGTTGCTGTAATGGTCTGGCGAAGCGGCCTAAGTAAAAAGAAACTCCTTATCACGGCTGGGGTCCTGTTTACTGCATGTGTTTCCCTTATACTAGTCTCGATATCCTTGAAAGATATAAAGACCTATCAATTTCAACGACTTACTGCCTTCGTTACGCCTGAAAAATTCAGTGAGACATCAGGGTATACCTATTTGAAACTAGAAAGGCTAATTGAGGATGCCGGATGGTTTGGTCATTTTGGTTCCCTTGGAGCGTTTGATTTTTCTAATGAAATGATGACGGATTTTATCTTTGTCACCATTACCTATAATCTTGGCTGGGTTGGGGCCTTGCTCATAGGTCTCTTATTTTTATGGATGATTTGGCGAATTTCTCGTATATTCCAAACTGTGAAAGACCCTTTTGGGAAAATGCTTGTTTCCGGCTGTTTTGCCATATTCACTGCACAAGTAACCATCAGCATCGGAATGTCTCTTGGCTTATTACCGATCATAAGCCTATCCCTTCCATTTATGAGCTATGGTGCATTATCTGCCATGATTAACGCCTTCTTGTTCGGTTTAATTTTAAGTGTGTATCACAAAAAAAACTTCATACAGATAAAGGCATGAAGTTTTGGAACCTTAATCAACGATTATAGTAGCGTAAATGTGGGGAGCCGTCTTTGATTATATTACATTAATCTTTTTCAATAATTCAAATCTGCCAATGGTTTTATATTGTTCCTTAATAAATGCAGTTACTTCAAATAAATACGGAGACAGTTTATTAATATAAATCTTAAATTCATTGAAAGTAGTATCAGAAACATTTTTACCTTCATAAAGTTTCATATACAAACACCACCAATCATAATGGATTGGGACTGGATAACCTAGTTTGGTTAAAAGTATTTCTATGTCGTCTAAAAAAAGCAATTCGGGTAATAAACCTGTTGGTTCAACAATATATAATTGTTCTTTTGTCTCTATTTTATTCAATTCTTCAACAGCATTTAATATCTAGGGCAGAAAATCAAATGGATCAAAACAATGCGGGATATTTGTAAACTCACTCTTATATTTTTGATTACTCTATCATTAATGATAGCAATTTCATCACTTTTTTCTACCGTTATTAGTGCAGAAGAAGTTGATTCAGAAGAAGTTGGAGAAATTAGCTGAACAACTCGAGTTTATTTATGAAGAAGCCAGCATAAAAGATGAAAATGGCAATATAATAGGCTTTGATTTTGAAGGATCTGCAACAGGCGCAAATAACATTACAATTGGTGAAAATTCATCAAACACAGGTATAACTACAATGGCAGTACCAAACAAAAATAAAATTGATGCCTGTGTTCAAAAAAAGATAAAAAATGCCTTTATGGAAACACTTACCCTTACTACTATAAATACTCTTCTGACCTTAGCAAAAGACAAAAAGTATAAAACTTTAGCTAAAAAATTATTGGCTCTTGGTATTAAAGGAAATGCACCTGCGATTGCACTTCAATTATTGTATTATAATGGTACATGTGTATACAAATATAATGATTGGTAAGCAGTAAAAAAGGGAACCATTTAATGGCTCCCTTTTTTACTGCTATTAGATTTTATAACTGGCAAAGCATTATACACACTAATTGCGAAATAATAGAGTAATATCATATTTAAAACATCACTTATAGGAACAGGGGTATCATCAAGTTTAAAGACGGAAAATAATACAAATATTACCACAAAAATTATTGGGAATATGATGTATTGACTGATAAAGTTTTTTATAAACATAGTATTTATACCATCGTTTTCTTTATTTACTAAAAAACAAATCATCATATGAATACCATTCATGGGAATAATTAGTTTTCTAACTCTAAATTACGTTACTATAAGATCCTAATAAATTCAACACTCTACCTTGTTTTTATCGAAGTTCTTTCTGATTTTCCCAAAGGTAATAGGTTATTGGAACTAAGGTAAATCCATCTTACTTATACTCAAAAATCCCCTCAAAATTTTCAGGCATAACCTGATGCATAACATTTTTTTCCAAAATGCTAAGTTATCGAGAGAAACCCTGAAGAATTATGGGTTTCTTTTTATGTAATTAAGTGAAGTAAAGCCCCAGCTCGTATTAATTTCGCTACTGAATAATTCACAATTGATTAAGATACCCCTATAAACATATAAGCAATAGCAATCTAAAACTATAAGCTAAACGGTTTCCAATTAGGATCTTTTATATCTTTGTCATTTGGCTTTCTTACAAACTCACTAAAGCGTTTCTCGGATACCCCAAATTCAGTGAAGTTATTTTGTGCTTGTCTTAATGACACTTCATTAGCCCCACCTTCATAATCAGGTTTTCGAAATTGAAGGCCGTCATCTTCCCAAAAGCATATTTTACAAATTTCATATGTATCGGTTGGTTCTTCATCTAATGTTTTATACCCACAGCAAGGACAAGTATATTTCATACAATCCACCTCGATAGTTTTTATGAATTTCACCATATTTTGGACTAACCCCTTCACCAAATATTCTTGACTATGCGAATCATCATTCTTGGTATAAGCATGATGATGTACCCAGCCACTTCACATATAATGGAGGCACTTAGCTCCTCTAAGATATCTTTAAAAAAGCCTTTCAGCCTATCTCTTTTCCTTTTTTTAAATTTCATCTTCTAACTCCTACTAACTCTACAATTGAAATTAATTATAATAAACGAATGTACTTAGTTTTCCTATCACTCTATTTTTTGGAAGATTTGATTCAACTAAAATGGTCAGAACTTAGATAAGACTTGGTTAAGGTTATTCCACTCGTATATCAGAAGATTCATCTCAGCACCTGCGATTGTTATTTTTTCTGATTTAAGTAGGCTTGCATCATAATACTCATAGAAATAACGGGTATTATTATCTTCCAATACTTCAACAAATACTCTATTGAAACCAAGTGCTTGAAATTGAAGAAAAAGCTGTTTCAATAGTTGCTTTCCAATCCCTTTTCCTTGATACTCTTCAAGGAGATAAATAGAAGTTAAATCACCAGATTCAGTGACAGTATTCTTTTCTTTTTTACCGCAATCGGCAAAGCCTACGATTTCTCCTTCATTATTTTCTGCTACAAAGACATAATTTCCTTCTTTAGAAATATTACGGATCCACAAGTCAGTCCGCTGATCATATGATAATTTCTTTAAAAATTCATCTGGAATGATGTTTTTATAAGTAGATCTCCAACTATCAACGTGTACCTTCGCAATATCTATCACATCTGCTAATGTTGCTCTTCTTATAACCATTGAATTCACCTCTTATGAAAATATAAAGATCAAAGTATATATTTCATTTCCTCACCAAAAGGCGATTCATTTTAATTGGTTCCAAGATATAATCTCCACATTATTTATTTCAACCTCTCCCAGACTTAATAAATGGGGAATGTATGGAAAGAGACCAAATCTGTTACCCTTTTCATTTTCAGTTTTGTAATATTCTACTGATGCAGCGGGTATTTCTTTAAGTTCTCTATAAGTCTCAATGTTCAATAGCTTAATTTCATCTTCTTCAATATCTTCCGCTGGACCTTTATATTTCTCTTTTGTGTACAGATATATAGCATTCCTATTATGTGTTAGTCTTTCAATGGGGATTTTAAAAAAATTTTGTTCTTCTTTAGTTTTTATTCCTAAGCTTGCGAGAGCTTCATAAACAAAGTAAGGATGTAGAGGTAGAAAATGAAGGACATCATTCCATAAACAATTAAGTTTTGGAATTTGTTTTGTTAGCAATTTTGGTCTCTCAGGGTGATCCAAATACTTTCTCCTATATTTCTCATACAAATGAGGAAAGGTTTTACCTAATGCATGTAATGGTATAAGTTTGTCGCCAATCATCTCTTTAGGAACCATATGATATATATATTCTTGCATTGTGCACCTCCACTTTTAATTACACTTCAACAAAAGACCCATATTCTCCTCCTAATTTAAACAATCGATTCTGCCACATTCGTTACACAAAGAAAAAAGGAGCTGATGATCAGCTCCTCAGGCTGTCGACAAAGTCGATTAGACAGCCCCTTCTTCTATTCCTATTCTTCTATTCTAATAGAGATGGTCTTTGTTCTTGGCTCTTTTCTAAATGATTGTTGCTAATGGATAACAAAGGGATTGGAAAATTTTCCAGAAACAATAGTATAATAGTTCTTGGTAGGATAATTATTGCAGTAATTGAATTTGGAGGTGATGAGAATGAATTGCAAATTAATATTTACAATCTTGACATCTATTTTCATAACTTTAGCATTAACAGGCTGTCAATCCGAAAAGGAAAATGGAATGTTGATGGTTGATGTCAGCGATATAAAAGAAATCGCTATTTCCAAATCGACTGCTTTTGGAAAACTTAACAATGAATTCTTTGTAACTTTTGAAGACTCGAAAGAATTGGATACTTTAAAAAACGCCTTCATAACTGCTAAACAAGAGAAGGACAAGCTGGAAGGTGTGAATTATGATTTACTCATTACAGACTATAAAGGCGACAATTGGTTGTTACAATGTTATTTAGGCGAAGAGGGAGAACAAAGTGCATTTTTCTATATCGGTCACGAAGACAGAGTATATTTCACATCCAAAGAAATAACGCAGGAATTGAGAGAAATTATAAAGCAATAAATCTCAGAAAGACAGACCATCGTGAATATAACTTTGAAATTTGTAAGAAATGCGATATGTTTTGCACTCTAAAAGTAAAGTTATCGCCATAGAGGGAGTGTTTTACACACTTTTTCTAATACTTTCAACGGTTGTATAGTTCACACGTTTACAGGAAGCTATAGCAAATTCTTCACACGTTCTTGAAAAGGCATTTTCTTATTAAGTTCAAGGTAACGATGCCAGAAAAGGTAATTATCAAGATATTTAGTGGCTACTCCTTGAAATCTATCCATCCATTTTTTTAAGCGTTTATGATACCCATTAACGTGTTGAATATGGTAAATGCCCTTATTTTTGTACTGTTTTTTACTAACGTTGATTGCTTCGTGTTGCAACTTTTTCATTGTTGCAAACTTCTTATAGTTTGTGGCTGTATCAGTGCATAACAAAGCAGAGGAGTCTATATGTTTTCCTAACACCGAGTCTAATTCAATAGCCGTTATACGTCCTAATCCTGCTGTTTGAGAAAGAATTTGACCATTTCTATCGTGTGCAACTACTACACAAATTTGTTCTTTGGAAATTCCCCGTTTTTTAGCGACACCACCCCGTTTACGAGGTTTCCTGTGATGGATATGTTTTTTGCCTTTGTCACTCTCCAAACCAAACCATTGCCATTAGGAACACTCCGATTCAGTCTTTTATTCTACTATACAGTATGTCCTTCTTAGCAACAATCTATACGAAAACAGCCTTGTTCTTAATTCACCTCTTTGGTTTCCACTTCTTCTCCCGTACTATAACCACTAACCCAATACCCTTTTTCATCGCCATAATTAACATATACATTGTATTTTTCCAATGTAGTTTTGTCATAACCATTTACGCTGACAGTGCCTCCGCCTATAGCAGATGTAAATTCGATACTTTCAGGTTCAAATACTATATCTTTTTCTTCTTTTAAATAATTAATAGCTGCTTCATTTGCTTTTTCTGTGATTTCTTTTTTATCTTCTCCGCAACCGGTCATTAAAAATACCACTCCCAAAACTAAAAGTAATTTAATTACAATTTTATGCAAGCCATCCCCTCGTTTTCTTTGCGTCCATATCAAAGCATTGTTAAAATTTATTATAGTTTAAAATTTGGGAGTGAATACTAATTAAAAGAATATCAACAGCTTTTTGAAAAAGGGGTTTGTCTACACTCTGAAAGGCATTCAAAGGATACTTTTACTTTTTATTCAATTGATCAATCAAGAATAACCCCTTCACCAAATGTTCTTGATTAGACGAATCATCATTCTTGATGCCTTCTTAACTAAAGCCCCCGTTAGTATAAGTACATTAATTCACAAACTTAGTCGCTCTAGCATACATAATTCATTTCCTTCATTTCAGAAATGCTGCCCGTTTGTCCAATAAGAGCTTTAAAAGAGCGTTAATCCTTCTTCTTGGATCAACGCCCCCAAATGAAAATTAACTAAAGAGCCATTACGTAAATTTGACAAGGATTCCACTCATCCCAAAGGGTAGGCAAACATTCAAATTCTTTAAACCCAAGATTCTTATAGAAGGCTATTGTTCTATCATAATTTTCATAGCACCCTTCTTTTACTGTTTTTACTTGCATATATAAGTAACCTTGTTCCTTAGAATACTCATAACAATATTGGAATAGTTGCTTACCTATTTTTTTCCTATGAAATTCTTTTAGCACTCCCATAACATATATTTCAACAGTATAGGGGCTTGTCTCTTTCAATACAGCAAACCCTCTTGTTTTTTCATCTTCAATATCGGCCCAAAAAGGCATATCCTTGCTGTAACGTATATATTCGTCCGTGCTTTCTGGGAGTCCAAACCAATCTGGTAGATCACACAATATATTTCTTGCTATTTTTTCTTTGTGTTCTTTATCATTGATAAGACATATCATAAAATTCCCCCTGTTTTATCCTCACTACTTCCTAATTTACCCCAGTCGATTCTTCACACCGTAACTCCTTAATTAACAGAAAATTAACATTCCATTATTTATTACAAAAAAAAGTGGAAAATTACGCAAAGTTTATTTCCTTTAATTACCTAAAAAACACCACTAACCTGCCCCTTTTCTACAATAAGAAGTTCAACAGAAAAGGGCATTAATCCTTCTAAGATCAATGCCCTATTAGCACAATAAGTAAAATCATTTTGCTTCATTTAGGATTTTTTCAATTCGGTCAAGTTGTTTTTTAATCTCCTGTATATCTGTTTCTTCCCTTTTGAATTTTTGTTCAGCTATTTTGCCATTAGCTAGATAACGATTAGCAATCTTTACGACATATACAATGAAGACAATGAGTACAACTAGTACCGCTAAAAGAACAAATGGTAGAACAGCTGTAAAAACCTCTACAAACGCTGATGTCTCCACCTCTGGCTCGATGGTTTTCTCCACTTAGTTATCACTCCTTTAAATAGTATAGTTCTGCATTGTTTTGAGCTATCCTGCCCCGTTAGTTGAAGTGTAACATTTCACAAGCAAAACAATCTTACGAAAAATCAACCCTTACCTTTAACATAGCTTTTTTATTAAAGGATATTGCGATGTTGCAACGGATCCTGCATCATTCTCACCCTTCTGTCACTTTGCGTTATATCGGCGTTACCGAAGAAGAAACGAATAACGTGTTGAAAAAATTCAGTGTCTTTCGTTAAGATTTACTAGGTTCAGCAAACACATTTTTTTGCCGAGAGTGAAAAAAACTGTGAATTAACACGTAAAGCAAAAAACCTGTAAACAAAATAACGTCATTAAGATAGTTGGAATAATGACGATATTATTCTTTTTCACGATGATCCTATTATCAATACTTCGGAGCTGCCTCTACAGTAATTGGGACTCACCTTGAACTTGATTGTAAAAATCAAAAAAACTCCTATATAGGAGTTTTTTTGATACTCATTGTTAGCGTGTGAATGGCTACTGTAAATTTAGAAACGCCCACCGGCAGCGAGGCCTTTTGGAGAGATACGTTCAATTTCTTCGAAATCCCCTGGAGTAAGTTGAACCTGTAGAGCGCCAAGATTCTCCTTCACCCGGTCTATTCGCGTTGTACCAGGGATTGGCGCAATGAAGTCTCCTTGGGCGAGCAGCCACGCCAATGCAAGTTGAGCAGATGTACACATTTTTTTTGAAGCCATCTCTTCTATCAGCCCTGCGACTTCCACATTTTTAATGAAATTATCGCCTTGGAACCGCTCATAATTTCGCCTATAATCATCCTCAGCCAAATCCTCAAACTTTTTAATTTGTCCTGTCAGGAACCCCCGTCCCAGTGGGCTATAAGGTACAAAACCAATTCCTAATTCTTTGAGAACCGGAAGTACTTCATCTTCCACTTCTCTACTCCATAAAGAATACTCCGTTTCCACTGCCGTAATGGGATGAACGGTGTGCGCACGACGGATGATATCAGCAGGTGCTTCAGAAAGACCGATAAAGCGAATTTTCCCCTCCTTAACCAAGTCGGCCATCGTTCCAATCGTTTCTTCAATAGGGGTATTCGGATCGTAGCGGTGTTGATAATAAAGGTCAATGTAATCCAATCCGAGATGGTATAAGCTAGCATCCACGGATTTTTTAATATACGCCGGATCACCTTTGGGCCCCTGGGTATGTGTTATACCAAATTTCGTGGCGATCACCGCTTTATCCCTTCTATCCTTAAGCGCCCGACCTACCAACTTCTCGTTTTCTCCGAATCGTTGCTGTGCAAATTCACCATAAATATCAGCTGTGTCAAACATGGTGACACCGCTATCCAGCGCTTCCTGAATCACGCGAACCGATTCCTCATTATTCGGCATCATCATGGTTCCAAGACCTAATGCTGAAACCTCTAACCCCTCGCGTCCAAGCGTCCTTTTTTGTATAGCTTCCGACCTCATCTATTCTACCTCCTAGAAATAATATTGATGGCATTCATTTTTTGGGATTCCACTTGCCCAACCTCTTATTTAGACTTATCCGAAGCTGGTATTGAAGCCGCAGCCTTAGATGAAGCAGGACGCGTCAATCAATTGTATGATTGAATAGAATATTTATTCCAAGGTATGATCCGAAGAAATGGACATCATATTATGTTGCCAACTCGTGACTGGAATGATTAACTCTGTCATACAAGGCTATTTAGCAGGAAAATATTCTCTTGATGAATATCAAATTCAGCAGACTCTTGAAGCTTGCTGGAAAGCAATTAAGATTTAGTGAAAGACAATTTAGGTAGTAATTCCAAAACAAGTGCCTAGAAAGTGATTCTCAAGATCTATTTCATAACAAGTGGTCCAGCGCCAGATTTTCCTGCTGAAAACCACAGAGGATGTTATTCCAAGGCCCTGTTAAATTTTAATGTTGATTTTTCAAAAATATGTAGGGAACAAGTTAGATTGGTTCCCTAATTTGTAATAAGTCAGTGTATTTGTAAACGGTTGTTTTAAATGGACATACTCATTGTAATGGTTCTATTTTTGAATCCCATATTTTCATATAATTTAATGGCTTGATTACCAGCATATACACTTAAACGAACCTCTGAATATCCATCCTGTTTAAGATGTTCCATACCTGATTCTATCAAACGTTTTGAAATTCCATTTCCTCTAAATTCTTCTAACACAAATAATTCATAAATAAAACCATATTTCTTTTCAGTAAATTGGTCTTTACTTGTTCCTAAAAGAATCCATCCCAGTAGATTATCGTCTTCAGAAGCTATTAAATAGTAGCTTCCTTTCTGCAATAGCGGTTCAATAAGTTGTTTGATTTTTTCACCCGATGGTTCTACCTCCCCTAATGTACCATCGAATAAGGCTTGTGGCGAAAGCGATAAAATCCTTTTATATTCTGAATCGTTTGGTTTTCTTATTTCCATAAATTGAGTTCTCCTCTCCCAATTTAAGTCGAATGCCCGTTAATGCCTGTTTTAAGCAATGAACTTAGATAAACGAAGACTACTATAAGTTTCTGTCATTTCAAATACAAATGATGTTAAAAGAACCTCTTTAATATGTTGCTTAGTGCTTTCGTTACTGCGACTATCAATAAACAAGAACCAAGCAAGGTAATTGGCAAGATATTTTGTAGCTATACCTTTAAAACGGTCAATCCATTTCTTTATCCGAGAATGAAAGCTTTTGACATTTTGAATGTGATATAAGCCCTTTATGACATAAAATTGGCAGTAAATCTATAAGGAGATGCAACCATTCCTGAATATGTGACTGATATTTATAGAATATTTAATCAAAATCAGATTTTAAAGATAAAGAAAATTTAATGCAAATAAACAACTAGTTAACATAAACCAACTTATCGGGATATCGAAGATTCATGAGGTCGTTAACAAAGACCACTTTTTGAACCTTTAAGATGTCTCCTTATAGAACTAAAGCACCTGTTAATTTAAGACATCACTTCACAAACTTAGTTGTTTTTTGATTGATTAGTCATCACAGGAATGCTGCCCCGTTTGTGGAATAACAGAAAAAGAGCTGATTTGAAGTACGGCTCTTGATATGGAAGTAAAGCACCCGTTAGTCATTAAGCAAAATAAATAATTTGGCTCCTAACTTAATTTGCTATAAATTTTTTAGGAATTGTTGAATTAGCTCACCGATCTCTTTAGTATGTGTTTCGAGAGCAAAATGCCCAGTATCAAGTAAATGGACTTCCGCAGATGGAATATCACGCTTATAAGCTTCAGCTCCAGCGGGGAGAAAAGCAGGATCATTTTTACCCCATACCGCTAACAGTTTAGGTTGATACTTTCGGAAATAAGCTTGAAAGTCAGGATAAAGATCCACATTTGTTCTATAATCAAGAATCAAGTCCAGTTGGATTTCTTCAGCTTCCGGGCGTGACATGTAAGCAATATCCAAGGAATAGCCGTCTGGTGATACAAGGCTAGCATCAGCTCCATGCAGATACTGAAAGTTACGAATGGTCTCAGGGCTCAAGGAAGCGCGGCATGCCTCGCGATTTTCAGGTGTTGGAGAGTGCCAATACGTCTCCCAAGGTCCCCATGCGTCACTAAAACCCTCACTATAAGCGTTACCATTCTGACTAATAATTGCTTGAACTCTTTGCGGGTGAGCCATAGCCAAACGATAACCAACAGGTGCACCGTAATCAAACACATAAAGAACATACTGATTTAGACCTAAAGCTTCAGTAAAACCTTCAATAACTTGATAAAGGCTGTGAAATGTATAGTTAAATTGACTGCGTGGAGGAGTGATTGTATGACCGAATCCAGCGAGATCAGGGGCAATAACACGGTAGTTTTCTGCCAATTTGGGAATCAGATCGCGAAACATATGACTTGAAGATGGAAAGCCGTGTAATAATAAAATCACTTGACCATCCATAGGGCCGGCTTCTCGATAAAAAACTTCAACATCTCCAACTTTTTGCTGATGATAACTAGTCTTCATTTTTTCATCTCCTTCTGTATCTATTGCTGGTATTGCGGTAATTGGTTTTGAACTAAGGTTATCGTATATATTAAAAATATATATTTGACTCGCGAATAAATTGAATATCTACTATTTCAAATTGAAATAAGGAAGGGTAGAAAGATGTTGATAGATTCTTTAGAAGGACGTTTTTTTAGGCGTTTATTGCCTTACATGAAGAAAAAAGGTTCAGTCGAGTAGCCGAACAGTATCCACTCATATCCAACAATTGGAGAAAATTTGCGGTCAAAAAACTGTTTCATCGATATCAGATATGCAGAAGGTAACCTTACATCGGGTTGTGTTCACAATATCAAGATTTATAAAAGCGGCTGAACAGGATAAATCTAAGTCAACCGATTTTTAATCCTTATCGACTTCCACCGTTATGCTCCATACCCACCATCGACATCGAAGACAGTACCGGTAACATAAGACGCCTCAGGGCTAGCTAAGAATTGGATGCCTGCTGCAACTTCTTCTGCATCTGCAAAACGTTTGATTGCTAAGGTTGAAATTATTGCAGGTTTGGCTTCGGCATATGGCGCTGCCATATCCGTTTCCATGCCGCCTGCCTGAATGACGTTTACGGTAATGTTTCGTGGCGCCAAATCCCTTGCAGCACCTTTGGAGTAGCCAACAACAGCAGCTTTGGTCGCTGCGTAGTCGGCCAGACCTGGATGACCTGTTCGAGAAGCAACACCAGAGCCGACGGTAATGATTCGGCCGCCGTCTTCCATGACTTTTACAGCTGCGCGAATGAGGGCGATAACCCCTGTAACATTGACCGCATATTGATGATCCAGAGCAGCAATATCAATATCCGGGCTATCAATTGGGATTCCTTGATAAGCAACTGCCGCGTTATTAACAAGAATATCTAAGCGTCCCATCGTTTCAACAATACGCTGAATCAATTCATCAGCTTTATGGGCATCAGCTTGGTTAGATTGAATGGCAAATGCTCGAACCCCTTTAGCTTCTGCTTCACGTACCACAGCATTCGCTTTATCATTCGAACTCGATGAGACATAAGTAATGACAACATTGGCTCCTTGCTCAGCCAGTGCCAGAGCAGTTACAGCGCCTAGACCACGCGAACCGCCTGTTACCAAGGCAACTTTTCCTGCAAGTTTATTTAATGTATTTTTCAATTTCATCTCTCCTCTCGGATTAAAATATTCACAATACCATTCGGTATAGTGAATTCCTATTCACCTTACTTCCAAAATGTGTAAAAGTCAAGCGTAAAACATCATGTATTGTTTAAGACGTTTATTTTATGAGTCAAATCATGTACACTAAACGTTATCTATAGTTAGTTTTAATGTGGGGAGATGTTTAAATGCCAAGGGGGAATTTTCGCGCATTCGATACAGATGCAGCTTTGGACCGAGCTTTGAAAGTGTTCTGGGAAAGAGGGTATGAAGGTTCTTCTCTCACAGTGTTGACTAAAGCTTTAGGCATCAGTCGGCCTAGTTTATATGCTGCCTACGGCAATAAAGAACAATTATTTCAAAAAGTATTAGATCGTTATGAAGTTGGGCCGATGATGTTTCGGACTTATGCCATGCAAGAGCCGAATGCCCGTGCAGTTGCCGAGCACCTGCTCTATGGAACGATTGAGAATATAACCAATGAGGACACACCTAGTGGTTGTCTTTTCGTGCAAGCTGCCCTATCTTGCGGAGAAGAATCCGAAGATATACGTCAGGAATTAAATATGCGCAGGGCCTCGACGGAACAAGCACTCAGCAGACGATTCGCACAAGCTGTTGACGACGGCGACTTGCCATCCCATACGGACCCAGATCGTCTAGCGAGATACGTAACGACTGTCCAGCATGGGCTTTGTGTGCAAGCCACCGGTGGAGCCACTCGCGAAGAACTGCTGGAAGTAGTCGATATGGCAATGATGGCTTGGCCAAAGAATTCTTAAATATGATGCACAAAACCTCCTTTTATTGGTTATTACCAACCAACCCCCAACAGAACCGGAATTCATCGGTTAAATTGGGGGTCTTGCTTTGTATGGCCTTTACCTTTTAAATAAATATATTCCACTTTTTATTATCCATTTCCTTCTTCTACTAATCTGCCCCGTTAACGGAATAACAAAAAAAAGAGCTGAGTAATTAGCTCTTGATATTGAAGTAAAGCCCCCGTTAGTTCAACAAGAGTTCTAATATTTTTTGCGTTTGTTTATCATTTATTTCGTAATAACCATTCTTATTACTACTTAGAAGAGTCTTGTTCTTACCAAATTCTTCGAAGACGTCAATAACCTCCGTAGATTTATCTTTGTAGGTTAGTTGAATCTTGTATCTTGGTTCAGTTGCAATTTTGTACTCAGCATTTAGGTGATTTGCTCTATTCAAGATACCTCTAATAGTAGCTATCTTTCCTTTATCAGTTGTAGTTTTTCCATCTTCAAATGCTTCATCATATTTTTGTATTGTCATACTTTCAATTTTCGAAAACCCATTATAAAACATATTAAATCCTATAACGAATATAAAAACTACCATTATCAATATCAATATCTTTTTTTTCATATTACTCCCCCCTCTTTAGAATTAACCTCAACGTTATATTCTATCGTCTTCTACAACTAACCTGCCCGATAGTTCCATAACAAAAAGCTACATTAAATATTGGTCCGATCTTCAGCTAACGCACCCGTCAGTTCAACAAGGATTAAAGTTTTTATGAAACCCTTCAATTTAGGTTAAAAACCCGTAAATATTAGCAAGAAAAGCTAATAATCCGGAAACAATAAATAAAGTTTTAACTAACCAATAATTAAAAATATGAGGTAAAGGGGTGATTGTTATCAAAAATTCTAGACCTTCATCTTGGTTTTGGTAATTTTTCTTTGTTAAATAAAATATCCCTGCCCATATTAACGTAATGCCAGTAACTAAAACTACTGTCATCCCAATAAATTTCCCCACCCTGCATATCCCATAAAGTAATTATATTTGAAAATAAACTAACTTATTTAACTAACTTATTTGGAGTAAAGCCCCCGTTAGTTGAATAAAGTTTATTAATTCACCGTAAACCTATCTTCGTTCATAATGATTTTTACAAGGTCCTCTAAATCAGCATCATTATATCAACTATCAACCTATCTGGAAATCATTCGAATGTATAAAATCAAGTAACATTTTACAAACGAAACCACCTCACGAAAAATAACCCTAGACGGTAACATAGCTTTTAAAAAGATAATTGTGATGTACTTCGCTTGAATAAACCTGTTTCGATAGTTGGCTTGCATGGAACCACGCATCGCCAATTGGCGCAATCGGCAAGTAACTTGTCTCCCTTTACTAGTTACAGAAAGACATGGGGCAGGTAATATATAACTGTCCCACCAATTAGATAGATTATAATCACAATCAAAACTAGTGAATGTTTACATAGATAAAAGAAAGAAGGCTCATGGTATGACATCTCATACTCGAATTAAAATCCCGGCAGGATTTTGGGAAGGATTACGCCAACTAGGAATAACCGCCAACGACGTAGTTCAACAAGCACAACTGCCCCTCACCATTCTTACTGCACCAGTTGTCCCCACCGCCCAATACTTAGCAATCTGGCAGGCTTATTCCGATATCATGGATGACACTGCCAAGGGGATCATCAAGCTTGCGACCGTCTTCGAACCTGCGCAATATCCGCCGTCCGTCTTAGCAACGTATCACGCTCGTGACTACCGCGACGCTCTCAAACGAATGGCTCGATACAAACAACTTTGCCCCCCCGAAATTTTGCGCATAAACGAGGAAGATGAACACTGCACAATTGAACTGGATTGGTTGAATACCGAGCAATCCGGCCCGCCCTTGCTAGTTGGGATTACGCTGGCATTTCTTCTGGAGCTAGGGCGTCGGGGAACAGGCCAACCCTTGATGGCAAGTTCTGTAGAATTCTCGCAGCCGATGGGCGATGTTCAGGCACTTGAAGCTTACTTCGGTTGCCCGATACAGATCGGTGCAAATGGTAATCGGCTGACGCTACATCGAAGAGACCTGGACCGTCCCTTTGTCTCGTACAACGCAGATTTGTTGGAAATCCTGACACCCGTTCTGGACCGATCGTTGGGTGAGCATCAACGTATCATCCCCATTACAGAGATAGTTAAGTGGATCATTAAGCGTAGTCTAACAGGAGGGCGCCCCGACATACAGACGATCGCGAGGGAGATGGGGATGAGCGATCGTACCTTACAGCGCCGGCTTACTGATGAGGGCAGGAGCTTCAAGCACCTCTTGGCAGAAGTCCGTCAAGAGCAGGCACGAGTGTATTTAACAGACATCTCGCTCGATATTAAAGAAGTCGCCTTCCTGATGGGATATGAAGACCAGAACTCGTTCTACCGCGCCTTCCGCCAATGGGAAGGTGTTACTCCCTCTCATTGGCGCGCTGAACATTTAGGTACACAGACTCGATAAATGGATGGGCCTTAATAGTGAGTTTTTTCATATAAAAAGGGGAAATGTATGATGGATATGGGATTAAACAACAAAACAGCTCTAGTTACTGGATCAACAAAGGGCATAGGTAAAGCAATTGCCATAGAACTGGCCAGAGAAGGCGTTAATGTACTAATCAACGGAAGAAATTTCGAAGATGTAGAACGTACTGTTAATGAAATCAAGTCGGATTTTCCAGATACCTTTCCTCGAAATGCTACAGCAGATATTGTGGATATTCAACAAAGAGAAGCTTTATTCAAGGAATATCCCACTATTGATATTTTGGTTAACAGTATGGGTATTTATGAAGTGATGGACTATGAGGACGTGGACGATGAAATATGGGAAAAATACTTCCGCACCAACGTTCTTGCTGCAAATGGGTTATCTAAATTCTATTTACCAAAAATGCTGAAAAATAACGATGGTCGCATTATCTTTATTGCGAGTGAAGAAGCCATTATGCCTTCTGGACAAATGCCACAGTATTGCATGACAAAATCAATGCTATTGTCCTTGTCAAAAAGCTTATCGAAATTAACAATTGAAACAGAAGTTACAGTAAATACAATTTTACCGGGGCCAACACTCTCTGAAAATGTGCAGCAAATCATTGACGGTATCTACCCTAATGAAGATATGACGTTTTCAGAAAAGGAGAAAGAATTCATGACTACAAACCTACCACAATCTGAAATACAGCGATTTATCAGGCCAAGTGAAATAGGCCGACTAACTGCATTTGTATGTAGTCCTTATGCATCCTCCTTTAAAGGTTCTCCAATCCGTATGGATGGGGGGATGGTACCGACTATTTTTTAACGCTTCCTTTCAATTTAGATTGGGGGATGCGGGGCAGAAGCATTCCAAAAGGTCTCCGGGCTGGCAGTCTCGACAGTTCTGTTACGCCATTTTCCTTTTAGCCAGCATCACATCCTGCCACATCACTCACCTCAGTAAGTCGTTCTCTGATTTTATCCCGACGGCCTCTTGTAGAAGTCTTTGAAGAACAGCCGCAAACGCCGCAATCACCATCGGCGCAAAAATCATCACCATTCCAACTAGGATAAGACCCGGTGCATCATCATTCTCCGCTAAGATAAAGACAAATGGTAAGCCGATTACATAAAGACCACTGATTATGAGGGCACAGTTTTTGATTTTCGTTAGAGCTCTAACAGATAACTCCGAGAAAGCCTGGTTCTTGTCAATATAACGCAAAAGGGTAAACGATTGATAAAGAGCGAAGTAGAATGGAATGACTGACAGATACATCACTACTAGAATTCCATATACCACATAGGCCAAGCCCCATCCTCGATCTGCTGCTTCATTGGCTTCATTCGCAATCTGAGGCAACACAAATAGGCACAAAGCAAGAACTGGAGTGCCAATGAAAATCACAGCCACCTTCAAAAAGAGTGTCGAACTTCGTTTCATAGAAAAGCACCTCATTTGTTTTAATGTCCATTGAACCTAACACGATTTTTATCGTAAAACAAAGGCAGAAACGTTGATTTAACAACATTTCTGCCTCTTGAAAATCCACTGGAATAAGATTATACAGCCCCTCTATACCTTTGATTACCTCTACTCATTATTACCCTTAAAAAAACGTTAAAGTTGTACAAGCATTTTAAAGTCTTTGTGTTTTCTTCCACCCGCTTCATATTCTATTACTTCTTTTCTTTCAAAACCAAATTGTTCATATAATGCAATTGCAATTTGATTATCGACAGAAGCACTTGTATAAAGTGGTACATGACCATATTTATTAATAAAAAACTCTATAAACCTTTGTATGACCATTTTCCCTATTCCTTTGTTTTGATCGTTCACATCAATCATAAATCTGCTCATTGACCATCCGTTAAGTTCATAATCAAAATCATATAAAATAAAACCAACCATTTTATTATCACAATAAACCCCTAATGGGTATAGATCTGGTTCATATGCACTTTGTACTAATGAAAAAATATTAGGGGCGACAAAGTTCTCCTGTTCTTTATGTAAGCGAAGTTCTATGCACTCGTTATAATTTGATTGATCAATTACCTTAAACTCAATATTCATCTGGACCTCCCAGGAATCTTTTTATTTTTTAGGCTATGTTAAAGGTAATGGTGATTTAATAATGCTCAAAAAAATGAGCAGGAAAATGTATCTCCAAGCTCATTTTATTTATTACAGGTATAAATCCCGATTCTTACTAAGCAAGGCTTTGATTGAAGTATTTTTTTATCTTAACTTTGAGTAGTAAATGTCTTTTTAAACCTTCTGTACTCGATAAAAAGCAATAATAAAAATCCGCATAACACACCAAAAGGAGCTGAATAGGTAACAGGCCCACCAATAAAGATAAAACTTGAAATAAATCCCGCTATAAATAATAACGCAAAAAATAATATTTCCCATTTTCCCTTTATAAAAAAGGCTCTAACATACATTGAATTCACCTACTGTCTTATTGTTTTTGGCTTTTTTATTCAACTAATCTGCCCCGTTATTTCTATAAGAAATACGGTATGTAAACAATGAAAAGAGATAACAATATTCATCTTCTTTTTTCAGAAGGTGAGTATCTATATCTTTAGATTTTTGTAAAGTGAATGCCAAAGTTGACTCAAATGATATCTTATTAACCTATAAAGCTACGTGTTAAAGATATTTATCTCATTTTGATAGAAACTGGTTTGAGTAGAAAAAGACCAGTATTTTCATCAAATTCTCCAACCGTAGCAATGATACGAATATTAAGACCTACTCCAAAAGGATCAGGGATATTATCTCCTGTAAGATGTAAATCATAATAATTAACATCTTTAAATTGGAATTGAGGTCCTGAGAAAGTTGTTGTACTATAATCTCCAGCAAAAATTAAATAATTAAATCTTGTTTCATTATTTCCGTGTTTACTCACATTAGCGGTATTCCCATCAAACTCAATGGTTCTTCCAGCATACTTCTGAGCAAATTCTTTAAAAAGAGGACTAGACTCGTCTTTTGTGCTAAGTATTTCCGCTAATTCTTTGTTGCTATCTACTGTTAAGATTTCTTCTTCCGTCTTTTCCGCACTTGAATTATCTTTTACCTCAGATTCTGCTACACTCTCAGTTTCTTCTTTTTTGAATGTGTGATACTTAATAATGACTTCTGTATCCGAAGATACCCATTCATCTGGAGAATAATCAACATCGCCACCAACAGATACTTCTTCAACCTCTTCATCTTTTGTTAGCCACCCTGTAATTAAATCCTCCAGTTTTTCTGTTTTAATATTCGTGAAACCTTGTTCTTCAAAATCATTAATAACATCTTGGTGATTTCTACCTTCTTGGATACTTGAACCTGACGGCGTTTTTGCTTCACCTTCATGTTCATTCGAATTTCCACCACATCCCGCTAATGCAATAACAAAAATACAGGCAATAAGAACACTAACTAATTTCTTCATTTTTGACTATCCTCCAATTAACATATTTATCGCCCATTTAAGATTGTATTAATTAACCTTTATATAAAAATAATGATGAATTTACATCAAAATGAAGCTATAAATGCAATTAACCAAACTAATAAAGTGGAGAGTTTGCTTACCACCAATTATTACAAACTTATAGAATTCAGACAATCCTTTATATTCCAGATAATGGACCAATTATTGAATGAAGGTCAAACAGCAGTCTTCAGCTATCCTGCCCCGTTAGTTGAAGTGTAACATTTCACAAGCAATACCACCTTACTAAAAATCAACCCTTACCTTTAACATAGACTAACGAAAAAAAGGCAAGCCCAAAAGTCATTGTCTGACTTTTGGGGCTTACCCTTTCTAAGAAATTATGAATTTCGAGGATCCATTCATTTAATCAGACCCTATTTTCATTCATGCCTTTACGAATACGGTCTTAATAGACGTGTAAAACTCTTTTGCCGCTTCCCCCTGCTCACGGGAATGGGAACTGGATTGTTTCATCCCCCCGAATGGGGCTTGAAGTTCAACTCCAGCTGATTCGGCGTTAATCCGTACGAGACCAGCATCCATTTCATTAATGAAGGAAAGCATGTGACCAATATTTTTGGTGAAAATAGAAGCACTTAGCCCAAACTTCACGTCGTTTGCAATGTGGACGGCTTCTTCCAACGTCTCCACTTTGATCAGGGCAAGCACGGGTCCGAAGATTTCCTCTTGAGCGATCGTCATGCTGTTACTAACGTTTTCGAAGACAGCGGGTTCCATAAAGAATCCATCGGCTAATTCCCCATCCTCTATACGTTTACCGCCGTGAATCAACGTTGCGCCTTCTTCGATTCCTTTCTTAACGTATGATAGTGCTGTATTAAGCTGATTCTCACTTGCACATGGACCCATCCATACATCTTCATTCAAGCCATTGCCAATTTTTATTTCCTTTATCTTCTCAATCAGTTTATTTTTAAACTCCTCATACACTTCACTTTGGACGATTACCCGGCTTGTGGCCGTACATTTCTGACCTGTGGAACGGAGACCTCCGCTAATCGTTGCTTCTACGGCCTGGGTTAAATCGGCGTCATTGGCCACGATGACAGGGTTCTTCCCGCCCATTTCCAACTGATATTTAGCACCACGCTTGAAAGCCCCCAGTCCAATCGATTTACCGACCGAATCAGACCCCGTGAATGTAACCGCATTAATATCCGGGTGATCGGTAATCGCCTGACCAATGACAGACCCCGGTCCTGTTACCATATTAATCGTCCCCACCGGAAGCCCCGCCTCATCAAAACATTCCATTACTTTGGCGGCGGTTACGGCCGCTTCTTGAGCCGGTTTCAGAATAACGGCATTTCCATAGATGAGTGCCGGTGCCATTTTCCAGATAGGGATGGCTACTGGGAAATTCCAAGGCGTGATCACACCTACAACTCCTAGGGGAACACGAGTCGTGAACATCAGGGCTTCGGAATCCGATGGAGGAATCACATCACCTATCTTCCTCATTCCCTCTCCTGCATAATAACGTAGGATTGCGACACCCCTAGCTGTTTCCCCTTTTGCTTCGGGGAACGTTTTTCCCATTTCACGCGTCATTGTTTCCGCAATTTCATCGATCCGTCGCTCGATTGCATTCGCGGCCTTATACAAAAACTCCCCACGGGCAGCACCGGATAGTTTCTTCCAATACACTTGGGCTTTTTTCGCAGCAAGCACAGCATCATCCAGATCTTCTTTCCCAGACTGCTGTACATACCCGACGACTTCATGACGATTGGCTGGATTGATACTCGTATCGACCTTTTGAATAGAAGCCGATACCCATTTACCATTGATATAGTTTAAATACGTTTTTTCATCCGTTTTTACGTTCATCATATATACCCCCATATTCCTTGTAATGGTTTAATCGTGAAATAAATTAATTGAATAGTTAATTATTGTTATTGCACAAGTGTTTTCTACAAAATCAGTACACCACCTGCTTTAATCAAACTAAAATGTTCTTCGGCAGCTTTACATTATTTTTCAAGACACCGATTCCAGAGACTTCAATTTCAATCCGGTCTCCATCCAATAAGGTAAAGTCATTTTCCGGAATGATGCACGTTCCCGTCAACAATACAGTGCCGTCAAAAATTTGATTGTCGCGAATGAGGAACGAGACTAGTTCATGGTATTTTCTTTTTAACTGGCTGGTATTCGCTTGTCCCTCTACTTTAAGCTCGTCATTCCGGTAGATTCTACAGGTGATGTCGAAATCATAAGGATCTTTCACGGACTCGGCAAGGAGGATGGCTGGCCCGATGGAACAGGAGTTTTTCCACATTTTCGCTTGTGGGAGATAAAGAGGGTTCTCTCCTTCAATGTCACGACAGCTCATGTCATTCCCAATCGTATATCCAAGAATGCCACCTTCCCGGTCGATGACAAGGCCCAATTCTGGCTCGGGGATCTGCCAATTGGAGTCACTGCGTAAATATACGTCCTTCCCTGGGCCAACTGTACGCGCGGCCGTGGACTTAAAGAAAATTTCCGGACGTTCCGCCTCATAGATCTTGTCATAGAAAGTAGTGGCATCAAGCCTTCCATCTGTCGCTTCATAGTTACGGGCATCGCGGCTACGCTCATATGTAACGCCAGACGCCCATACTTCTTCCGCTACAATGGGAACGAGTAATGATAAATCTTCTAATGGTTGTTGAATAGGCATTGATGTAGAAAGGAAATTTTCTATGAAAGAGAGTGGGGATACTTGTTGCTCGTTTGCCTGTTGGATTAGTTCAATCAAGCCTTCTTGAGGAAGGGGATATACTTCTCCCCCATTGGTAACAGCTGCTAGCGTTGCATTTGAGTGCTCATTGATATATCGGATAATCCGCATTAAATAGCCTCCTTTTGTTTTATAATATAAAACACAGTTTTTATATATAGACAAAAGAGAAGGGAACCACCTTCTATGAAATTGGTATCCCATTCCCCATTTGCTCTGATAATTCTAAGGCCGCCTGTTTCAGTTGTTCGATGAAAATGTCTAACTGAGAATCATTTATGCGACCAACGAGTGTAGAAAGACTAATCGCTGCAATAACCTTATTCTCATGATTTCGAATAGGCGCTGCAATACAACGAACGCCAGGCTCATTTTCCTGGTTATCGATGGCGTACCCTTGAGATCGAACTTGTTGAAGCTCACGCATGAATTTAGATTCCTCCGTAATGGTAAGCTCCGTTTGTTTTAAATAGACATATTCATGTAGAATTTTTTTAATTTCTTCCGGATCTTTAAAGGCGATTAACGCTTTACCAACAGCGGAGCAGTGAAGTGGAATTCGTTTTCCTATTTTTGAATAAAGAATAACAGCCATAGGGCCTTCCACTTTATCAATATATACCCCTTCTTTTCCGTCCAATATAACCAAGTGAGTTGTCTGTCCGGTTTTTGCCGATAAATCCATTAAGTATTTTTTTGATAAATCCCTGACGTCCAAGGACTGTATGACATAGTTCCCTCTTTCAAAAAGCTTCATTCCCAATCCATACTTCCCATTCTCAGGATTCTGGCTGATATAGCCATGATTTAAAAGCGTTTTCAATAAAGAATGGATGGTACTCTTGTGAAGTCCCATTTGATTACTGATATCTGTTATCTTCAATTCTGTTGTATGTTCGTCAAACAAATCGAGAATGCGAAGAGCG
Source organism: Peribacillus sp. NPDC097198 (assembly GCF_044762055.1). NCBI lineage: Bacteria > Bacillati > Bacillota > Bacilli > Caryophanales > Bacillaceae > Peribacillus > Peribacillus sp. NPDC097198. The sequence goes on along the minus strand of NZ_JBIWDO010000005.1, from coordinate 294,541 downwards.
CGATCTACTGATTGAATAACAGGCATGATTGTCACCTACTTGTTTTAAATTATGAAACTCGGTTTTATAATGACGAAATTTTCTCATAATTCAATATAATACTAGATTTTTGGAAAAGTCAAGAAGCAATATTACTTACATGGAATTTTTTTCGTCCCATAAATAATTGGATTGAATCCATTTATGTACCTACATAAAATTATGATGATTCGGATTATTCTTCAGATGACCCCTCCTGGATTACGTCATTATTATCTAGGTAAAACTTCTTATAAATATACGGTTTTTTCCTACGAAAAAATTAATTGACTTTTCAGAAAATATATGATTACTTTAGATTACATCATAAGTTTTTTATAGATGAACGTTGTTTTATATTATAAAACAAAAGGAGGTTTCTCAGAGAACTTCGAAGATAAATATAGATTTATAGGGAATGAATACCGGAATATTGCGTGATTTACTTGCGATGAAAGCGAAAATCTAATTGCGGAGGTTTATATATATGTCATTTCAATCAATATTTGGCGATGAGGATGTCTCTCTTTACAAAATTCAAACGCATGCAAAAGGGGCAGATGGTTCACTCCCCCTTACTTCCGAAATGTTGTTAGAATCACCAAGTGGTGACCTTTTTGGATTATCTCAAAATGTTGGAATGGGATGGTCAGCTTCAAACCTCCTTGGAAAACAAGTCCTCATCCTCGGTACTCAAGGGGGAATTAGGGATCATGATGGTACGCCTATTGCATTAGGCTATCATACCGGCCATTGGGAAATAGGCCTATTAATGAAGGCGGCAGCCGAAGAGATTAGTAAACAAGGCGGCGTTCCCTTTGCAGGATTCGTAAGTGACCCATGTGATGGCCGTACTCAAGGAACGACCGGGATGTTTGATTCCCTTCCGTATCGAAACGATGCAGCCATCGTTTATCGAAGATTAATCCGATCATTGCCTACAGGTCGGGCAGTTATTGGAGTCGCTACATGTGATAAAGGTCTTCCAGCCATGATGGTCGCTTTAGCATCCATGCACGACTTGCCAACTGTCATCGTCCCTGGAGGTGTTACGCTCCCACCTACCAATGGAGAAGATGCAGGAAAGATCCAAACCATCGGGGCACGATACGCAAACAACGAAATCACGTTGCAAGAAGCTGCCGACCTCGGTTGCCGTGCGTGTGCAACACCAGGCGGTGGCTGTCAATTCCTTGGTACGGCTGGCACATCCCAAGTCGTGGCAGAGGCCCTTGGAATGGCCTTACCTCACTCGGCACTAGCCCCTTCAGGCCAACCAGTATGGGTGGAGATGGCAAAGCAATCAGCACGTGCAGCTTTAGAATTGGAGAAGAGAAAAATATCCACCAAGGATATTATTACGGATAAAGCAATCGAAAATGCGATGGTGATTCACGCAGCTTTCGGAGGTTCCACAAACTTATTACTTCATATTCCAGCCATTGCCCATGCAGCTAAATGCAAGTTACCAACTGTTGAAGATTGGACTCGAATCAATAAGAAAGTCCCCCGCCTAGTCGATGTACTGCCAAATGGTCCAACTGGCCATACAACCGTAAAGGTATTCCTGGCAGGTGGAGTCCCGGAAGTTATGCTTCATTTAAGAAAATTGGGTGTCTTGCATGAAGATGTACTAACAGTTACCGGCGAAACCCTTGGTGCAAACCTCGATTGGTGGGAACAATCAGAACGACGGGCCATGATGAAGAAACAACTGTTAGAAAATGATGGGATCAACCCTGATGACGTGATCATGGACCCAGCCATAGCAAAAGAAAAAGGGCTAACGTCTACCGTAACATTCCCGAAAGGAAATATTGCTCCTGAAGGATCCGTCATTAAATCCACTTCCATTGATCCATCCGTAGTGGGAGAAGATGGAGTATATCGCCATACAGGAAAAGCCAAAGTGTTCACTTCAGAAAAGTCCGCTATAAAAGCGATTAAAACAGGAGGCATACAAGCAGGAGATGTAATGGTCGTTATGGGCGGCGGTCCTTCAGGAACGGGGATGGAGGAAACCTATCAACTAACATCGGCCTTAAAACATCTGTCTTACGGAAAACATGTCTCCTTGATTACGGATGCGCGTTTTTCTGGTGTCTCTACAGGCGCATGCATTGGACACATTGGACCGGAGGCCTTGGCTGGGGGAGCAATAGGAAAATTGCGTGACGGAGATATCATTGAAATCATCGTCGATCGCAATCAATTAGCGGGTTCCGTCAATTTCGTCGGAACGGAGAATGAAAGACTTTCTTTAGAAGAGGCCACTACAGTCTTAGAAGCACGTGACCTTCACCCGGACCTTAGACCGGATCCCAAACTTCCAGATGATACTCGTTTATGGGCTGCACTTCAATCAGTGAGTGGAGGAACTTGGCGTGGGAATATCTATGATACAGATCGAATTATTGAAGTTCTACAAGCTGGAATAAAAGCATTGGGTGAAGAAAAAACGCTCGTTCAGAATTAATGTATTTCTGTTCAACTTTGGTACTTTTTAACACTCTCCCTATCTCCTAAGAAACTGGATGATGAAGTACGCTGACTTTTACAAAATGAAAGCGGTTACTATTTGACTGGTAAACAAAAGAGCATAGCCATCCTAGAGTCATTATTTTCGTAGTTTAAGCAAACTGAAAAATTTAATTATTTTATGGGGGTATAGTATGCCATTACTTATAGTAGCGTTTGGGATTATCCTGTTGCTCATTTTGATTACTGGATTCAAGTTAAATACATTCGTTTCATTGATTGTTGTCTCTTTTGTTGTCTCTTTAGCACTAGGGACGCCTTTAAAGGATATCGTGACAACCATTGAAGGTGGATTAGGCGGTACACTTGGCCATATTGCTTTAATCTTTGGGCTTGGAGCCATGCTCGGTCGATTAATTGCCGATGCAGGGGGAGCCCAGCGTATCGCCATGACCTTAATTAACAAATTTGGCGAAGATAAAATTCAATGGGCTGTTGTGGTTGCCTCTTTTATCGTCGGGATCGCCCTATTCTTTGAAGTGGGATTAGTATTATTGATTCCGATTGTATTCACCATGGCCAAAGAACTGAAAGTTTCGATTCTGCACCTAGGTATCCCCATGGCTGCAGCCTTATTAGCCACACATAGTTTCCTACCCCCACATCCAGGTCCAACCGTCATAGCTGGTGAATATGGTGCAGATATTGGATTGGTGTTACTTTACGGGATCATCGTCGCCATACCAACCGTCATCCTTGCAGGTCCCCTCTATACGAAGTTTGCTAAAAAAATTGTTCCAGATGCATTCAAGAAAACAGGTAATATCGCTTCTTTAGGCGAACAAAAAACATTCAAACTGGAAGAAACGCCTGGTTTCGGTATAAGTGTATTGACTGCCATGTTCCCTGTTTTATTAATGGCGATCGCTACCATCCTTGATATGGTTCAAAAATCAGTAGGGTTTGAGGATAATACATTAATAGAAATCGTTCGCCTGATCGGAAACGCTTCGACTGCCATGTTGTTATCTTTATTCCTTGCCTTCTATACGATGGGAATCGCAAGAAAGACTCCTATCAGGGATGTGATGGCTTCCTGTACCTCATCCATTGCAGCAATCGGGATGATGCTCTTGATCATTGGAGGCGGCGGTGCCTTCAAGCAAGTACTCATCACTGGGGGTGTAGGAGATTACGTGGCCGAATTATTTACAGGCAGTGCCATGTCACCGATCATCCTTGCCTGGTTAGTCGCTGCCATATTACGGGTTTCGTTAGGATCAGCCACAGTTGCCGCCATTTCCACTGCAGGATTAGTCATCCCCATCCTGGCTCAATACGATGTGAATCTAGCCTTGGTAACGCTCGCAACGGGAGCAGGCAGTTCCATTTGCTCACATGTGAATGACGCAGGATTTTGGATGATTAAAGAATACTTTGGACTAAGCATGAAAGAAACATTCTCAACATGGACCGTACTATCCACGATCACTTCTTTATCAGGATTAGGATTCATTTTATTATTAAACTCATCCCTGATTATCGCAGGAATCATCATCGTTCTCATTATAATAGGAGCCGTGTATTTCAGTATGACGGGCCGACCTAAAGATAAAGGAAACACAGTCGGAATATAAAAACGTAAAGAGTCTATATAGTGAAAAAAAGAAGTGGATATCCTACTAGAGTGTAGAGTATCCACTTCTCTTTTTTATCGTGTGTAAAACAGCTCAATCATTTAGGGATTTCTTCATAAGCCAACTTCATGATTACTTCCCTATGTTGAGGATATTTTGACAATAGCTCTTCTTGAGTGAACAGCTCAAAGTCCTGGAACTCAAAACCGGGCGAGACCATGCACCCAACTAATGAGAACGTATCTTCTTCTCTGACGGAAGAACCGAAGATAGAGTTTTTCGGGACCAAAACTTGTGGGACTTCCCCTTCGTCCAGGTTAATCCCCAGCTTACGTTCTTTGTAGTCCCCATTCTCATCAATCACATGAATCGTTAAAGGGCTTCCCGCATGGTAATACCATAGTTCATCGGATTTCAAACGATGTAGATGGGAAATGTCAGTCGAGCCCAATAGAAAGAAGATACTTGTATATAGCTTTCTCTTTCCTTCAAACTCCACTGATAACTCTTGATCTGAAGTCCGCTCCTCGGATTCAAATGTCCGTTTATAAAACCCACCCTCTGGATGTGGTTCCATCCCGAGCTTGGTCACATAATAGTTCGCATCGTTCATAGTAAATACCTCCCCAAAAATGCCCGCTCAATCGTAAGGACGGCACGTGATTTGATCATATATCAAACCGTACCTACATTTCAATCTAGTATGCAAGCTTATTCAATCCTTCTTCATCGATAATTTGATCTAATGAAATGCCACGGGGCATATCGGGTGGAACTCCATTTTCACCAAACGTATCACCACATTGTGTCTGTGTAACAAAAAAGTAGGAAGTGAAGTACTCGTAGTCATCTGTCTCTACGCCATCCGTACCTCCATGATTGATGCAACTATCGTCAATCTTTTCTTTATTACCTTCTGCATCCATATAATAATATTGATTATGTATAACGCCTTCACTTTCAGGAAGGGGGCTGAGTGTGTAGCCTTTATCATTAACTCGATACACATCAAAGTCTTCGCTTTTTTCAGGTCTTGGCGCATCCTCAACATCGTATACCACCCTCACTTCCCCCTCATACCCTTTTGGAATAAGATACAGTTCGTTTGTATGCTCTTCGAACAATGAATTCGGGGTTAACATCGATCCCCATGCAGCTAAAGAGAATAGAAGGGTGGTAGATAGTGCATTCATAAATATCATCCGATTGGCTGTCTTTAGCCCCCTCCCGTTTCCTCTCGCTCTCTGCCACTCTTCTGAAAGGAAGAAAAGCAAAGAGCAGACAACGGCATAGACTCCAAGTTCTCCTAATAAGAGGAAGGGTAGAAACCCAAACACCGAATAAATCAAAGAGGCGACAACAAAACGATACTTCCCAATCTTTTTCGTGACAAAATCCGATAAAAACGAAACTGGTAGCCCGTAGACGGCACATCCGATGAATGCATAGATCAATACGGGTATAACCATCCAAGGTTCCAATAGAAGAAAGAACCCGCTCAGAATAGCGCTGACAACTAGGACAGATTTGATTTTTCTACTGATTATTTCTTGCATGGCAATTCTCCTTTGGATGTAATCCTATTTCCATATATCTAATTGCCCTTAATCCACGAGGCGAAAAAATTCCAATCACGAACCGATCCATCATTATGTAAGATTTCTAGATATACCCCATCGCCTTTTCCAACCTGCCAAATGGCTTGTGCTGAATTAGGCTTATCCGTTATCCCCATGATTTTCATATAATGAAAGAATTGATCTTTACCTATGCAGTTATTTTCCGTAACATAAGCAACTAAGTACATATCAATACAATTGGCCCCGAAATATGTAGGTTCCCCATTTAAAATATGATCTCTTATCAGTTTGATTCGTTCATCACCTTCTACCGATAGTAAATCGGTCTTAATACCTTCAAGCTGATACGCCTTAAAACACCTTTTCTCCCACTGTTTTAATTTGGATACATCACCATTCACTTCTGTTAGTTTAGTAAGCATATTTTTCAAATTACAAACCGTCGGAATCACTTTTGAATGCAAACTTCTTCCCCGTAATGTACTTGGCAAATGAATTGTTTCTAATCGATTAGTTACCATTCTAAATTCCTCTTTTCTATACATCGAGTAATTTTTATACTTAACTTACTTTTACTGTAAGTATAACGATAGTTCCATATTTATTCGATAAAATTACCCATAAAAAAATCCACTTTACAGATAGTAAAATGGATTGGCATCTTATTAAAGCAATCTAATATCAAACTTCAACGGTTTCTTCTAATGAAGAAATATCATAGTAGGAGCTTAAATTTTCAAGAAAGAGCTCTTTTAAATCATCCTTTTCAATCATAGGTGACATAATGACTGGATAACTTTTATTGAATTCGAAAATGACACGTCGTCCTACACGCTCATCTTTTCCTAGATCATCTCGCCCGATAATTTTCGACTTCATTATTTTTGAGACTTGCAATTCATCAATGATGTCTAAAATATTTAATAAGAAACGGTCATTACGGAAAATTTCATATTTGATAATATAATTGTACATATCTAAGTTATCAATTAGCAATTCGTAATAACGTTGGCGTCCTGCTTTATCAGACACTGCATCGTTAATATATTGCACACCGAGAACACATTTATAAATATAACTTTCCCAGTTAAAATCCTTTAAAACGATGTTATTAAAATGATTGATGCCTTCTGAAATTTGTGGATATTGTCTTAGCAGATAATCCCGTTTCTTTACGGTGAGTAAAGAATGCCAAAATACTTCGTCAAAATGGAGATCACGATCGGTATTCAAATAGGAATGTGACAGGACTTCAAATGCTTCTAGAAACAATTCTTTTCGATCATTTTCGTTACGATGTGCCAAGTAAATCGGAAAATCTGGAGCTTCATCTATATAGACAACATCCTCCGAGAAATACTCATCTTTATATTTAACTTGATCGTCTAAAAAATCCTTATAAAACTGTTCGTTGTTTTTATAGCCTTTTTTGAGCAGTCTAATTTCCATTTGAACTTAGCCCCTTTACTGCTACTGTGAATTTCTCTAAGATTTTTTCCGAAATGACATAGATAACTTCATCAATCGTATCGATACTTATTTCACGAATCATTTTTTTCTTCATTAAATTATATAGTTTTAAGTCTAATTGATCGTCTGGAAGTTCAATTTCTTCTAAATCTACTTGCTCGTCATCGCCATTATTAACGATAAAACGTTGTAGAGCTTTTTGAAGCCCCATATAAATATATGGATTATTTAATGAATTGCTCATTGGCAAATTATTAAACTGTAATTCTTCGCTTTTGTAATGAATAATAATCGTTTCGTGGCCAAGTTCAATTTTGATATCACTCAATAAAGTTGGGTCCAATTTCTTTTCAAATAAATCTAATGGTTTATTGCTACGGCTATCGAATATTACAACATTTGAGAATCCCAAAGTTGAGTGCTTCCTCACCATGATGACATCTCTATATTGCTGATAAATTCCACTTAAATCATTGTTATCATTAAAGTGAATATTCTCTTTCGCTTGAAGATGTAGCTGTATCGATGTTCGTTTACTAACAGAAATACGTGACTTAGAAATCTCAACAAACGTGTCACTCGGACGTAGTTTATAGAATTTATTATCCTTGGATTGGATGACTAAAATGAGCTGGGCCTGTTCTTTTTCTAATAATCGGTTCATAAAGTCCGAATCAATATTGTATTTAATATTAAATCGATAGGTACTTGCATTTTCCTGTAAATCAACATCCAAAATAAATTGACTGCTTTCATAACTCGTTGATGTATTTGTTAATAATGGGTATGGGAAATTTGCATCCTTTTTATAAATCATGTTACACCTCTACATAATAAACAAATTTCAAGGCTTTATTGAAATTGTTTTTTAACTCTAATTTTAGTTTAGATACACCTTGGGTAATCGAAACGTCTTTAATGATATTATTTTCAACTTTACATTCGTTACCGGTCGTACCATCAATAACACGGCTGTAGTTGTTTAGTAGATTAAATTCGTCCGCATACTCAATTCCCATTCCATCAATAATGGCTAATGAAATATTACAGGTTACCTCTTTGTTAATTTCTTTACTGTCTGTAAAATCGAAATGGACTATTTCACTCGATCCAACAATTAGACGCTCAACAATTTCTGTATTAGCGATGTATTTATCACGTTCTGGTTCTATACCACTTTCATTATCTGCTGTCAGTTGACTTTTCACTTTCTTTACTGAGCTTTTCTTTTTCTCTGATCCGTCTTTCTTATTCGTTTTTGATTTTTTCTTCTTTTTCGGAATATCCGTTGTCATCTTCACAAGGGACTTCCCTTTTATTTTAACAGCCGACACCGTATCCGATAGATCCCGCTTAAATTGGTTTTCCATCACAAACAATATGTCTTTAGTATTCATGGGCCCATCTGTAGGGTTATTTTTCTTAATCGCTTCTTCGATAATGTTCGAAATTTCTCGAGATAGATTATTAATAAATTTCTTTGCGCGCTTTTGAAGGAGTGGATCTTTAATATGGTCATAGGACAGCTCTGTATGAGACTCGTTTTCTAATGATTTTAAGTACGCATCTTCTGCTGCTCCACCAATTAATACTGCGTTGAAAGGCTTATTAACGTTATTCTTAATTTTCTTGTCTTCGATTTTCATACCGATCGTTCGAACAATAGCCATCCTACCTTTAGGGATGGATTCATCATAGCGAAAATAAAGATTAAATTGGTACTCATTCACACCATCTGAAACAGTTAATGCTCTTGGCTTTTCATTTAAATAAGTCCCTACGTATAAAGGTGTAAAATCAGTTTTAATATCTGCCAGCTGTTGTATATAATAATCAGGATTCTCAACATAATCCTTAATTGTTCCCGCTGTGATTTTATTATCGTTAACAATTACTTCTAACTTATTTTGCAAAATCGATATAAAAAAGCTATCGCAGACACTCTTGATGATTTCCTTTTCATTGTCATACTCTTCACGTAAATACGGAATAATAATTTTCAAGCCACGGGTCTTCTTCTCGAATACCTCGTGGAATGTATTTTCAAATGGATAAAACTTAGTTTTGTAGGGTTCAGGTTCTACCATATCGGTGAAATAGCCAGAAGAGCGATAACTTTGGTTCTGATAAGTATGCTCGATCAATTGCACGGTGCCACCGAGATGCTGATTCCCTTCTGCATCACAATTGGCAAAGTACATGAGGTTTAAATCAGAGGCTGCATTTGAGGCAATCTTCCCAACACCGTGAGATCCGCCCCGTGAAGTTTCTACTGCTTCATCCTCTTCTTCTGAATGAACGCCTTTGTTATATGCATAAATAGCCCATGTATCTTCCTTTGAATCACTTTGACCATTGTTAGCCCCTTTTAGACCACGGGTATGGAAATCTTCAAATGAAATATATCCTACTTCATCTTGATTCATTTTGTTCCGCATATGTTCAATCGCTTCTTTTGTATAGTTGTTACGACCTTTCAGACATGATATGCGATCAATCACTTCTTCAATGCCGGGGATGTCATCTTTCTGGATGGTTCCAGTCTTAATTGTTAAAAGCACTGGTCCTTCATAATCAAGCAACCGTCCATCAAGAGCATTCTGTGTATTTTCACGTGTTAAGCCGGATATCCTTAGATTGAAAAATCGATCTAAAATTTTATTAAAGTTTGACTCCTCAATGTTCGGAATGGGTGAGAATTTCCAAAACTGTTTTGTATCTACCGAATTCATAACATACTCCCTTAATAATTTATTTCCTGAACTTCAGAAGTTTTATCTATAATTTTATTAATCTATCTCTTTCCACTCTAATTTTATTATTTTGTTCATTTACATAGTCGGCCCTTTTGATTCCATATGCATTTAACCCTCTATTCCCCTTCTTATACTTAATGTTAAGACGTTGAGAACCTTCGTATTCTTCATCTATATATAAGCATTCTTTCAGTTCCCCAGGGTACAGAAGAGCCAGCTCACTTTTAAAGCGATCTTCAAAATCATTTATACAAACAAAAGCCAATAACAGTTTGTCACTTTCCCCTTCTAGTTTCCTAATTTCCGCTATTTCAGCTTCACTAAAGGAAAATTGCCAGTTCAAACTATCCGAGTTTTCTTTCGACAACACCCGATACTTCGAGAAAATTTTATAATCTCCCTTATTGGTAGAAATCTTATAGATATTACGCTTTTCTCCTTGTTCTAATATGGCTGGAGTCAGCCCATTATTCACCAATAATGATAATAAAGATCCAAAATAGAGATCAGCCTTTTTCAATTCCATTTTCATTTCCGCCTTTTTGTTTTTTTATATAGATCGGAACTATATGTACGCTAAAGAGAGTGGGCTTCTTGATCACTTTACTCAAGACTGAATCTCTTGCCTTTTTTCTTGGGTTCTTTCTCAAATTTTTCTTTTAACAAAACCAATTCATTTTCCAATGTTAGAAAAATTTTCTCAACATCTTTATCTGTGTACTCATAATTATTTTTATTTGAACAATTTCCTAATAAATTCATGAGAGTAATAATTTTGTTCGTCCTTGTTTCCGCAACGCGTACGAATCGATCTCGCTTTGTCTCTAACACGAGTAAGTCATCCTCCCCATATTTTTCCTTATATTGATAATATATAGGTAAATATACACTAATACAATACTTCTTTTACTTTATTTCGAAAATGAAGTATAGATTTTTAAATAATATATGCATATTTTTATTCATATATATTAAGAATCAAGTAAATTCGTACACTCTTTATAAAGAAGAGACTGTTTCAAAAGATTCAGCCTAAATTCTCAATAAAATTAAAGAGGCATACATGTTGGTGAACAACATGTATGCCTCTTTAATTTTGTTATTACTTGAAAATAATTTTCTGCATAATATAATAATCAGTGATTATCTAGCCTTTCGCTCAAAATGATAATGCAGCCGATATTCACAAATATCCTTTGTCATATCAAATAAAAGCGGCTGATCCTCATGTGCAATATCGAAATTCAGCTTAAACGTATCATCTCCATACGAAAGGAGGCCCTTAGAACTTCCACTCCACTTGGTCATCGGCATCGTTGCTATCAACTTACTAACTCCAGCTTCATCATACTGCCATAGTTTCTTAGAAGAGTTGTCCGCAAAGTCGATTTGTTTACGATATTCGGTTTCAGTTAAGTAACCATGGAAGAAAGGAGCCGCTTGCCTAGATGTAATGGGTTTGAACCAATCATTCTGTCCCCGCTCCAACATCGCAAGTAGAACCACCATCTTATAACTCTTCGCCATACCGGTCTTTTCTACTTCCACCAACCATTGTTCATATTTATGAAAAATGGTTGATTCACTTTCTGAAAGCTCCCCCGCCCATTCTAAAAATCCATAATAAGAAGAGAATTCCTGCCGATACTGAGGAGAATCGGAGGCCCCTTTTAAATGCAATTCCAAATATGTTGGTCTTCTTCCTAACTCCTGCTTTAATACTTGATAATCGCTCAGTAGTTTGTCTTGTCTAGGCTGCTTCTTCCTCGCCATTTCATTTAAGAGATTGATAACCTGAACATCCAATTCCATATCACATAATTCAGGCAAGACCGGCTCAATGGCCTTGCCTTTCTTTTTGCTAAAATCTTTATCAAACAAACTCAACTTAACATCTGCATTACGATAGTTACCTATCAAATCAATGATCACGCAATAATCCTTGGTATCATGGAGCCGTAGCCCCCTCCCAATTTGTTGGGTAAAGACCGTTAAAGATTCAGTCGGTCTTACAAATAAAAGCGTATCTACGGCGGGAATATCGACTCCCTCATTGAATAGATTTACCGTAAAAATAATATCCAAAGTGCCCTCTGCAAGCCGACTTATGGCCTCGTCTCGATTTAAACCCACTTGCTTGGAATGAAGGCTAACCGTTCGAAATCCCTTCCTATTAAAATAGGTAGAAAGAAAATCTGCTTGCTTAATCGAAGAACAAAAGCCTATTGTCCGCGTTTGCTTTTTGTCCGTCCATGCCTGCAGTACCTTATCCGCCATCTCGTCCCGTAATTGAAGCTGAAGTAATTCGGTCTCATCATACCGATTCCCGAGCCATGTAATCTGACTATAATCTGTCTCATCATAAACCCCATAATATTTAAATGGTGAAAGCCAGTTCCGCTCAATTGCCTCCAAGAAATCCAATCGGAAAGCGACATTCCCACCACAAATTGCATGCACATCTTTGTTATCGTTTCGATCCGGTGTGGCTGTTATCCCCAGCATGAATTTCGGCTTAAAGTACTCCAGTACCCGTTGATAAGAATCCGCTGCCGCGTGATGAAATTCATCGACCACAATCAAATCAAACTCTTCAGGATCAAACACTTGGAGATGTCGTTGCATGCTTAATGTATAAATCGATGCAAAAGTGGTGTGTCCGTTCGTTTCCTTCACCTTGCCATTATAGATAGAAAACTCCTGATCAGGCATGACCGTCTGGAATGATTTCTTTGCCTGATGTAGAATTTCTTCAAGATGGGCAATAAACAGGACCCGTTTAAAGTTACGGGCAAAGAAACCAGCAAGATACGTTTTTCCTAACCCGGTCGCCATCACGACCAATGCCTTATCATAGTCTTCTTCCAGTGTTTTATTCAGTTCCTCGAGCGCTTCAATCTGTGCGAATCGTGGATAGATTTCTCCATACGGAGCCGGTGGATCATGAATGACTTCCGTTGTTGGAATAGGTTCTGTCTCATTTGGAAGCATTAAATCCATTTCTTCTGACTCTGTCCATTTTTGTGCAAGATTTGGCGTATGTATGTGAAACTTCTCATACCGATCTTCGTACTCCTTCAGCGTTTCTTGATTCAATGGAATCGTTTGACCGGCATAAAACGTTTCTAAAAAAAGGTGCAAGCCTTCGGAAAAGACATCCTCATCATCACTAACGGAAAGACTCCACTCCACCCCATGACTTAACGCAGACCTTGATAGATTGGAAGAACCAACAAACAAGCAATCCTGCTTCTCCGTTTGGAAAAGGTAGGCTTTTGGATGAAAGGACACACCATTACTCTTCCACAGCCTGACCTCAATCCTAGGATCAATCTCTAAAAACATTCTCAATGCTTCTGGCTGCGTCACGAATAAATAATCGCCTGTACACACCTTAATCTCTGCCCCACGTTCAGCTGCGACTTTCAAGGCATCTCCCAGATACTGAACACCGGACTTCATGACAAAGGAAGTCAAAATACATATCGAAGAAGCAGACTGAATCTGCTCCAATAAGTGTGTTCCAAGTTGACTCGTAATTAATTGGACCTTACTCATCTCAATCTCGCCAAGAATTTTTTATCTTTAAATTTATTTATTGTTTCCATGAACAGTTCAATCCTCAATCTTAAATTTATTTATCTTCCAAACTTTAAGAGCTAGTTCCGCTAGGTATTCCTGTCTTTCTATAATCTGTTTTATACCCCACTCTTTATATTTTTTCAGATTATTGGAAATCTCAATGCTACTCTTCTTATATACTTCTAATTTTATATTAAAAGTTTTATTTGAAATTTCTCTATTATATTCATCACCCAATAGAGTAAGATTTCCTAACCTCCATAAATATTCTTCTTTAGTATCCTCATCAATTTGCCAATCACCAATTTTATCCGGCATAATGTGTTCAATATGAATCCTATTATTATCTTCGATAATTGTTATTTCTTTATCAAAAAGTGAATTTATTTCTCTAAAGATATACCGAATAATCGGTTTTTTTGTAATTTTAGCTGTTTTAAAATCGTTTTCAAATTCAGAATTTGATATTTGTAACTTTTGAAGGCTGGTCAGGATAGGAGCTATATCTATTTCGGATTTGTTTGATATAGCATATGCAATTTCCGCAAATATCATTTCATACTTATTAGTAACTTTATTTGAGATTATAATATTCCTAAATACCAGCATTTCTATTTCCCTTACCACAATAGAAATATCTTCTTCACTATAATCTTTATTTTTCATAGCTAATACAATAGGAAAAAAAAGACTAGCATTAAAAGTTTTTAAATTATTTAAGCTAGTATTTAACTTTTTATTTTTAAAATAAACAGTATTTTCTTTGGTACTTATTGAATTATATAGTTGAGCTAAGTTTTCTAGTTCATTTATTAAAGTAATACATTTGCTTTCAGTGTTTATTTTCTTTTTTATTCTTTTATATAAAGAAACAGTTCGGACAAAATCCTCTTTTGAGTTCCAATAATGGCGAATATATCTAGTAGTATCTACATTCTCTAAACTACTTTGCATTTTTTCCCAACTTCTCTTAACATAATCAATCTGACCTCGAGCATTTTTAAATATATGATTCTTTAAAAGATCTGAAGTCTCTAGCCCTTTTCCTCTGGCATTAAGCGATTCAAAAATTATAAATGCTTCTTCTAATTGATTTGTCTCTACGTACATAACCTTGAATGAATTAATAAACTTATCATAATATTCATTGACAACTGCTAACTCTTGTTCCTTATTACCTGCTTTTTTTATTTCATTCATTATTTTTTCATATAAATAATTATATGCATCATAAATTCTTTTTTGAGACTTTGATTTAGGTTTTTCTAAATCATTATCTGAGTCTATTTGTATATTATGCATAAAATATCTATTGTCTTTGTTCGATAATTTTAATCTCAGACTATCTTTTTGAGGAGACCATCTTCCTATATATTTTATTCTAATATCTTCTGAATTTTCACGTGCTATATAATCTTTATAATTCGTATATAAAAAATCAAATAACCTATTAAGAACACTTAAAAAGATTACAGAAGTTGTAGTTCTTTGCTGTCCATCTATAATAAATCTTTTATTTTCCTCTTCATCATTATGGACTACAATTTGGCCAAAAAAATGATCCTGTTCTTCATTATTAACAACACTTTTTAAATCTAACCAAAAATCATCTATTTGTAACTCTTCCCATGAATATTCTCTTTGATAATCAGGTATGTGATAAATATTATCTTGTAAAAATGATCCAATAGTTTTAAAAGCTGAATTATTAATTGGCATAAGTATTCTCCTATCTATTAAGTTTAACCAAAAAGATTTTTCTAAGTTCATGAATAAATCAAGCCTTACTCATCTTCAACCTCAATCAAATAAATTTTCTCTTTAAATGCTCCACGCTTAATCAATTTACTCTTACGTAACTCCTCGACATCCTCAATAGAAGCACCTTGAGTTTTCGCTAAGGCATGAATAATTTCTAAAATATCCGCCAATTCTTCAATTGCATCTTCTTTGTTATCGGTCTCTACATATTCCTGAAGCTCTTCAAAGCTTTTATTTTTTAACTCTTCTATAAATTCTTTATCATTTAATACTCGGGTTATATATTTCTTACCGGTACCTTCAATTATTTCCGGGATACGATCACGGACTAGTTTGTTGTAGATTGTCATGTAACGGCCTCCTTCAAAGTTAATATCATGATTATATCAAAAGACCTTATCCTTAATTTTGTCATTTCCACACAGGCTCTCAATTATGATATTATTTAAACATAGCAAAATCATAGGAGGTTACCATGAAGTAGCTAGTTAAAGTAGTTTTAAGAAACGATCATTATTTTTAACATTTCATATTTGATAATATAGTTGTACATATCTAAATTATCAATTAACAATTCGTTATAACGTTGGCGTCTTGCTTCATCAGATACTGCATTGTAATATATTACACAGGATTTTCCATATATTTAATTTGAAACGTTACCATTATATCGTAAAATATTCTCTTTAAGCACATCTACTTTAAGTACGTTAACTCTTCTTAATTATTTTGATATTTAAATTTATACTTAAATTAAAGATATCTTTATGCTTAATTCTACCGTTATCCGTACTGAATTCATTATCGACAATACGTACAAACATCAGACGTCCGGCTAAATGACTTTACTCCCCAAAAGCACTTACAAAACCGATTAAAAGCCTTTTCAAATCCTCTCTGTCATCTACAAAAATAGTAATTTCATCGTTGTAATCGATAAAATCATAGCCTTGCATGTAAAATTTTCTTGTAAATCCTGATCTAGTATTACCAATATATCATTATGTAATTGTAGGACCTCCATGGATTTTCATGATTACTGAATCAAAATATAACAAATAAACTTATAACATTGAGCAACTCGTTCATATTATTTTAGTGAAATTTACTTATTTTAAACTTTACAGCAACTTTTTGATAAAAAAAGTAGTAATATAGATTATAGCATATCTATATGCAAGAACTTCTGTTCGTATTATTAGTTCTTAATCAAGGAGATGAAAACATGATTTTTAAAAAAGGGGAATTATTTAACGGCCCAGGTGGTTTGAGCTTAGCAGCAAAAAACGCTGTCGTTATCCACCCGGAGACAAAAGAAGTATTCCAAATTGAACATACATGGTCAAATGACTTCGATCAAAATGCTTGTCGTACATTTGCACTCAATATCTGTGGCGATGAAAATGATCCAAGTGTGATTTGCGGTCCTGTTGAAAACTTACCGATTGGTGATCGTTCTGTCTTAAAAGACATTGATTGCTTCGCCTTCGGTTTCCCATGTAATGATTATAGCAATGTTGGAGAAAAGAAAGGCTTAGGCGGTACATTTGGTCCACTATATAGCTATGGTGTCAAAGTATTAAACGAATACAAACCTAAATTCTTTGTTGCCGAAAATGTCGGAGGTTTACAAAGTGCGAATGAAGGTCGTGCATTTATTCAAATTTTGAATGAATTAGAGGCACCTGGCAAAGTCGAATATGTAGTCACACCACACCTTTATAAATTTGAAGAGTACGGTGTACCACAAGCAAGGCACCGCATCATTATTGTAGGAATTCGAAAAGATCTTGCTGAACAAGGTGTTGAGTTCAAAGTACCTGCACCAACGACACCAAATTCTGCTGAATATAAAACATGTAAAGAGGCCATTTTAAACCCACCGATACCAGAAGACGCACCCAACCATGAGATGCCACGTCATACCGCGAAAGTTCAAGAAATGCTAAGCTATATTCCACCAGGCGAAAATGCTTGGTACATTGGTATACCTGAAGATTTACAGTTAAATGTTAAAGGTGCCCGTTTAAGTTCTATTTATAAACGGCTTGACCCGTCACGTCCAGCATATACGGTAACAGGTAGCGGTGGTGGTGGTACACATATGTATCACTGGGACGAAACACGAGCTTTAACTAACCGTGAACGTGCACGTTTACAAACTTTCCCTGATGACTTCATCTTCACAGGAAGTAAAGAAGCTGCCCGTAAACAAATAGGCATGGCTGTCCCTCCAGCAGGTGCGGAAATTGTTTTTGTAGCAATTTTAAAATCATTTGCAAAAATACCTTATGAGTTCGTTGAACCAACAAAAAAGTTTCAGTTAGAACATTTACAAAAAGAGAAATTAAAAAAAGCTGAAAAGACTAATATCAATACTGATGAAAAACAATTAGCTTTTAATAATATCTAATTTGTAAAGGAGAATGAAACATGTTAAGTGGTCCTGTTCACCAAGGAATATTACGTAAGTTCGAGGGATTAAAAGGCCAAACTATAGTTGGTAAAGTACCGATTAAGGGCATTAACAAAGAACAACGCGTACCAGCAGATCAATTTGTAGAAGAAGATCACATTCTGCATGACTTAATCCGTGGTTTCTATAAACCGGCTGGGATGCCGTTTCTAATCTCTTATCAAGCAACCGAATCAGATGAAAATTACGGCCATCAAATTATCTGGAAAGATAAAACGCTTCACGAATTTGATACGATTGAAATGAGACCTCCTAGTAGCCCAAAAGATAATCGAAAAAAGAGTGACATTGCGGCAGCACGGTACAATTTAGAAAACCAGATTCCAATTGGCATCCTGCATAAAGTAGAAAAGGGTGTCAACTTGATACTGGGATTAGGTATGATTGTAGAAGAGAATGAAAAAGGGGCTTTTATTGTTAAACCTTATTCATTCAATACCGTAACCTCTACTTCGACAGTAGAAAAAATTGTGAAGCAGGGTCTTGATAATATTGATTTCGATGAAGAATTGATTACGGAAATTATAAAAGAAGTCAAGCAACGTAAGGGACAAGCGAAGTTCCGCAAATTGCTCCTGATGAAATACAAAACGTGTGTTCTTTGCAGTGTAGAAGCAAATCACACACGCGCGAGTCATATCAAGCCTTGGGCATTTAGTACCAATCAGGAACGTTTGGACATACATAATGGTATTTTATTATGTCCAAACCATGATCACTTGTTTGATAAAGGCCTAATAACATTTGAGAAAACGGGCAATATCCTGACTTCCAGTTTACTTTCATCGTCACAACAAATGAGTTTTAACATCAATTCTAGGTTACTCCTTCAAATGGCGGATGAAATGCAACAATATATGGCCTATCATCGTCAATATGTCTTCAAAAAATAAGCAACAGGCGTAGAAAAAAATTCTGCGCCTGTTGCTTATTTTATTTTATTTTATTGAACTACTACTTTAACAATACATCAAAGTTCTAATTCAATCGTTTGATTGGCAAACCAAAATTCATTGTAGCATCCGGGCCAATATGAATGTCTAGCCTGCTTCCTTTGCACCTTATTAATATAATTTCTAAAATACCAATACCCATTCGGATAACACACTCTGAACAATCGTTCACCTCTTTGAAAGCTAAATCGTGGTTTATTGTCTTACTAGAAATAAATTTTACGAGAATAGCACATTCAACTATCCCCGCTTACTTATTCCAGAGTCAAAATACGTTCAGAATTTGTATTTCACCACAATATATCGATCTGCCAAAGGGTACTTGTGTTTGTAGATCATTAACCTTATGTCGTTCAGCTAATAACTATTGTACTAATGAAAATCCTTTAAGCTAACTTCCCTAAAATTTGATCTGCTAAGAAAGTTACTCTTGTTGTTGCTCATAATGAATCAAGCTGTTGTACGCTTTGACTTCGATTCCATGATACTTTTCTTTAATTTTATTACGGCTAATACTTTGCAAGAAAAACCCCTCTTCATTTTGCTTAAAAATAAAATTCAGGCAACTTTAACTGTAGTTTTAATAAAAATAATTTTTATTGCACAGATTAATCCTTATAAGGATTAATCTGTGCAACTTTAATTTGCAATGATATTTTATAAGAGGCTTAAGGGGGTGATCAAATGGAAAAGCAGGAAGACTTTAATAAAGGAGCTCTCAGAAAACTAACTGAACAATATTTAACTGCCATGATCCTTGAACAAGATATACTTGGCTTCCTAGTAAATAATGTAAAGACAAAAAAAAGTAGGAGTACCGAATTAGCTGAAAAAGCAGGCAAATCATTGAATACAATTTATAAAAATATAAATGAATTAAGTATTTACAATGCCATAAGCCTATTAAGATATTGGCAAGCAATGATTGACATTTGCAAAGAATACAAAATTGAAAATTCAAGAATCCCAAGTTTGGACCAACTACTATTAACTTATAAAGATATCTTAACTCTCCTTAATCATATTACTACAGAAGATCAAATTGAAATACTTATCCAGAATAACCTTAATGCACTTTCTCAAATAGTTATATTTTACAAAAATAAATCAACTACTGAAAAGGAAAAAGAATTACTTAAACAGTTGCTCAGTAATTCATTAATCAATTCTGAACTAAAGAACCAACAGCAACAACAAAAAGTAGCCCAACTAGAAAGGATGAAGAGAAAATGAGTGAGCGTAAAGTATGGTTTATTACACGTCCAGAGAGAGATCCTGAATTTCACAAAGATGCAATAAGTGCATTAAAAGAGGCGACGAATAACTTTACAACAAAGTGGCAAGGAAATCGCGAGGCACATAAACAATTCGAAAAAGTATTGGTTGCAAGAGGGTTAAAACGAAATAACATCAGTACCGATGGCTCTGGTGGCCGTACATGGTGTGCTATGCTGAAAACATTCGCTTACTGCTATATTGATCATGAAGGATATGTAAAACCGACAAAAGTAGGTCAATCTCTAATTAATGACTATAAACAATATGAGAATGTAAAAAAACAAATTCTGACACTACAGATTCCAAATGCTTACTTTTTAGAAAAGGGTTTTCGTCCAAAATTCGCACCAACCTTTCGGATTAGACCTGCTCGTTTTTTAATTCAATTAGTCCAAAGTACTAAATTAGATTACTTTATCACTAAAGAGGAAATCACATACTTCGCTATGACAGCACAGCGTGATAATGAACTTCAACATGTGATACAGAGTATTTTAAAGTTCCGTTCGAGTGATGATAAAAAACAAGAAGAAATGAAGCAAGAAATCGCTGTTGAATATGATCACCGAGCTCGAAATGATCATGCTGCACGTGACTATTTCCAAGCGCATTCAGATGTAGCCCATACATTCATGATGCTTTGTGAATATACAGGCCTAGTAGAATATCTTAGAGGCGAATCTATATTAAAAATCGAACCTAGTTTAATTAATGATTCACAAGAAATAATAGCCTACTACGATGAGCGTTATCCGTTTAACACACGCTATTTAATTTCATCTGAGCGTATGGCACAAAACAATGGTCTAGACATAGATAGTTATAAAGCGAGTGGTTACAATGATATTAAGCCTGCAAACAACCAAGATAAATTCAAAAATAAGGTTGCCGCTATTCTGAATGGACTTCCGAATGCAAGCGAATTGTCAAAAGATGAATTGCTTCCACATTTCATATCAGTTTTTGGTCCAAAAAAAGCAGAAAAAATCATTAATGATCTAATCATCAAAAAACCGGAATTAATAACTATTCCTGCAGAATTTGTTGAAAACTACTTAGGCGACCTCACACCAAGTGAATTTGAAAAAGAAACTGTAAAAATCTTAAAAGCAATTGGATTTGAAGTCACTTATCAACCGAAAATAAACGGGACTTCAACAGAAATTGAAATTTTTGTGCAGTATAAAAATTACTGTGGCATTATCGATACCAAATATTATCAGTCAGGCTTCCCTTTATCACAAAATCTAGCTAATTATATGGGTAGCGAATATATTCCTAATTACCTAAATTACGGTAATACCCCACTTTCATTTTTCGGATACATTACCTCTGCAAAATATACAGGTGATAAAAAGTTACACTCTATTACTAAACTAGCTGACAAATTAACTGGTCATCACATTGAAGGTTTTATGTTGCAACGCGATGTGTTAATCGGGTTCCTTGACTACTGCTTAGAAAACGATTTAACACTTGAGATGCGTATTCAATTATTTGTCGAAGCAATACAAAATAAGGGGATTACACATTTTTAAAACAAGGGAGATATAGATTTTACATTTATATTTTCAAAGAAGAAATAGGTACCGATAACGTTGTAGACAGTGAAGGTTATAGTAGCCTAATAACTGCTATAACAAATTACTGCTCACAAAACTAAATCATCTCAAATCTGTATATTTTAAAATGTATTATTATCTTCAAGTCAACAAAAGTGTATGTTTTCGACTGAGCATACACTTTTGTTGACTTGAAGATTATTTCTAGAAATCATTAGGTTCAATTACTCTATATTCTGCTCTTGCATCGATATTAAGTCCAATTTATTAGCCATTTTTCTTTAAATTTCTTCATTTATTATGTGATAAGCTGGGATACACATCTCGCCTATACCTATATTCGATCGTATCTTTTACCTCAGTTCCTATTTAATGAAAATCTTCGATCAAACCATCTTTCTAATTCTAAATAGCGACGTTCCTCCTTTATCGTTGAATATGAATAATACACCACCATCGTATCTCGATAAACTTCCTCACTTCATATACTTTTTAAGAATTCGCTATGCTGAAATCGTTTTTACAACCTAATAACGTGTAGCCAACTATATTAACCTCTAAGAACTTTTTTCACCTATTACGCTCCTTCTGGTATATTTATTTCTTTTATTCATAAATTCCCTCCTTAAAAATACATATATTTTCGATTAAAAATCACAAAATACAGTACATATTATCACTACATTTTTAAAATAGATACATATTTTAATTTTGCAGTTTATTATATGTTATATTTATATTATATTTTTAAATAATTATTAATTTGGAGGTATATATATTGAATGCTAATAAAAAAATGGACAAATTCGAAGAGCTAGCTGAAAAAAGAGTTAGTGATACATTAAAAAAACTACAACTTATAGGTAATCTAGCGAACAAAAACAACTACGAATATACTGATGCACACGTTAAACAAATAATAGATACGCTAGAATCAGAAATTAAAACTTTAAAAAATAGATTTATAGAAGAAAATAAGGAAAGAAAAACCGAATTCAAATTTCACAAATAAACATTATTGGAGGTCATTATAATGGCTGTAGCAGTACCACAAAATTGGAAATCAAACATAGCACAAGTTGTAAAAGGATATGAAACTGAACCTGCTAAAGGATTAATTCATGGATTACAAAAAGATTTTGTTCAAAATTCATGGGGGCAGAGAGTTGATTTAGTACGTGGAAAAGGTTGGGGAATGCAGTTTAAAGTTATAAACAATCTCACTGGCCAATTCCTTACTATTCATGATTTTGGAACTCATGGGTTGACTGGTGCAAATCTAACAATGGATGATATTAGTAACCTAACAGATAATCTAGATCCTTCTTACCGTTTAGCTCGCTTTTCAGCCATGAACTATTCTGGTGGGAATGAAGGAGCCGGATTATTCGGACGAGGGAAATTAATATTTTCTGCTGCTTCAAAACGCAATTACTATATATATGAAAGTCTCTCAAAGGACGGTTATAGAGTAAACTTTAAAATATTAGAGGGGAATACACTTAATCTAGCGCCTAAAGCATATGAAGGAGAAAACGCAAAAAGATTCTTAAAAAAAGAAACTGGTTTGAAACCTATTAAAAAAAATGGTACTAGAATTATTATCATTGATCCAATTGATAAACTTGTCGACGCTATTAATTCAGGACTGTTTATGAAACATATTGAGGAAACTTGGTGGCCCATTATAGGAAAATATCAAGCCAAGATCGAGGTAATAGATTCTGCCAGCAAAAATAAGAAAGCCAAAGTCCCACAAGAATATTCAACTGAAAACCTAATATCCCATAAAACTATTGATAATGTCCAATTGCCTGGTTTTTCAAAAATAAGAAAATTACATTTTGGCATATCAAAAAGTACTATTTCAGAAGACCTTCTTGGAGTATATTTATATCGAAAAAATATGAAAATGGGTGAAGTCCCCTTAAATATTCCTGAAGAAATTAAAGATAGGCTATTTGGTTATATTGAAGTAGACGAAGATTTTGAGAAACACATTGAAACAATTGAAAACCTTGAACATTACGGTTTTACTAATAAACGAACAAATGTGTTCCAATCATTAAAGCTAGCTGTATCAAATGAATATGAGATCTTCATGGAAGAAGAGGGTTACATTAATAAGAAAGTTGCAGAGGATGACCTAATGCAAAACGAATTAATTGAGGTAGCTGGTGAATTAGATAGCTTACTAAATGATATAGATCTTTCAAATGGGGATTCAGGTAAAAAATCCGAGTCTAAGTTCTCATTAAAGTGGCATGGGATGAGCTTTCCCATTGATAAAGCTAACTATTTAAATTTTGGGGATGAAGTTACAGATATAACTTTTGGTATTACCAATAAATACTCTACTCCCAAAAAATTCAAAGTTAACTTAACAATTAAATGTGAAAAAAATACAATTGTATCCATATTTAGTGATGAGGTAAGAATAGAAAATGGGGAGAATTTTCTCTCACCACCATTCAACTTTAAAATTTCAAATGACTTTATACCTGAAAAAAAACATTCTATCGTTTTAACAGTTTCTCCCCCAGGTTCACTTAAAGAGGAACAAATAGAAGCGACTTTTTATTATGATATGGAAAGACGTGTTTCTGAAACTAGAGATTTTTCTTTAAAGCTTGAAACAATTGACCTTCCTAATAACCAAAGTAGACGTGTTAATACAGGAGAAATTATAAAAAATATCTCTTATAAGATTTCAAATAATTCTCCTCATATGGCTTCTTTGGGATTGAACGTTTCAACTTACATGGCCCAACGACCAAAAACATTTTTAGAAACAAGCTGTCACCATAAATTCGTCCTTCCACCACACACTGAAATCATTATTCCTTGTAGTGATATCGAACTCACTAAAGATCTTTATGAAAATATTATGTTAAAAGGCCCTATTGAGATACAAGCTATTTTAAGCGCTACTGATAAACTTGATAAATATGAAGTTTCGGAAATCATCTGTAAGAATCCACCACTTCTTGTTTACTTAAATCAAGAAGATGGTTTTATTAATCAAACTTTTAGCACTGTCCAAATGCTCGAAGGAGATGACTATCGTTCGTGGGTTAGCGGAACACAAGGAAATTGGTCCTTCTCACTATATAAAGATCACCCTTTATATGCAAAAATCGCTAATAATGAAGAACAGCGTAAAGAATACATTATCGAAGAAATGCTAAAACAAACTATTTATGTACATTTAGCTGAAGGAAACACCACTATTTTAGCCATGTTTAGTGATGATATGTCTGAGATAGAAGAACTTTCCGAAGCAGCGTTATTACAACACGCTAACGCTGTAGTAGATAAAATCCAACTAAAAAGAAACTTAAACTAGGAGGACCAACACATGGCAAAGCTAATAAAGCAAGTTGAAGGTAAAAAAGCCTATATTGGCATACTTTCAGAACAGGAAATAAAGGAAGCCGAACAATTAATGGATTCACTACTAGAAGCAATTCCTACTTTAGAGGATGAGTTAGAAACACGCTACCATGGAATCATTCAAAAAAACCGATTAGAATTCGCTCATGAGTACGGTAGTAAATTACGTGAATTACTTAAATTTCACAACGTAAAGGAGTACCAAAAAACAATATTTTTCCAACAAATAAGACATTTTGCTTCACAGGATGACACCCTACCAAAAGATCGTTCAGAGTCTAGAGAAATTCTTGACTACTATTATCGATTGGCCAATTACCCGTTAGAAGAAGCCAAATTAATCAATTGGTCAGAGTGGTCTCAAATCTTCGATATACCTGCTCTTTCAAAAGATGAGCGAATCATCCATTGGCTACTGACCGTGTCAAAAGAAAAAAAGATTTCTCGTGAAATATTTCGGGAGTTAACAACTGGACTCCGTTTATATACCAAAAATAAAGATTTATCTTTTTTAACTGAGGATCAATTAAATCAAAAGTTATCCAATGTTCTTTTTATGAGTAAAGAGAAAATCAATTTATATGCTAAATTTTTCACGGATCGAGGGATTAAACCAACTAAAGCACGTTTAACACAGAAAAAAAAATATCGTGAAAAATACTTTTCTGAAGCATTTCATGATTTAAAATATAAATCTGAAAATACTTCTCTGAAAGAATTATGTAATAGTGTATTTATAAATGTCTATAAACCACAAAATTTATAGAATCTATTTTCTATTAAAATACCGGTTTTTAGACAAAGTAAAAATATACCTGTTTAAATTAACGATCTAACAGGTATATTTTTACTTTGTCATAAGTCAGTCGATTATAAAAAATTATATCTCCACAACCTAAATAATATTGAAACCGAATGAGAGTTGTCTTTTAAAGAAAAGAGAAAATTGCAATGAAAAATACAAAGTTTTATCACCCGATATTGTTACAAATTCTTTGAAAGTACGTTGGCAAAACGATAGCATGTCCCCGTGTAAGAGGATGATGTGTTCGTAATAATGCCTTCCATCAAAGCTACCATTAAACGTGAGTCAGCGAATATTCACAAACGATAAGAACCTTAACACGATCCTTTCTTTCATTAGCTTCATAAAGTACCTTTGAAACATAGGGGTTGTATTTGGCTTTTGCGAATTTGTTTTTAACAGAAGAAAAATGAGCTACTCCTCCTTTATAAACCTTTTTCAGCTAAGTGCAATTTTTATACTTTTTAACTTTAGCTATTGCATCTACAATTTCATTAGTACTTAGAAAAAACCCGCTACTTGAGTTAATGAGATAAAACTATACTTTTTTCATAAGTATAGTTTTATCTAAATACATTAAGGTAAGCAGAATTTTGTATAAATATTAATCCACTCTTTCTTTATCATTCACTAAGAAGTTTATTTCCCCTTTTCTTTTATAAAGTTTGATACCACTTCCCTTTTCATATAGAAAAAGCATTTTCTTTGTAGAACGTTCAACTAGCTTAGTTTGAAGAAGTGCTGCCCTTCCCATCCTGTCTTCAATTTGTTTTTTTCTCATAGATATATTTAAACTATGCCCATGACTCATATGTACTATGGTTTCAATAGAATTTAGTTTCTCTAAATTTTCAATGTGAGAATGGCTAACCAAATGCTTTCCTTTGGTCTAAAGGAGTTACATGGAAACCAAGTGATACCTTGTTTTGCAGAAATGGAAATAGGCACTCTGTATTTATTTCCCAGTATGGACTTGGAACCTATAATGGCCCCTTCTAAACTTGATCCTAGGTAGTTAAGAGTATCATTGATTATTTTCTCTGGAGATTTATTTACCAAGAACATATTCTCTCCCTCTATTGCTCTAGTATTCTCCTTACCGAAATTATCAAACTCCGATATTAAACTAATTGTTTCTTTGTTAATTATGTATTCTCTTTTCATATTAATCACCCCTGCGACCATTATCCTATTTTATGTATTTTTTGTAAAATCAACCTAATTATTTAGACCTATAAAACTCGTTCTTTTTGATTCATATTCCTGTTAAATGAACTTACTCTTTACAATACAGACCCACAAGGGCATAACTTTTACATTTTCTTAATGGAGATTCTTTCATTTTCACTGATTTTCCAGTCATTTTGTGAAGTTTAATAGAACTTTTAGGTCCGGTCTCTTTGAAAATGACAATTTCATGAAATTTACAGACATGGAGCTCCCTTCACTTAATTATTGACAAATATTGGTTAACCCTTTATGGTTATACACATAAGTATATAACCATATAAGTTTGATTATGGTGATTCTGAAAAGTGGTGAGGGAAATGAAACCGTTCAATCAGGATAAACCGATTTATTTACAGATACGCGAGAAAATCGAGGATCAGATTGTGAATGATCAGTTAAAAGAAGGCGACCAGGCTCCTTCCACGAACCAACTCGTCAGCTTTTATAAGATCAATCATGCTACGGTGTCCAAAGGGGTTAATCAGTTAGTGGAGGAAGGGATTCTTTTAAAAAAAAGGGGGATTGGCATGTTTGTAGCGGAAGGTGCTAAAAGCAAGCTTGTTCAAAAACGGAAAAAGGCGTTCGTCGATCAGTATGTCATCGGCTTGGTCCAGGAAGCAGATAATCTAGGCATCAGTGAACATGAAATAATGGAGTTCATTAAACAGGTGAAAGGACGTGGGTTGCATTGACGGTAGAGGTTGTTGTGAATAATCTTGGTTTACGCTACGGGGAGCACCATGCCCTGCAGCATATTGATTTCAAGCTGTCTGGACCGAAGATTTACGGTCTTCTCGGCAGAAATGGGGCAGGAAAAACGTCCTTATTGTCCATTCTCTCCTCATTCCGCTCTCAAACGGAAGGTATGCTTACAATCAATGGTGAAGAGCCTTTTGAGAATGCAAAGGTCATGTCATTGGTTAATTTCATTTACAGTAAAGATTATAAGGAAGAATCCGAAAACGCTAAAAACCTTCTCCGGGATGTCGAAAGGTATCGAGCGAATTTTGACCGTGACTATGCGGAGAGTCTCCTCAGGAAATTCAATTTACCGGCAAATAAACCATTGAAGAAATTCTCAAAAGGGATGCAATCTGCCTTTGATGTGGTTGCCGGCTTGGCTAGTAGGGCACCAATCACGATTTTTGATGAAGCCTATCAAGGGATGGATGCGCCGACACGTGAGATATTTTACCGGGAAGTGTTAGAGGATCAAGCTCACCATCCGAGGATTATCATCCTTTCCACTCATTTAGTTTCGGAAATGGACTATTTGTTTGATGAAGTATTGATTCTGCATGAAGGAAAGCTGTTACTTCAGGAAGAGTATGAATCGTTCATCACGAAAGGTGCTTCGATCACCGGAGAAACTGATGAGGTAGATGATTTTGTGCGTGGCCTTGAATTGAAGCAGTTAAGTGTACAGCAATTGGGCGGCACCAAGTCTGTAATGGTTTTCGGGGAACTAAGTGAAGCCAAACGAAAAGAGGCGCAGCAACGTGGACTCGAAGTTGGACCCGTTTCGCTTCAAGATTTATTCATTCACTTGACTGGAGAGGATGTCTGAAATGAATCAAAAGCCTTACTTACAAGTAACGAGGGATATGTTTTGGATGCAGTTTGTTTGGACACTCAGCTTCTTTGGCGTCATGTTGCTTATCCATGTAATTAAAATAACCACTTCTCAGTTTAGCGAGGATGAAGTAAGTACATTTTTCGCCTCGTCTTCCATTACTTCCAATATATTTATGCTTGTCATCGGGATTATCTCCTCATCTAGTTTCATCAAACACTATGTAGGCCATGGAATCACAAGGAAAGATTTCTTTTATGGTGCCACTATCGCTTCCGTCACCTTGTCGATCATCATTCCCTTAATGTCAGCACTCATTAATCATGTGATTTCGTTTATCATCAAGCTTGCTGATTTACCAATCGTTTTTCAAGGGTATAAGTCGGAGCGTATAGATGATGGCGGAAACCTTAGTGATATGATCCAATCCGTTATTTTAACACCGATTGTAGAACTTCACAGTGACCCGCTATTAGCCCTATTGATCTTCTCATTAAATATCCTCACCTATTATATAGTAGGATGGCTCATCGGGGCGGCCTTCTACCGGTTTGGAACCATTGCCGGCCTAGGCAGTATTGCATTGGGGGGCTTAGTTCTTTATATAGAAGACGTTCTCATTCATGCCGGACTCGGAATTGGGATGTATAACTACACCTTCACGATGCCTTTGTATGTTTCGGTCTTCGTAGTGCTGGTGATAGTAGGAATAATCCTTTGTATCATTCGGCAATTTACTAAAAGGGTGGCCATTAAGGTTTAATAGGTATGAGGATGCTGTTAATAATTATAAACGTAAAGCCTCACTACATGTCACATGTAGTGAGGCTTTGTTTTGCAGTTCAGCTGGTGGCTGTCACTCATCTTCATCCTCTTCATCTTCCCACACGGTTAATCCGCTTAAGAACGTTTCGAAGTCAGGAGCTAATTTAATGATCTTCTCATCTTCCACATCAACGAATATAACAGGTGGGTTTTCTTTCGTCTTTCTGTAATCGAGGGCCGTCCATGTATGTCCATCGCCGGAGATAAGGACAATATTTTTCGGCAAGTCCCATTCTTCGATTAAATAGTCGCTATCCAGGATGCCATCTTCTTCGGCAATTCCGCTGATATAGTCCACGTTCACATGGTCATCCGCCCATGATGTCGGAACATCAGTTGGATAGGCGTTGCATTCGATATAGCCACCGTTCTGTTCTTTAAGGAGCGTTATATAAGCTTGCGGTAATTTTACTTTCAGCTGTTTTTCCGCCATTTTGACCATTTCATCTGTTAATGGTGCTAACTTCTCTATTTCTACATCTTCTAACCAGATGCTTTTCCCCATTGTTTGCACTTCCTATACGTTCATATTTTCATTCAAGACACATGTTACATGGTTCATTATTACTTGTATAGGATTTTTATCCTTTTCCTGTTCAATATTCATGTTACGAATGTTTGGACTCCCAAAACTTAAGCTATATGTAAAAAATCTACGAACCGAAATACTCAATGATCTCAAAACCTACATAATCTGTTTTGGCTGGATATTCCCTTCTATAATAACAATCCCAATAACTTACTACTCGACTTTTGATTGTCTGATAAAATCTTGGATTCTCTGTTATGAATTCTTTTATTGTATCCTTATCAATATGACCTACATTTTCTTTTATCACGTGTAAGATTTCTATTACATACTCCCCCGTCAGCCGAATGATATAGGGAAGGATCCACCCATTGACGTCACTGCATTGATGAATGATCTTTTTTAAATACTTTTCTCTAATAAACCCATCGTGATGCCTTGTAAATAAACAATCTACCACTAGTTGTTGTCGATCTGTTAAGGATTGATAGTGCGATAGGGAAAATTCATTATTGTACATGCGTTCAGGAATCCTCAACCTACTTCCCTTAAAGTGAACCTCAAAACAAGAAGAGACGTCTATCTTGTTTGTTTGGGTCATCATACTCAACACCCTCAGCACATCTTCCTCTAATTCAGATGGAAATGCTTTTGCTAACTCATATTTTCTACCTACCATGTATTCACCAACTTTAATGTGCTTACTGTTCATTTTTTTTCAAAGACTCCGTTGGTTCAAGAAGGATCTTGATTATCATAGGCTTTTGACCAATGAAATGGTTGGATTTCCTCCAGTGTTTTATATACAAGTCTTTGATCTGGGTTCGTAATGGCTGCTTTTACATGAGGCCCCCAATACCAAAGTCTTTCTTGGCATACCCCGCAAGGAGTTAAGACTTTAAATTCAGCCTGTTCGTTATCTCTTGCCACACAAATAGAATGTGTAATCTTTGTGTTCAGCTTATGTGCTTCAAGAATCGCACCCGTTTCCATACACAATTCCGTCGATGCATTTATGACCTCTGGCGCAACGCTTGTCAAGACCTTGCCATCCTCCGTATACATTGCTGCGGCACCGCCCCATCCAGAAGGGTATCTCCTTGTGATCAATTCGATTGCTGCTTGATACAATCTTTGTTCAATCTTCATGTTTCTCCCCCCCATTACCTTGCAAAAATACTTTAACGTATTAGTTTACGTGTAAACTTTAACAATCCTATACCACTTTAGCATAAATTCAATTACCTAGTTTACTATTTTTGGTAATATATTAAAAGAGGCTTATTCAGCTAACAGTGCAATGGCTTAATGATCCTTAAATCTTTTCAAAAACATCATAAAAGGAAGTGTTTGAGATTGGGTAGTGAAGATAAACTCATAATTTATCCATTAAATAATGACTTGATAGAGGATATCAATCTGACAAATGATTATTTTACGTTATTTGGTAGGGTTGTCCCCCGTTTACAAGCAGGAAAGTGGTCTTATGAAGAGGTTCTTTTTGATAAAGCTAGAGAAACACGTTTTCCAGATGACGAACTGGATTGGAGTCACTATATAAACCAAGAGGATAAAGCGTTGTTTTTAGCTTATCTGAATGATACGTGCATAGGGCAAATTAGAATCATTCAGGATTGGAATCGCTTCTGTTATATTGAAAACATTGCGACCAAGAAAGAGTATAGAGGCAGTGGCGTCGGAACGTTGCTCTTACATCAGGCAGAAGAGTGGGCCAAACAAAGGAACCTGATAGGCATGTCCTTGGAAACCCAAGATGATAATCTTGGTGCCTGCAGATTCTATGTGAAACAAGGATTCATACTAGGTGGAGTGGACACACTCAAGCAGTCCTATAATCCTGATATTGAAACCACTTTATACTGGTATAAGGTATTCAAGTAACGGGGATTTAGCGGAATCAGCCATACAGTCATCGTACACTTAGCATCTTTCCCCAATACTGATCAAAAACTTAAAGGGAAATTTCATCAGGTGAAAGATCAGGTGAAAGCGGTTCTTGAAGATAGATTTCAAGGAGAAGGTGTCCTATCCGAATATTTTAAAGACGTGTGGCGTAGTTAACTTTCAGTCCATATTAATGAATAGTTGTAAACTGGCATATAACCATTGTTATATGCCAGTTTTTTCTTCATATTCGAGTATGTCACCAGGTTGACACTGTAATGTCTGGCAGATTTTTTCTAATGTGTCAAAGCGAATACCACGCGCTTTACCTGTTTTTAGTATGGATAAGTTAGCTTGGGTAATTCCAACTTTTTCCGCTAATACTTTTGAAGAAATTTTTCTTTCTAGCATGACTCGATCTAGATTAATTTTTATCATGAGGAGCTCCCACTTAAATCACGTTGTTAGAATCGTCTTGCAAGGATATTCCGTATTTAAAAACCACATAAAGCGTATATACGATAGCTAATAGAAGAATGTTGCCTAATAAACCTGGACTGGAATTTGAAAAAACATTACTGACATTGTAAGCGTGTAGTTTTGCAAAGAACAGCTGACTGATGAACTGCAAAATGGTGAAGCTTGTGATTGCGATCAGGATTTGTTTGAGGCACGTAAGATTTTGGTAAACAAAGAAGTCTTGTATATAAATATTACCAATCATTTTACGTAACGCATGCATAATGATAAACAAACAAGCAATGATTGCTAGCGCCACTAAGCAAGAAAGTACTAAAAACCATACTGATGGGTTTGTGTTTAAGTTTGAGTTAACATCTACATACTGTAGTAATTGTTTTTTAACTCCATTCGGAACTAACAATACAGCTCCAGTCCCAAATAGTAGCATTAATCCGGCAAACGCACATAAAAATTGAGCAATCAGAGACATAATTGATAAGAATTTCAAAACAGACTTGGTAAAAAGACTCATTAGATATAGCCCTCCTTTATCACTTTACATTTATTTCCTTTTTATTATAAAACAATAAAGGATTATTGTAAAACAATAATTATAAGTTTTGAAAATCGCTCGCAATCTTGTAAAAAGGAGATGCTCCTTAATCGAAGTATCTCCCTCTCGTCTCATTTTCCCCTTTCAAATACGACCCTTCCCGCCACGACCGTTTTCAACGCTTTGGCTGTCAGCATCTCGTCTGTCGTGCCATCGAATAGGTCCCGGTCGAATATCGTGAAGTCCGCGACGTAGCCTGGTTTGATGTAGCCACGCTCATGCTCTTTGTTGATCGCCTGGCTACTGCCGATCGTGTACAGTTGAATGGCTTCGAAACGGGATAGCTTTTGTTCCGGTATGTAGCCATCATTCTCGGCGCTTGGTCTTTTCCGTTCGACTGCTGCATAGATGGTTACGAGCGGATCGATGTCCTCTACTGGTGCATCCGTTCCCGCTGCACACATGATGCCCCGGTCCAGTAGCGTTTTCCATGGATAGGCTAAGGAAAGACGTTCTTCCCCGAGGCGGTCGATGACCCACGGGAAGTCGGATGGGACGAATGCCGGTTGGATGTCCACGACAAGCGGTAGGTTCGCCATTCTTTCGACTAGGTCCTCTCGCAATATACAGCAGTGGATGAAGCGGTCCCGCTTGCCGCTTGGTGCCGGATATTTTTCAATGACCCGAAGGACTTGTTCCGTCGCCGCGTCCCCAATCATATGGACGGCCACGACTTCGTTATGCTTGCGTGCCAATTTCACCAACGTCTCCAACTCTTCATCGGTTTGGATGAAGAGCCCTTTGTTGTCCGGTTGATCGGCATATGGCTGGGATAGGGCCGCCGTCGACCCGCCAAGGGCCCCGTCGGCAAAGATCTTCATCGCGCCCGGTTCTACATAGGGCTGGTCAAACTCTGCGTTGGCTTCGATCATTTTTTCAAAAACGGCGTTATGCCGCAATATATTCACGCGGAAATGCTTCTTCTTGCCAACGACGCGGTGAAACGCCGTGAGTGGGTTTCTGAAGTCTCCGAAATAGTTCATTTCCTCTGTATGCCCACCCGTCAGGCCATAAGAAAGCATGTTATCCACAGCAAGGTTCAGTGTGTTCGTCAATGAATCGATGTACGCTTCCCCTTCTTTTGGCACAGCTTCTGTAACAGGGTTCATCGCTTGGTCGAACAACAGGCCATTCAACCTGCCATCCGCATCTCTCCCGATTTCCCCGCCTGCTGGAGGTTGGCTGTCTGATGTGATGCCGCCTGCTGCAAGGGCCGCTGAATTGCCCAACACGACGTGATGGCAAACCCGCGTCAACAGGATCGGTTCTTTCCGAATCGCATCAAGTTCCCCGATTGTTGGAATGCGCTGGTCGGCGAAGTTATTCTCGTTCCAGCCTTCCCCATACAACCAGCTATCATTTGGGGCTGCCTTCGCTGCCTCGCTCACCATCTCCAGCATCTCGGTTGCCGAACGGGCTTTTGTTAAATCAAGACGAATTAACTTTTCTCCTTGGAAGAGCATATGAAGATGGCTGTCAACGAACCCCGGATACATGACGGCCCCTTTCAAATCCATTCGCTCATCTGCCTCGACGTTCAGTTCATTGAATGATCCCGTAGCGAGTATGTTGTCACCCTCGACAAGGACGGCTTCTACCGTTTCATGTTCTTTCTCCATTGTGTAAATTGTGCCGCCATACCAAAGTTTCTTCATAGGAAGGATCCCTTTCTCTGCGAGTTTTCGTTTACCTTAACGCGTCGACATCGATACGTCCTGTTTTACTTTCTCCATGGTTGCCAGTTTTCCCTTTATTCAAAAGCAATAGCCCCTCTAAAAATATGACCATCCATCTATACAATCGGCATTTTCCTACAACTATGAATTGTTTAGTCAAAAATAAGGCCCCCCTTCATCAAGGTGGGCCTCAGTCAAAGTCACATTTATCTATCAAATTTCTCTCGAATAGTGCTGTACTTTCTCTTTATCGATTTCCACCCCGAATCCAACTCCATCTGGAATGATGATTTCAAAGTTTTCATATTGGATGTCATTCACCGTGATCGTATCTTTGAACAATAATGGGCCAAATAATTCCGTACCGAATTTCATTTCCGGTATCGTTGAATATAATTGTGCACATATGGCCGTCCCTAGGCTGGATTCGATCATCGTCCCCCCGTATAAACCGATTCCAGCCGCTTCGGCAATGGCTGCGACTTTTTTCGTTTGTGTCATTCCGCCCGCTTTGCACACTTTTAGGGCGATGGAATTGCCTGCTCTGTGTTTCGCGATTTGGAAGCAATCTTGGATGGAGTTCGCCGATTCATCCGCCATGATTGGCACCTTGAATCGGCTCGTCAAGCGTGCCATTCCTTCGTTGTTCCAAGTTGGGAGTGGCTGTTCGATCATGGAAATGCCACCGTCTTCTAAACGTGCAATGCAGGCATTCGCCGTATCTTCATCCCACGCCTGATTCACATCTACAGTAAGGCGCGCTTCGTCCCCGACGGCTTTTTTAATCTCCAATACATGTTCAACATTTTTAATCGGATCGCCTTTACCGATTTTCAATTTGAAGATATTATGACGTTTCTGGTGTAAGAGTTCCTTCGCTTCTTCAATATCTCTATCCGTATCTCCGCTCGCCAAAGTCCAGGCGACTGGCAGCGATTTATGAATCTGGCCGCCAAATAGCTCAAAGGCAGGCACCTCTTTACTTCTAGCCGTTAAATCGATCATCGCCGTCTCTATCAAGGATTTGGCAAAGTAGTTGCCTCTTACGTGTTTCGAGATGTCATACATGATTTTGTCAAAGTGTACGGGTTCCTTACCGATGATCAAAGGGGATATATACCGGTCAATATTGACCTTTATGGCTTCCGGAGTGGATTCCCCGTATGAAGCACCGCCTATCGTCGCGACTTCCGACCATCCTTCATTTCCCGCTTCGTCCGTTAGGCAGGCCACAACAAGGGTCTGTTCAACAATGGTATGCATCGCCAATTGATGCGGACGAATTGTCGGTAAATCTAGTATATATATATCTACTGAACGTATTTTCATAGTTACCTCACTCTCACCTTTTTACACAATAAAATCGGCTTCTGTTTTTTCCTTCACTTCTGCAAGCGTTACACCTGGCATCAGTTCAACCAGCTTTAATTGTTGATTGACCACTTCGAATACCGCTAACTCTGTCACGATCATATCCACGCTTCTGGTCGATGTAATCGGGTAGGTGCATGCTTTCAGAATTTTGCTTTGGCCGTCTTTCGAAATATGGCTCATCGTTATAATGACTTTTTTCGCACCGACCAATAGATCCATGGCACCGCCTACCCCCAAGATATTCTTACCTGGAACTGCCCAATTCGCAATGATTCCTGATTGTGCAACCTGTAAGGCACCAAGTATCGCCACATCGACATGACCGCCGCGGATCATCGCGAATGAATCGGAACTATCGAAGAAGGAGGTCCCCACGGCTTCACCGACTGGTAGTTTGCCTGCATTGACAAGGTTCGGGTCGATATCTTCCTCTTCAACATCCGTTACACCCAACATGCCATTCTCGGTGTGCAGGAATACGTTCTCATCCTCGAGATATTCGGCTACTAGTGTGGGGATGCCGATTCCTAAATTGACGGTACAAGGACCGTGCAATTCTTTGGCCACACGCTTCGCAATCAGATGCTGCACCTCATGTTTGCTCATTTGTTTATTCATTTGCTCACTACCCCTACCTTTGTCAAGATTTGCTGTGCTTGGATAATGGTATCGATATAAAGATGGGGTGTGACGATTTCCTCTGGATCCAATTCACCAGATTCGACGATCTCATCCACTTCTACGATGACTCGTTTCGCAGCGGTTGCCATCAATGGGTTGAAATTACGAGCCGTTTTGTAGTAAACGAGATTCCCTAGGGTATCAGCTTTATGCGCCCGGATAATGGCAACATCCGCGCGGATCGCTTTTTCCAGAATATAATTCACGCCATCAATATTGCGCTCTTCTTTTCCGATTGCCAGCTCGGTGCCGACGCCTGTGGTCGTGTAATACCCGCCGAGGCCCGCCCCACCCGCACGCAAGGATTCTGCCAATGTCCCTTGCGGCAGAATTTCCAGTTCAATTTCCCCTCTTTGATATTTGGCACCCACATCACGGTTGCTTGTAAAATAAGAGCCAATCCCCTTTCTGATTTTGTTTTGGTTGAGCAGGATTCCCAAACCCTTACCTGCTTCCCCGAGATTATTACTGACAATCGTCAAATCCTTCACGTCTTTTTTAGTCAATCCTTCAATTAGCGTAAGTGGTGCACCCACTAATCCAAAGCCGCCCACCAAAATCGTTTGACCGCTTTCCACGCATGATAAGGCTTCTTGCAGATCTTGTGTCACCTTCGTCATGCCTGTCCCTCCCTTGCCCGTTTCAGGGAATCGCTGATTTCAAACCATGAGGGAATGCCGGCCGTTAGAATGCATATGTATCCCACATCAGCTAGATCCGCCTCTGAAGCTCCGGCCTGTCTCGCTCTTTCTATCCAGGCAATCGCCTCCTCACCCCTCAATTCAGCAATGTAATTGCCCACCATGTTCAGGTGTTTCAATCTAGAAGAAACGGTTCCCTCACTAAGGATTTTCTCCTCGATCCTCTCGGCTTCATTCGTTTGAATGACGTACCATGTATCTACTAAAAAACGTGTATCCAGCTCTCCCATCCAGGCAATCATCGTAGAAATCACGTCTTCAATCGTTTCAGGATCATTTGCTGGCTGTTCAACTGGTGTACCCGATAATTCCAGGGCATATGCCAAAGACTCAAGCGACACTTTAAGTGACGGAAACCCCTTATATAAATAGGAAACTAGTAGGTATTCGACAAGTTCCGGAATCGTTGAACCGAAATCCATGGCGCCTTTGGTGTGATACACCATGCTACGTGAATATAGTCTTGCTGCGTTCATGCTGGCCACGAGTACATCCTTCTCTTTACGTGATAACGCGCCATCCTGCATAATTTCACCGCGCAACCCCGTATAGTGGTCTAAGACAACTGGACTGTAATCATGCATTTTTTGCACCCAGCCCGGCACCTCATCATAAACTTCCTTAAAATAATCCAACCCTTTACTCATTCATCATTCTCCCTTCTTATGTAGATTGCCATTTTTATAGTTTGATGGTTTTCAGGATGTAGGTCTCCTCACTTCTTTACTGCTTCAAAAACGTAAAAGGTGTTTGTTCGACCCTCTTCAAAAAGGATTGAATATCCCGATTGATGTCATCACGCTTTTCAAAAACCATGGTGTAGTGATTGCAGTCCGAAACGACCGTTTCGATTCGTTCCGTATACTTCTGCGTTTCCTCATAGTCGGACAGAAGGAATAACGGAGGCATGGACCCGATGTCGCCCTCAGCATACACAAGCAATACGGGGCATTGAATCTGTGAACAAATCTCTTTTGAACTAAAGGTATAAAAGCTTTCAAAGTCAGCGAGGATGCTTGATTCGGTTGATTTATTCTCCCAATGGTCAGCTACAGGAGCCACTTCGTACTCGACGGCATCCTCCAGTGTTTCTGTCCACGGGATTCCTAGGTTTCCGTAAATCCTTTTGATTTCTTCGACATAATGTTCTTGAGATTCGTATTCTTTACTCAATCGTCCCAAAGAAGGCTGAACGATCCTTCTCTGGTGCTC
Organism: Peribacillus sp. NPDC097198; assembly: GCF_044762055.1. Lineage (NCBI taxonomy): Bacteria > Bacillati > Bacillota > Bacilli > Caryophanales > Bacillaceae > Peribacillus > Peribacillus sp. NPDC097198. The sequence continues at coordinate 256,011 of NZ_JBIWDO010000005.1, read as the reverse complement.
GGACATTGTAGCAGCACCATCCAGTAGAATGACGGCTTTTACTGTATTTAATTTACTGGCCACAATGGCCGATATAAAAGCTCCCATGGAGTGACCCAAGAGGATAGGGTTTTCGATATTCATTTCTTCTATTAATGCCAGGATATCTTCGGCATGACGAAAGATGGAAGGCTCGGGATCTGTATCCGCACTATTTCCCCGTCCCCGCAGGTCGACCGAAATGAATCTGTATTCCCCTTTATAGGCATCCGCGTAATGGTGCATGTTTTTATGTGTACCAGTTAGTCCATGAATCGCGATAATCGGACCTTTTTCCCCCGGGTAATCCACCACTTGCATTTCGTTCCCGTTGATCATTTTTTTATAAGAGTTCATGTATTGGCACCTCACCTTTATCCGTTATACGTATGGAAGGAATCTTTAGTGTTATGAAATAAAGGCTGCCGAAATGCTCTCGACAGCCTAGGAATTCGATTCATCAAGTATTAGAGGGTTCTCAATACAAAATTCAAGGATGCCTCTTTATGGTCCCCCACTTGTTCAAGTTTCGTTAACAAGGAAGTTCGAACGCCTTTGGCTACATCCGTTTCTAACCACTCATCCCCTTCAAAAAAGACTTGAGTGATCAGTGTTTCATGACCTTCATGCTCGAGTTTCATATGGATGTGGGCAGGACGGTATGCATGGTACCCAGCCGCTCTTACAAATTCACCTGTTGGACCACTCGTAGGGATTTGGTAAGGAATAGGAACTCTCGCATGCACCTCGAAGTCTCCGTTCTCGTCCGTATAGAAATGACCTCTTAGGTTAAAGTCAGGTGCTTTTGAATCAAAGTTCGAGTATAGGCCGTCGCTGTCATCCTGCCACCACTCCACTTTTGTATTGGCCAATGGTTGTCCGTTAACGGAACTTGCATTTCCATAAAACACTAACTTATCTCCTGCTTCATCCGGTCTTTCCGGTATAATGAACGGTTGCTTTTCTAGTAACGGAGAGCCTTCCACAAAGTAAGGTCCAAGAAGGGAAGGCTCTGTACCAGGCAACCCCTTATATTTAGCTTCCAATACATAGGTCTCGATGAAGACATCCAAAAACAGCGGGATTTCTCCACTTTTCCCCAGACGATCTGCCCAATTCACGAAATTCGTATACTCTTCATGATTAAATTGTTGTTCATCTAAAAAATTCTTCAAATGCTTAGCAAAGCTTTCATACGCTTCTAATACACGCTTATTTTGTACAATCGTTTCTGACATCATTGTTTCCCCCTCAGATTTTAAATGGCCAACTATATTTACACTTTGTAACCGCATACATTTGCAAGTGAATCGTATAGGTAATCTTTTCTTGGAGGACTTGCAAAATGAATGAACAAATTGTACGATAACCGTACATAAATTTTCTATTCGTACAACTTTATTTTACACAGGGGGTATCATTCATGTCAACTGAATATTCAGAAAATATAAAAAGTGGCGACTATATCCAATCCCTAGAACGTGGGCTGCTTGTTATTCAGGCATTTTCACAGGAAACTCCGACACTGACCATAAGTGAAGCGGCGAAAATAACCGGTTTAAGCAGACCGACTGTGCGCAGAATCTTACTTACTTTGGTTCACCTAGGGTTTGCAGAGTCGAAAAATGGATCCTTTTCATTAACCGCCCGAACCCTGACATTAGGCTATGCCTATATTTCTTCGAAGAACATTTGGAATATGGCCTATCCCATCATGCGGGAATTTGTTGCCCAAATAGGTGAGTCCAGTTCCATTTCTGTATTGGACGGCACGGAAATCATCTATGTTGCCCGTGTTCCTACGAAAAGAATCATGTCGATTAATCTGGATGTCGGATCCCGCCTCCCTGCTTATGCGACGTCCATGGGACACGTGCTTCTAGCTAATCTTCAGAAAGATGAACTAGAGAAACGGTTGGATCAAATTACGCTACAGTCGTTTACAGAAAAAACGATTGCGGACAAGCAGCAATTACTGAGCACCTTGGATGAAGTCCGTGAAATGGGTTGGGGAGGGGTTGATCAGCAATTCGAAGAAGGACTCCGATCCATCGCTGTTCCCATAAAAAATTCTGAAGGACAAGTCATTGCCGCCATCAATTGTTCCGCACATGCTGGAAGAATCAGTGAAGAAGTTCTTCAAGAAGAATTTCTTCCATTGCTATTAGACACGGCAGCCAAAATTAGTAGGGCCATCGCAACATCGAACTCCTCACATTTTTAATAAATCTGTGTAAAATGCAAACCAACAAAAGCCGCCTGTTTGAAGGGACTCCCTCCTCAGGTGGCTTTTATCATGATTCTACAAATTCTCTGGCTGCCCTTGAATCTCTCATTCCATTGATCACGGAACAATCACAAACTTACAGCTTCACTGGATTGGATGATTCGAGAAGTAATCCCGGATCATCTCTTGCATCTGTTCTTTGTTTTCCGCGAATTGCCTATGCCTATGTCCATTGCCCCCGGAAGGATGCGGGAATCCTAGTAGCAGATTGCTAGCATCGAGGTGATTCTGTTCCGCCAAGTAGGTGAGTACCTTGGAGACGTTGATGCCTAGCGGAATGATGAGGGGCTGGTCCATGTTGCTGATTTCGGTCGCAAACCCTTCCATGATATGCTTCCTTAGGAGCTCCGTCTTTAAGATGTCCGGCGTCGTCCCGCTGTAGTTTTTTCCCTTATAAAACACCGGATAGTTCAGGACGGATCCTGTATGGACCAAGGAATTGGCCTCGGCGAAAAGCTCGATCGTGGAGGATAGCCCCAAGTATTCATGTAAACCCAGCTCATCCAGCATCTTGACGAGGTTCTTTCGCATCGGCCCTTCAAAGCTGGATTGTTTCTTTACTTCGTGGAGGATTTCTTCCTCACTTTCTATGTAATCCTTGACTTCAATGACGGTTGAAAAGGATTTCTTCATCTGATGTAATCCTGGTGTGATTCCGGCGATCACGACCTTGGCATGTTCATTCACATATTCAAAAGGAGCATAATAGATTTCGAGGTTTTTCTTCTCATCCCGATCCAGCAGAAATTGCTTGTTTCGGATCATGTCCACTGTATACGAGGCCGGCAAGCTATACAGCAGATCCTTGTATTGCTCGAATTTCGAAAATTGTACGATACTCATGAGTGTTGATCCCTTCTTTTATAAGCTTGGTGTCGTGTAAAATAATGCTTGATCAAAGAATAGCACCAAATTCATTGCAACTGAATTCAATCGTGAAGGCTTTCTTTGTGGCTATACGATGTAAAGTATACACCCCTTCAATCAAAAGGCTATATGTACGGCCATTATCCACAAGTTTGGCCTCCGAGAAGGTTTGCTTCCATTCTCCATTAGAAGAACTGGCTATATGTGATGTAATCTGATCTACCTTTGAAAACATTTGGCCTTCCCGATTTTCATTATATTGTGTCTCAAACATACCTGAAACCTCTACTGAAAAAATCTTATCGCTAACATAAAGGTGGGCCGTTTTTTTCCTTTCTCCATTCGAACCCATAACGACTTCACTAGTTTGTGAAGGTAGATTACTTAATGCCTCACGTTCACTTGCCAAGAAGAAATCCATATGTTCTTGGATCCTCTGCTTATAGTCTTTTGGCTCAGCCCAATCTTGGGGTTCAAACTCCTCAATCGAAGGTACGCCCAGATTAATCCCTATTTTGGTCTCATTCGCCTGATGGACAATTTCCTCATACTGCTTGTGGTACTCTTCCTTTTGTTCCTGCGTCAATTGAAGGGGACCCGTTGTTTCCACAACATCAATTGGAGGATTGGATAAAGGTGCACCCTCTATAGTTTGTTCACCCCCTAACACTTTAGACGCCTCTTCACTCTTTGTCTGATTCGCTTCCTGATTTGTACTACATCCCGTTAAAAGCACCGTTCCTAGTATTGCCCCTAGGTATAAAACTTGTTTCATCATCATTCCCCCATCCCCATTCACTTGCCATTCATCGTTATAACGATTGTAAACTTTATCCAAATTAAAATGAATAGTTTTTAATTTGCTAAACAATTTTTAAGGCTAGGTTCAAGGAAAAGATTGATTTAAATAGGCTTAGCAACGAATGGATATTTATGTTAAATTAATGACAAGGAAAGAAATACACGTTAACTGGAATTTCAGTAACTTGTCACACTGTGAAATGAATTTTAGACTAAAGATAAATATAAGTATGAACAGTCTTTAGGAGGTGAGTGTTTTGTCCATCGGAATTCTTGCCCTTGTCACTATGGCGTTATGGATTGTACAAATTCATGAATTCTTTAAACCTGAAGAAAAGCAAAACAATAGAAAAATTATAATCTTAACTTCCTTCGGGTGCTTGTTTACCACGATTTTGACCATCCATCAAATTCAAAACTTCCTTGGGTAAAAGTAAATACCATCAGGAACCGCAGAAGATTATGACATTCAAAAAAAGGAATGTTCAAAGGAATATCAGATATAAATGCTAAGAACCTCCCCATCATAGAGAGATTGGGAGGTTCTAGTTCTTGCGACATACTATTTTTTCACAGCATGGATGTAATGAATGGTTTCGAATGCAGACAAATAATCTGTTCGACCACCAAAGAATTTATTTTGAATGGCAACAGGTGATAAATGTTCATAAATGAGTAAACCTGAGTTTTCTAACATTTTCTCCATTTCTTCATAAGTAAAACATGATTTCATGGGCTCACCACTAGCTGATGCCATTTGAACCATATTTTGCACGCGATTGGACAGCCCTTTTTCTTCAAAAAGGTTGTCATCTGCATAATCAAATACGATCGAACTCCCTGAAGGTAGATTGGCAAACCATTCATTAATCAAATTGGCATGTTCTTCTTTTGTTAAATAATATGAAACACCTAAAAGACTAAGAAAGGTTTTTTTGTTAGGCATGAAACCTTTTCCAATAAGATCTTGAATGGCAAATGGTCGGGTGAAATCCATTGGAACAAAATGAAGGGTATCCGGGATTTGATAATTTGCATTTTCTAACCTGATCTTTTTAAAGTCTTGTGTAGCTGGATAATCCACTTCAAATATATCGATGCTTTCGTTTAATTCCGGGTGTCGGAAACAAAAGGTATCTAATCCCGCTCCTAAGATGACATACTGTTGAACGCCCAGCACGATTTCATGGAGTACTACATTTTCGCAATAGGCAGCACGTGCTAAAGGAGTTGGAGAAAGTTGGACTTGTGTAATCCATTTTAACATTTCATCTGGGTCATCTCGAAATTTCTTTGCTATGCTATCATTAAAGAATGGAATGCCTTTAATCATGTTCTCTTGAATATCCGTAAATTCTTTTTGGCTAATTAAATCTTTTACAATAAAATCATCAAAAATTTTGGGTGTGTCGTATTGACTATGGTAAGCCCGACCAAAGGCTGATATTAAGGAAGTCATACTTGATTCGTTCTTCTTCATACATTCATCCCCCGTATAACAAAAATAAGATTCCCCTGGCCAGGAGAATCTCATTATACACACAAAAATTTTAACTGTAAATTATAGCATAAATAAATATTTTTGTCAATCCACTCTATCTCGAAAATCTAACCTGAATATAAAAAAAAACGCCAAAATGGCGTTTTTTCTTTAAGCAGTTTTCTTATAATACGAAAGATCTTCTTCGAGCGGGATGTTGGCGGCTCGTTGTTTTTTCGCTGCGACGAAGAAGGTGATGACCAAAATGACGCTGACGATGGCTCCGATGATGTAGGAGGTATCCATCGATAATCGGAAACCGATTTGGGCGTTTAGGATATAGACCAACACCGTATATAGCATGAAGGTTCCTGGCAGTAAGGACACCCAGTAATTCTTCTTCGCGATGTACAGGTACATGGCTCCTACGAATAGGGCGATGACGGCTGTTGCTTGGTTGGCCCATGAGAAGTAGCGCCATAGGATGTTGAAGTCGATTTGCGTCAAAGCAATGGAAATGACGAACAGCGGAACCGCGATGACTAAGCGGCTGCTCATTTTCAGTTGCGGGAATTTCACATAATCGGCAATGATCATCCGTGCACTTCGGAAAGCCGTATCTCCGGACGTGATCGGCAAGACGATGACACCCAGTACGGCGATGGTGCCGAATAACGCTCCAAGCGTTACTTTTGCCGCTTCACTTACGATCAATCCTGTTCCACCTGTTGCAAGAAGTTCGTTCAAGCCAACTGGTCCATCGAACAAGCTCATGGCAGCAGCGGCCCAGATCATGGCGATGATTCCTTCTGCAATCATCATTCCATAGAAGATTTTCCGGCCTTGTTTTTCATTTTGGGTCGTACGTGAAATGATTGGTGATTGTGTGGCATGGAAGCCTGATAGTGCCCCACATGAAATCGTTAGGAACAACAACGGGAAGATTGGCAGGTTATCCGGATGTAAATTGGATAACGTCAGTTCCGGTATCGGCGCTTGTTGGATGATCAAGGCTCCACCCACTCCGACGGAACTGATTAATAATAACGCCCCGAATATCGGATAAAACCGTCCGATGATTTTATCGATGGGCAGAAGTGTCGCCAGAATATAATAAATAAAAATGGCTACCGTGATGAGCGTCAGGCTCACCGTCCCATTCATTAAGTTATGAAGCAAGGATGCTGGGGACGTGACAAATACCGTACCCACCAAAATTAATAACAGGATGGCGAATGCGTTGACAACATGCTTCATCACTCTGCCCAGGAATTTACCTGCAAGTTCCGGTAAATGGGCTCCACGGTTCCGAATTGAAATCATGCCAGTTAGGTAATCATGAACCGCCCCTGCAAAGATACAGCCAAGTACGATCCAGATAAACGCAACAGGTCCATATAAAGCTCCCATAATCGGACCGAAAATGGGTCCGACCCCTGCGATGTTCAATAATTGGATCAAAGAATTCTTACTCGTGCTCATCGGCAAGTAATCGACGCCGTCCTGATTCGCATATGCCGGTGTCGGTCGGTCCGCTTTGACACCAAACATTCTCTCTATGAATTTACCATATGTAAAATATCCGATTAGTAATAGAATGACTCCACCTAAAAATGTATACATCTGTTTATGCCCTCCTTGGAATCGCTTACATATAGTATAAACGATGAATTGACAGAAAAGATTGAATTCTTATTATCATGTCGAATTCGGAGGGTAAGAGGTTCATATGTCGAATTAACGTGTAAAATGTTCAAAATTTTGTCACATGTATACGAGAAAGAATCTGAGAGTCTCGCTTGGATTCATATCAGATTCTTCCTACCCTATCATAACTCCAAGGCCGCTCGAAAAGCTTTGGCATACGTCCGGCTGACGGACAGCATTTCATCCCGTCCTTTCAATTCAAGCTGGTACGCCCCATTGAACCAGGGGGTAAGACGCAATACATAATTCATATGCACCAGATAACTTTTATGAATTCTGAAAAACGGGAATTCATGTAACCGTTCTTCTAATTCCTTCATCGTCGTTTTCACTTCATATTCATGGTCGACCGTGACGATCTTCGATACCTTTTCTTCCCGTGAAATGTATAGGATGTCATGAGGATGAACATAGAGGATTTCCCCCTCCACTTCGACAGCCAGTCTTCCGGCGCTTTTGACCGGCCTATTCTCCTCTTTCTTTAAGAATAGTTTTTCAAGGCGGCTAACCGTCTCTGCCAATTGTTCTTCATCATACGGTTTCAATAGATAATCCACCGCATCCACACGAAAGGCTTCCACACCGAACTGAGGATAGGCAGTCGCAAAGACGATTCTCGGGACGTTCTTCAATTCCTGGAGGGCCTTCGCTGCCTCCATCCCATTCATGAGCGGCATCTCCACATCGAGGAAAATCACATCAGGCTGCAGCTGCATCGCCAAGACGATGGCCTGTTCCCCAGATTCACCCTCGCCGATTATATCGATGGAGGGATGCTGCTTCAACAGATGAATCAATTCCTCGCGGCTATAACGTTCATCATCTATGACAAGTGTCCGAATGACCGATTTCATGTTCTTCCCCACTTTCTTCATTTACTTTGGAATGCGAAAGGATATTTCCGTGCCTTTTCCTGGTTCACTCCGAATCTTCAAGGCCGATTGTTGCCCCAGCATCATCGTGAGCCGTTTGTTCACATTATAAAGGGCAAGGCCTGTCCCGCTTTTGGATTCAACGATTTCTTGGCCAAGCTTTTGTAACTGACCTGGCTCGATACCAGCCCCATTATCCCTTATGACGATTCTAATCGAGGCTTCCGTTTCTTTTTCAAGAAGAATATGTATCGAACAGTTTTCCGTTTTGTTTTTAAACCCATGATGGATGCTGTTCTCGATTAATGGCTGGAGGATGAGCGGCGGGATCTTCGCATGGAGAACATCTTCACCCACTTCATAATGAATGTGCAGCTTATCGACAAACCGCATTTTTTCGATATTCGCATACGCTTGAAGATGTGAAAGTTCCTCCGATAAGGTCGTCCACTCCACCGTCGTACTGGCTAGGTTCTTTCTGAAATACTGGGATAAGTGAAGCAGCATTTTCCTTGCCTTGTTAGGATCAATCCTTATTAACGAGTTGATCGTATTTAAAGCATTGAATAGGAAGTGCGGATTGATTTGGGCCTGAAGGGCTCTAATCTCCGCTTCTTGTGCCAATTTCTGTGCATCGTCGAGCTGTGACACTTCCAGTTGATAGCTGAGGAGCATACTCAACCCTGACATCAACTCGACATCCACATTGTTGATTTCTTTTTCATGGCGAAAATATAACTTTAACGTCCCGACTGTCTGATTTCCTTTCTTTAAAGGACCAATGATGACCGCGCCTAACGGACAATCGGAAACCTGGCAATGAATATCCCGTTTTCCCACTACGATCAGCTCCCCACCTTCGATCACCTGGCGTGTGATTTCTGTCTGGAGCGGCCGTCCCGGCGAGTGATGGTCATCCCCCAAACCGATATGGGCGAGGATTTTCGTTTCATTGGTTATCGCGATGGCACTTGCCTTCACTTCATCAAACAAAATCCGGCATACCGCAGCAGCCGACTTTTCGTTCATACCTTGGCGCATATACCCGAGGGTTTGCCTTGCAATCCTCAATGACTTCTGTGCCTGCAAGGCAGCAGCCTTCTCCTCTTCATTCAGAACACTTCGGATGATTAATAGAAACAAGGCACTGCCTAGGCCATTGGCGATAATCATCGGAATACCAATATGCCCGACAAGGGAAAAGGCCTGTTCGGTCGGTTTCGACAGAAGAAGAATGATGAACATCTGCATCGCTTCAGCGAGGGCCCCGATCATTAAAGCCTTGGAAAGTTTAACATGTTTGTTTTTCTTATAAAAAAGACCCGCAAGCAGACCCGCAAGTATCGTGGCGACCCCACAGGAAAGCGCCGTGAATCCTCCCAATGCAAAACGATGAATCCCCGCGACGATCCCAGCACCAAGTCCGATGCGCCATCCCCCGAATAAACCGGCAAGTACAACGCCGATCACGCGGGAGTTGGCAATGGCCTCATCTTCCCCGACAGACCCGACCCATCGGTTGAACTCAAGCGATTCGGGACTCAATGTCAGTCCGGTATAGGTGCCAATGATGCCGAACACCCCAAAGAACAAAATGGCTTTGACCTGTTGCTTCCGGTTAAAATGATCCTCATTCAACATTTGTCGAAAGAAACGAAAACGGGTCACGATAAAGGCAATCGTCACGATGATCCCGAGCCGTTCCGTCATGGTAATCAACAATTCCATGATGATCTGCCTCCCCCAATCCCTCTTGCAATCCCTGTATGGATAGCTTGTACTCTACACAATACCTTCTATTATTATACGCTCGATGGATGGGTTCTCCATACCTTTTCTAAAGACCCAATCAAAAAAGCCGACTGATTTTATAATAAAATCAATCGGCTTATATGAGTGGTACTGTATGGGATTTAAGCATTTACGGTTTTACGTGCTTGACTTTCATGCAATTTCTTCATGGCAAACCTGGCTACTGGTTGAGCGATCAACGTTTCAACCCAGAATGCGATAAAGAAGTTACGTGGCCAGTCATAAAAGAACGTATGAATCGGCTTCCAGCTAATTTCCCCCATGCCAACCCAAGAACCGATAACTGTCAGTAAAACGGACAAGATGCTCACGCTAAATAATATTGTGAACAACACCCGTGCATTAAAGCCGTCCGTAGGTCCAGCAAACTTTTGTACAAGCTTAGTAACAAGTGGATTTACCACAAATGGTACCAATATAATGACACAAACCCAAACAAACGGAATCACTTTTAACGTATCAACATACACGTCCTTCGTGAATCCAAATTTAAATGCCATAATAAGTGGTGCGATAATGTTGACAGAAAGAATGGAAATGATGACTAAAAACAATATAAATTCTTTTCCGCCTCTTGGTAATCTTGTTTCCCCGTGCATATCGATCCATCTCCCATATAAAAAAATATTTCAGATGGCAGACGTATCATGAGACATATATTTTTGGCCCCCCAAAAAGAAAAGACCAATATCTCTACACACTGATATAGCTAGTTTATCATTTTCCCCAAATTAATTCCAAGTCCTTTTTTCCATGAAAAACACAGGCATCAAAAATACCATCCATTCGCACCATAACAGATATAAATGGAGTGATGAACATACAGAAAATATATTTTTTATTGTAACCTAGAGGAAGGGGTGTTTATCTTCCGATTCAAAAGGAGTATAATGGAAAAAGAGTCAGGTATTTACCTGCTCACGATCCCTTAGGTGACCGCCTTTTTAGGCCCCCTCTCCTAAGGTTTTTTGTTTTTTTAAATTGAACAAGGTTGCCGTATGGTCCCTTTATTTTTTTGATTGGGAGATTTACATCATACTTCGTCCCTTCCCCCGTGCTAAAATAGGAGAGTGGTCCGCTACATTCCACTTTTAAGTAAGACGCCGGGAAGTTTATTATTTTGAAACGGAGATGAGGGAGATTAAACAGCAGCGGTTAGTAGTTAAACGCAAAAGAACGCTAATAGAAATGATATTAGATATCATTTCGCTCTTATTTCTTATTTCAAGTGTTGTATACATAATGACGGAATGGTCTTCTCTACCAAGTCAAATACCCTTTCAATTTAATTCGTTCGGGAAAGTGAGTATTTTGGGTTCAAAGGAAAGCGTACTTGCCCTTCCACTATTTGGTCTGATCATCTGGATTGGCTTGACGGTCCTTGAAAGATTCCCACATCGCATTACCTTACCTTTTTTTCTTCAAGAGAATAAGGAAATGGAGTTCAGGAATAATCGGATTCTGATCAACATGACCAAGAATGTACTGGTCATCTTTTTCACTTATACGAACTGGACTAGCATACAATTAGTTTTAATCTGACAAATGACAATGGCGCTCAAATGAGCGCCATTTAAACGTTTCTATTTAAAAAATCGACTCTCCTTTCAATATAATATGTATTTTTTTCAAAATACTAGTTTACTAGAGTGTGGATTAGGATATACATGATACTGTAAGCAACACAAAAAACTTTTATAGGAGTGATTAACATAGCTGACAATAACAAAATGAGTCGGGAAGAAGCAGGTCGCAAAGGTGGAGAAGCAACTTCAAAAAATCACGACAAAGAGTTTTATCAAGAGATTGGTGAAAAAGGCGGAGAAGCGACCTCCGAGAATCATGACAAAGAGTTTTACCAAGAAATCGGTGAAAAGGGCGGAAAAGCTCGCAGCGATAACAATAACAATTAAACCATTCCATAAAACGAGTAATTGTCTTAACGGGCAATTATTCGTTTTTTTTGTTTGTTTTGTTTTTATCGGTCGATTCTTGGTATTTATCGGTCAATTCACATGATATATCGGTCAATTCCGGCTTTTTATCAGTCTAACTGCCTTTCATCACCAGTAACATCCAGAAGAAATGGTATACCGTGACGGCGGCATACGCGGCCAAACAAAGCAAGATTCCGCCATTCACCACTTTTCTACGTTTTAACTGCGGATAGATCCACAAAAGAAGCAAAGGAAGGAACAGTTTGCATCCGTAGAAGAAGGAGCGATTCCAATGATACACTTCTTTCATGAGGGGGTTCAGTTCTCTTATGTATCCTGCCTGGATGCCAAAATCGGTTACCACAGCATCGAACAGACATAGCACGAAAATCCATACGAGCATATTCTTCATCTTCTCTTTCGAAATCCTTGCTTCATCCACCATGATCTCCTCCTACCACTATCTTTTCAAAAGTACGAATGGAACATACCTTATCAAGAAGGAACAGTAAAGATGCCAGACAAATTGTTCTTAGTAAAGAACAGTCAATCCACACTCCCTTAAAGGAGCATGTTGATCAGGGAGTATCCATACAGGTCGTTTTGGATGGAAAAAATACAATTCTATAGTTTCCATCCAGCTCTTCTTTGATTTTTTCCGTTAATCGTAATCCCTTTTCATTATGTTCTTTTTCAAGAGTCATTCCGTCTGGAAGCATGATATCCGTTTCCCAATCTATCCAGTCTCCATACTCTCTCACCCAATCTGATAGCTCCTTTTTCAGTTCATCTGAAATGGGGACTTCATCTAAATCCAGGTTACATCCACAGAGATGGCACCATATCGGATCTGCGCCGGTATCTGCTTCCAATTTCAGAATGGACGGTTTCCGTCGTGCACATAAGCAATCCAGCTTCACTTATCCCCCTTTGGTTCTAAATTGGACGGGTTATCCACATAAGAACCAAGGATGAACCCGCAATTCGAACAATAATGAGAGGTGATCTTGGACGGCTTATTCTTTAAATGATCATAGGAGAACATTTGAACAAATTTGAACCCTGTCCCAAGTATCCCTTTCTTAATCGAGTATGAGTTACATTTCGGGCATTGATCCTCACTCAACTTTTTTCACTCTCCCTTCATCTATTTCTTCCACATTTTCTTCGGTTCCGTCTTCTTTGACCGCTTTCACTTTTACGTCCTGCACATCGCTAATGGCGTACCAGAATCTTTTCCCCTTCTCCACTTCGATGATTTCAGCAGGTTCATCTCCTGCAAACATATGTGAAATGGAGTCATCGGTAAGCGTCCCTGAGTATATGTAGGGTTCTTCGTTCATCGCAGACCATTGGACTGGATCGTTAAATTCTGCGCCTCTTGTTTGCTTCCACTCCCACTTCCCATTTTCTTTTTCTAAATAGGCAATAAAGATTTGGTCTCCATTTGGATTATGCTCCGTAAAAATGGCGATAGCATCATCATGTTGGTTCATTGTATGGACTTTTGTATATACGAGAGAATAGGCATAATCAAATTCATCCCCATACTCATCCTTCGTTTTTTCCATTTCGGCGTGAAAAAAATCCTCGAATGAAGGTTCTTCCGACTTTGAACAGCCAATTAGAAAGAGTAAGCACAGCATGCCCACAACTAGAATTCTGCTTTTCAATTTTGTTCCTCCTCTATGTAAGTAAAAAAGTCGGTTATTTAATAATTTTACCATTAATGGGATTTTTGTGGCTCATTTTTACAAACCGAGCAAACATACTATTAACGAACCTACAGAAGCTGAGGAAGAAGATGAGAAGAACATGTTAATCAATAGAATTAGATACAAAAAAATAAGCTTGGTTCTCTAGCTCCAAGCTCATTTTTCACATGGCATATAGGTGTACCTTTTTCGTAAGCGTTATTACATTTAATTCATTAAAAAATTTTCCATATAATAAACTCCTTGGGCACATACAAAGCCTAAAATTATATGTCTAGATTTAGGACCATCTTCCTCCAAGACCCTCAATCTACTCATTAAAATAAGCAAGATCGACACCATGATAATCATTAGTGAAAAAAGATGCGTATTATGAAATGTAATGGCTTTAGCATTTAAAAGTATCAACAAGATTAAAAAGTAATAAAAAGCTGGTTTAAACTTCATCTTTTTCCTTCTTTCCAATTCCCCTTAAGCTACTGGTTAGATAACTAGCCAACCGTGCTAATTATAGCTGAGAAATCGTTCCAAAGGGTAGGAATTCAACCACGCTAGGCGATAATTCGACCACACAACGTAAATATTCAACCACAGATTCCATTTATTCAACCGCCCAACGCGATAATTCAACCACTCACCCAAACATCATTTATAAAACATGGAATCTCGCTTCACTCCGAACAGGCTGGTGAATAGTGTCAAACCAGCTACGACCGGTATGATCCTGAAGCTATCTCTTGTAAGCAGCCAATATGGGTCGGGAAAATAGGCTGCGTTTGGAAAAAAGGTATACACGATTGGTACGTATAAGGATAGAATCAGACATGGAAGGGTGACGCAGATAAAAAGAGGCATTTGGAGCTTGAATGTCCATCCCTTCACGAAAAGCAGGGACACGTATAGACCAAATACAAGGGGTACCACGCTATCGAACCAGAATAAGGGCTCGATGATAAATGTGGCTTCGACTTTCTTCTGAATGGTCAATCCAAGGGTATAACTGACAACAAGCAGGACAAATAACCCCGCCAACCAAAGTACTTTCACCACATAAGTAAACCAAGTAGGATAAGGACGCATCTAAACAACTCCCTGCATAATTAACCTTTATTTTACCATTTTTACCAACATTATAATGGATTAATTGGAGATAAAAACAAATAACACTGCCATTTATCATTAGTAGGCAGTGTTCCTATTTCAGTCTAGAAGGAATACTTCATCTCCGACCCCTATTTCCCCTGTTCGAGTGACAGAGGCATACACGCCAAAATGGTTATCACAATTCTTTTGGACCGTTTTTTGCAAAGTTGGGTCTCGCTCGGCATCGTCAGGACTGACCGTGATGATCATGCACCTTTCACAGGGCCTTCTTAATTCGATTTCCACATCCCGGCCTATCCTCATCCGTTTTCCGAACCAGGTTTGTTCAATGAATGGGATTTTATCGGTTAACGAGATGACGAAATTGGGCCGAAACCGTCGGTGGTCGAGATGGTCTTTCCCCCATATCGTTTGTAATTCGTTCAGGGACGCGTCCGTCACCAGTTGAATAGGCTCCGCTTCTATCGCTCCCAATGGTACATGGGTAGGTGAATACTCAATGAAAGAAATCTTCCGTTTCGATTCCATTTCCATGGTCCTAAGTAAATCCTCATCACCCCAAGCCATGACCTTTCCTTCCGGTGAGGTAATTTCCACTGTGGGATAAGCAAACATCGACTCTTCCCCGACAAATCGCGCTTGATATTGAACCATTTTCTGGTGTTGAGTGATGGTCAAAAATTTACCTGACCTGGTTTCATCCAAAAACGCATGACTGCGATCCCCATATACCCCGTACTGCATGACATTCGTTTTTTGGACGCTCTCCCCACGAAACGATTTAACAGGGTGCCGCACGATTTCCTTGATATGACCGACTAACATGGTATCCCTCCTACGTACTGTCCATTGATATTCTGCCATAATGCCTGGATGTGATGGGAGCACGCGACAAAAAAGAACGGACTCTACACATGAGTAGAACCCGTTCCTTTTTTATATGCTTTCATTATTCCTTTTAGAACCATTACTATGTCCCTATCGTAAATACAAGGGGTGAACCGGATGCAGCTGCTACAGAAGCGCCATTTTTCATGACACTGTTTGTTTTGATTTGGACATCAACTATCAAAATCAGAAATATGGTGTCTAGCATATGAAAAACCGAAACATAGACTGTTATCGGTTTCCTTATATATGTGAGCAAAGGATATCATGATGAGTGTACTTGTCGATTGCTTTTAACCTCACCCGTTGCCTTTTGATCGATTTTGATAAAGATTCGTTCCAATTCACGTTTATCTTGAAGCAAAGTATTTCGGTTTTCTTTAAGCAGTTGATTAAATGATTTTGTTCTTCTAGGCATTCTTCCATTCACCTCTTAGCTGATTGAATTCTTTTTGGAGTACAATAACTGGTAACTCATATAATTGTTTATCGTTTTTCTTGAAAATGCCGAATTTCAATAGTTCTTGGATAAGCTGATCTTTGATGGCTTCTCCCTTTTTATCTATTTGGGTTCTCATGAAAACCCTCCTTCATAAATAAACAGACTCTCTCCTAGGTTGGGATACATCATATTCGATTGAACGGAAAAATCTCCACTTTCTCTTCCCCATATAAGAGCATGATCTGCAAAATCTTCGCATTTCTTTACTGAATTATATGCAGTAGGTACATGATGGGCTTATAGAATCCAATCACCATTTATGACCACAGCATTCTTTCATTTTTTCTAAAAAAATCTGTATCGCGTCACAAGGATTTCTATAACCCAAATCGCCCGAACTCAAACATATAATCTTCATTTCGCGCAAGATTTACTTGTTCAATTTCCTCATGAAATTCCATTGCTTCATAAGGTCATTCCTCTTTATTCCATGTATATAAACCGATAAAGGTCAAATCAAACCACTTTAAAGTGTCTACTTCTCCGGTATCCAATCTTTCCATATATACTTTCAGCCTACAGTTGTGAGGCTACTCTTCATAATTACGGCCATTTTCTCGGTAGTACCGGATAAAAAAACGATAAGTACCTTCTTCCTCTCACCTGCCTAATTGAGAACTTTTTTCACTATACCCTCACTATAAATGAAAATGATTATCAATGTCAATTATATATATTCGACTGATTCGATAGAGGGCGAAGTTCATCTAATAAGTCATATGGTGAAAGCCTCTGGTGACCACTTAGGTTTTGTATGTTAACCCGTTTCCAAACATGTCCTTGTCGGTCACGGCTTCGCCGAAGCAAGTTTACAAGAAAACCCGACTACTAGACACTTATGAGTGTCTAGTAGTCGGGTTACAATTCGAAATAGCTATGAAACTATATCCCCCATTTACTGGGGCCAAATATGAGCATTTTTACAAAATGCATCTTGTTAAGAGAATAATTAACCAATTAATTTATAAAATTGCAGAAGAATTGATTTACTTACTCCTTTCTTCAAATTCTTTCATTCTCTCTATTAAACCTAAATCTAATTTTTCTTTGTTCTTACTTACAAATTTATACTCAAAATATTTAATTCTTGCTGATGGACCATATTCACTTTCATGCCAATTTGTATAATCAAAATGTACATTTAATTTTCCTGTATCATTTAATAATAATGACACTGAAAACCAAGCTTCTTGATTATTTTCTGTAAAAACCTTTTGAAGTTCAACAGTTAGTTGAAATAATTTATGTAGTTCTTTATTATAAGCCCTCTTATCTACACCATATAATTTGGGGATATGATGTGAAAAAACGTGTTCCTCCTCACCTTTGGGTGTGAAAAAGAAGAAAACTCCCCCTTCTCCCTCCTTAACTTCACCATTAAAACAGATATTTTCCCATTCAGTTGGGATCATCTCATTAACCTGTTGCGCAATATCTTTATATAACTTATTTAATTCTATTTCAAAACTCATCATTATCAGCCTCCAGATTCATTTAAAGAAGTTTGGTTAAATACTAACAGAGACTCTCCATATCGCATCAAACTTCTCCTATTAATTTGACTGTTTTGTGGTACAAGATTATCAATATCAGCAGGACCATTAAATTGGGGTCCTATTAAATGTCCACCATCATCATCTGGTAATCTGTCTTTGCCCCCTACATTTGCCTGAGCATATTTATTTCTATCAGCCTTTTTTAATACAAGTGTAGAGGCATCTACATTTACTATACGTCCAAGTTCATCAGTAGTGTATTTATAGTTATCTTTCGTTTCTTCACTAGGTAACTATTAAAAAAATAACCTTGAAAGGGAATTAGCCAATCAAGGTTATCTTTACATTATTGTATTTTTATTTTGTTTTCACTCCTTCTTTCATTTGCTCTACTAAATTAATTAGCCACTGTAGAGGGGTTAATTTAATAGCTGGAAAATGAATCTCGGCATTATTTTGAATAATATTTTCTTTCTCCTGTTTTGTTAAATTATTATTCAAAAACTTTTCACAATCCTTTATTGTGGACAACAAACATTCTTTGCTGACTTCGTTTATAAACTCATTTAATGCTTGTTCTGGAGACTGATATCTTGATGAAATGTTCCTCCTAAAAAATCTTCCAACTCCTCTAAATAATCATAAGTTTTTTCCATAACCTACCCCTTCTTTCTATTTAACTGGATATCCTGTTAAAATAAAACTACCATTATTATCTGACAATTACGTTATTGTAATACTTCTCTTATTTCGTGTGTCACTATATACCATATCGTATATTTCTTAATCCCTTAAGTGCAATACTCAGAAGTTAGTGATTAAGGATTTTTCAATCTATTAATAAAATTTTTAAAGCTATCAGCTATTTAGTATTTTCTTCTTCACTAGATTGTGGAAAATAAAAAGAGTGATCCCAATAATATACACCATGGTTTTCAGCCTCTGTAATGAGTACAATTAAACCTGAACCCGGATCATCTCCTATTATTAAACTGTTTGGAAACATATCTTCCCCAAACTCTTCATAACATTCCCTAAAAAAAACCTTGAATGAGCTGTTCGCCATTCAAGGTCAATCTTAACATCAATTATATTTGGTAAGTTATAGTACAATATCTTGATAACCTACTTCTTCTACAATTTCATCTTCAATTTTTATTCCCAATCCATTTTCACTATCCCAAGAGACATCGCAAAGCAAACCTAGTCTTCTTTTCCCATTCTTCCTTTCTCTTCTTACAATTAATTCAGTTGGCTTCACTAATCTTTTTAAACCTGAGATAGAATCAATTCTCGGAGCAAAATTGTCTGCTTCTGATTTATTACCTAACATCTCTCTATACTCTTCATAGTTCTCACTATAGTAATCATATACTTGCTCTTCTGCCTCATTTATTATGTTTTTCATATCTTGAATAAAGTTAAGAAATGCTTCTCGCTGTACATTTAAAAAATCAGCATTTTCATGTGCATCAACACTTAAAAGTATTTCTTTTTCCAAATCAAACATTCTAATAGTTGTTTTTCCTCTCCAAAAGTTGTTTTTATATTCAAGCTTTCCAAATAAATCATCATTAATCATTGTCATTCTAATTACTCTCCTAACTTAACTTTTATATTATATTCGCCAACTCCACCCAAATGTTTAAAAACACTATTGATTTTACTTGGTACCAATTGTATTGTTTCCAAGTCATTAAGTTCATGCCAAGTATATTTATTATCTTCTCGCCAATCAGCTATATCTTCTGCTGTCCATTTTTGATCTGGTGTACTCCACTTTTTAGCCAATTCTTCGTCAGCAGTCGAAAAGTTTGATTTTCTATCATTAGTCATGTTTTCTAATTTAATTTCACCTTTGGAAAATGGAGAAAAGTCTGGCATTCCGTTTTTGTAATCAACTCCATCGACACCAGCTTCATCAAGATATTTTTTAATTTCACCGGTCTTATCAGAGATAAATAATGATTCTGCTCGTTCGTTACTCCATTCACCTTTATTAATGGGGGTAGTTTTTACCCTTTGTTCATAAGAGCTATATTTAGGCTCTACGTCAAAACCTCTTGTATAGTCTATCTGCCTATTATTACCAGTACCCTTACTACCTTCACCCTTCGCCGTTATCTTCTGCGCAAGATCCTTTATCGTCGTCTTATCCACACCAATAGATTTGTAAGTATTTCCAGTCGTATCCGCTACTGTCCTAACCTTAACTCCTGTTGGCACTTCCACTTTCCCGAGGGCCTTGCCCATATCCTTGATTGATCCTTGGGCTTTCTGGACTTGGTTTTGCACAAATTCCTTGCTGTAGGGGATGAGTTTTGTTCCGCTGGCCATTTTGTCTGCGACCTTAGCTGCCCCCGCAACTCCGGCTATACCAAGGGCGTTCATCAGGCTGTTTTGGCGCTGATTTTAAGAAAGCTACATTCAAGTTTTTCTTCTATAAAAATTTCTCATAAAACAAAAAACACCTGTTGTCTACATGACCATCAAGTGTTTTATAGTAAACTATATAATGTAAATTCATTTCTAATATTGCTCTTATTCTTCAGGGTCCTGTATAAGTTATCCAAGAATGCATCGATATCATCTGCTAAAAAATACATATTACTCATATCATCAGGTTTTTCTGATCATGCTCATGATCCCAAAAATAAATCCTATCATAGTAAGGATCCTTTGTCCCTAAACATATAACATTTCCTGATGGATCATCTCCAATTGGAATAAATCCTAATGGTAACCTTTCATCCATTATATCTATAAAATCTGCCCAATTATCATACATATCGTCAATACCATAAAAAATGTTTAAAACACTTGGTCCTTGTTCACTATTCTGCGGATGAATTATAGTCAACTTCTACATTTCTAAGACCATCTATTACTTTTTTTATTCGGTTCGATAAATCATTAAGTTCTTCTTTAGTTAATTCATCGTCTACGTTTAAATGATTAAAAGTACTCAACCTTCTAGTTATTCCCTCAATTCGTCCAACAAAGACCTTATCATGTTTAATTGCAATTTCTCCAATAGCAGTATCCACAATAACATCTTCAATCATACCTAAATTATCAAATTCTTCTGCTAGTTTTGCGATAGCATACCTATATCCTCTATCTTCTTCTAGTAATTCTTCATATGTTTCCTGAATTGCCTCAAACAATTCATTATACTCCCAATCTTTCATTTTTCTAACTCCTCCGTTCCAACATTTTAATTTATAATCCGGTTACCGTCATTGTGCACAATTTCCAAACTGATATTTTTATATTTAGCAGAAAAATCTGCTATAACTCTACAGCAACTGTCACAGGTATCTAATTCTGTGAATAATTTAATTTTTCCAGTAGCTTGAGTATTTTCTCCAAGCCTAGAAGCAATATCATTTAGTATCTTATACTCCGTATCAGTATCCCTTAAATAACTTTCCCCATCTTTCCCCACTGCTTTTGTAGCTTTAAACATCGGATTTTCAGGTTGTAAAGATATATCAGGTACCTTATCCTCAAGATTTCCTTTTAGATTATTTATCCTACTCTGAGCATAAAATTCAGATTTATTTATTCCACTAACATTCACTTCTGCTAATGCAAAATTACCTGATTTCTTATATTTACTTGGTAAATTCCCTCTTAACTCTTTCACTCTATCAACTATGTGTGCTTCTGCTACTGAATCGATTTGTCTCGTTGGATACACTTTCCCCGTACCCTTACTACCGTCACCCTTCGCAGTAACCTTCTGCGCAAGATCCTTTATCGTCGTCTTATCAACCGAGATATTTTTGTAAGTATTTCCAGTCGTATCGGCTACTGTCCTAACCTTAACTCCAGTTGGCACTTCCACTTTCCCGAGGGCCTTGCCCATATCCTTGATCGAGTCTTGGGCTTTCTGGACTTGGTTTTGCACAAATTCCTTGCTGTAGGGGATGAACTTTGTCCCGTTTGCCATTTTGTCTGCGACCTTGGCTGCCCCGGCCACTCCGGCGATACCAAGGGCGTTCATCAGGCGCAAAAGAACCTTGAAAGGTATTCCAATCAAGGTTTCATTTTTATTTACTTTTGGTAGTTTCTTCTTGCTTCATGTGTGGCTAAATCTGCATATCTGATAGTAATAGGTAGACGGCTGTCTTTTTTAACAAAATTCATGGTAATTTTAGTAGCTGTATCTATATCTATCCAATTCCCACATGAGACAAAGATTGGCTTAACATCCACTCTGGTTCTCAAAGTACGTCCGTACACTTCATCATTAATGATAATATCTGTATATGCCCCCGCTACATTTTCTGGCATCGTATAATCGACATTTCCTATTTTCAAATACGTCTTTGCAATCCCTATCGTTGGCTTTCCTAAATCAAATGATGCTTGTGTAGCAATCCCCATATGACGACTATGCAAATAACCGTTCCCATCAAACATATACATATCCGGACTATTTTTTAATTTTTTAACAGCCTTTAAAATTAAAGGTAATTCTCTAAAAGCTAAATAACCTGAGATATAAGGAAATTCAACTTCCCCTACATACTCAACTTGCTCAATGATTTCTTTCGAAGAATAATCTAATACACAAATACAACATACACCATAATCTACATTATTATTTGACCAATAGGCTATATCTACTCCTGCCACTTGGTTTATTTCATCTAATTGAAATTTATTTTCCAAACAGATATTTGTTTTTAAATTATTTTGGATCGTATTTAATTTTTCTTCGAGTCGATTATTCATTTGACACCCTACTTGAATTTTGTAGCATACAATATATCCGATTCGTTCGGTTTCATTTTTTGCGCTATGATATTACCATTTTCATCGTACTTTGTAAAAGTCATTTCACGCCCAGCAAAACATTCAGATTCATATTTTTTTACATTATTCTCAAAATATTCAACTTGGTATCCTTCTGTAGCACCTTTATTCATATTTCCTATTCTTTTCACATTCCCACTTGGGTAAAACGAAACATTCATTCCTTGTTTTACTCCTTCTTTCACAAAAAGATAACTTTCTATATTTCCATTTTCATATAAGTCATAAGCCAATCCAGTATATAACTTTTCTTCCCCTTCTTGAGAATACTCTACTATTCCCAAATCATAGGGTCCTCCATATCCTAAATATTCTTCAAACTCAACTCCATTTTTTATTATATATTCTTTCGATAAGATTTCATTTGACATTTTTAGGTACCTCCGTAATAAATTCAAATCCATCTGTAAGATAAGCACAGTGAGGACACCTTGGAAACATTGTTCCAGCCGGCTTTATTTTACTTTGACCAGTACGTATTACATTAACCGTAAAATTATTTAAATTAGCATTAGGGTTTGCTTTTAACGCAGCGTTCAAAGCAATTACTTCAGCATGTGAGCCCGCACCTGTAAAGTTATACGAATCCATAACCTCTTTTGGCATGGAATCATATCTTAACTGAATTACAGGGTGTAAATTGGGGATTAATCCATCTTTATTCCTTTGTTAGTGGTGTAATATAACAATTCTCTAATGAAACTTTTTTCTTTAAAAAATCCATTGCTTCTTGAGTAACAACTAACTCACCTTTTGGTGATAAACAGAAAGAATTTCCTGACCAATTTTTGAAGTTCTCTCCTTCTACTTCAATTTTGCCTAGCGGAATAAATCTACTGAATGTAGGCAGTTCTTTATTTGGATACATTTCTTTAAATTCGTCAGACTTTGTAATTAAACACTTTTCTAATTTGTAATCTCTCAAATCACTATTTTCTAATTCTTTTTCTAGTTTACTTGAAACAATAAATGCTGGTGTTGACTCTAACAGGTCATCGCCTAGCCATCCTTCAAACTCATAGTGTAAATATTTTACCTTTCCTGATATACCCTCTGACGCAATATCCGCTTGTGATCCATAAATGGTATGTTCACCATGACCACCTGATACTTCTGGTTCTAAAAAATATAATATCATTAATTTTCTCTCCCCACTCCATTCTCACCTTGTCACTGGTGAATTAAAACTATCACCATATTTCTTATCTAATTCAATCATATAATTTATTACTTCCTCTTTTTTAGGGTTTGGATTATTTCCATGTCTTTGCCGTTGGCGGCGGTTAGTCCGTATAGACGGTATTCGGTTTGCTTGAGGATGTCCATGACTTTTGTCGATTTATAGACAACCAGCGCATGGTCCGCAGCGTTGAGCCCCTTTAGTCGACTGATGCCGGTAGCGGCCAGCATTCTTCTTTTGCTTTAAAAAATATTTAAATTCATATATTTCATTTCCATTTAAAAAGGTGCTGTCTCATAAGTACTTATCAAAGTAAATTAACCCCAAAATTAAAGGGCAGAAATGCTGTTAAAAAAACAACGTTTCTGCCCTTCATTATTTATTCAATTCCTACTTAATTTCCCCTTGGAACAGTCTCATATATAACCTAATTATTGAAAAGCATTACTCTACATCTTCACTTTTCTTTCTTAGATATTCTTCTAAAATACTCTTATCATATTCAGACTCAGGTAAAAGATTCAAACGATTATATTCCCAAATGATTCTTCTTTCATGATCATCTGCTTCAGATAAATCTTCATAATCATAGTCAATCTTAAACTTCCCTGTACTATCTAAAGTAAATGTTAAATTGGTCCATAGATCTTGATTATTTTTTTTAAACTCTGCAAGTAATTCTTTTAATTCATCTAATAATTGATACCAAAGTTTATCATATTCCTCTTCAGAAACATTATATATTTCCGGTATATCATGACTATAACAAGGATTTTCATTATTAATAGGATAATAAAAAAAGAAAGCCGTGCCCGTTCCTTCGCCTATTTCACCATACATTAATACTTTTGACCATTTCTCTGGTATAGTCTCATTAATAGTTTGGGCAATTTTTTGATAAATACTATTAAGATTTAATTCATTCATTCTTTTTAACCTCCTGGTCTATTCTCAAATGCCCTTCTCTCCCAACGACTATTATCAATTCTATAATTTATTTTAAAGCTTATTGGACGCATCGAGTCGTCTTTATAAACAGGGCTTATTTTTACCTCAACTGTTTTCGGAGGATTACTATCTAAAGCTTTAGCCCAAGAACTTTCAAGCTTCTTCCATTCTCCCATATTTAGATTTGCATTCATAGGGACAAGGTTATCTAGTTGTCCTGATCCTTTGAATATACTAGCTATCAAGTGTCCCCCTTGATCATCAGGTAAACGATCTTCTCTTCCAGCAATGCGTTGCGCATACTTATTACGTTTACCACTGCCTAAGTCAAGCGAACCTTCGACACTTGATATCCGTCCTTTTTCGTCCGTTTTATATACGTGACCTCCAGGTGATGTATATTCAACATTCGGTTTTAGTACTTTCTTCATTTTATCTCTTGTATAATGCTGTCCATATTTCACTTTTATAATTTCTTGGGGTCCTTTAACAGGTACTAACGACCCCTTACTACCTTCACCCTTCGCCGTAATCTTCTGCGCAAGATCCTTTATCGGCATCTTATCAACCGAGATATGTTTGTAAGTATTTCGTATCCGGTACTTCCCTAACTCTAAACAGGCATACAATTTCAATTAATTGTATGCCTGTTTGAATCGATAGTATAAGCATTTATCATCTCAAGCTAATTTTCTTGCAATTAATTTCTTTTTTGAATTCCGCCATTTCTCTTCCTGATGTATTACTATCCTTCTCTAATTAAATCGGATTATCTGGAAATTCATTATGGTACTTCTCGATTAATGCTTTATAATTTTCATCATTTGGCACCTCATCTAAGTATTTATTTTTCCAAATAATCATTTGGTCACTAAAACTATATTCAGTATCGAACCAATTTGTATAATCATAATGCATTTTAAATTTCCCACTATTCTCAAGAGACATTGTAAAAGAGTACCAAAGCTCTTGCTGATTATTTTTAAAGATATTCCTTAGTTCATCGCACAACTCAAACAGCTTTCGTTTATTCTTTTTGAATTCTTCTTTATCAATAGAATAGTTAAATGGAATTTCCACACTATAATTAAAAAATTCTTTATTTTCAGGAGTATTATAAAAAAAATAAGTTCCTCCACCGGTTTCTGATATCTGTGAATAAAAATAAAATTTATCCCATTCTTCTGGAATCATTTCATTAACTGTTTCTGCTATTTCTCTATATAATTTATTCATTTCTTTTTCCACTTTCAATCAACTCCCAGCACTATTTCTAATCGTTTTCTCAAATATCCCTTTTCCTTCAATTTCATATAATATCTCAAAGTAACTTGGTCTTAGTGACTCTCCTGAATAAATTGGCTCAATTTTTACAGATACTTTTTTCGGTGGAATTTCTTTCAAAGCAGTTGCCCACTCATTCTCCATTTTATACCACTCTCCACCCGAGCGATTAATTTGTCTATTTTGAGCTACTAAATTGTCAATATCCCCAGAGCCATGAAATTGGGTTCCAATCAAGTGCCCACCATCATCATCCATTAACCTATCTTCCCGGCCTGCTGCCACTTGCATTCCCGGATTTCGTGTACCTTTTTGAAGTATCAATCCTTCTGCCTCAACATCTACTATTCTACCAATTTCATCTGTTGTATATTTATAACCATCCTCTGTAACATAGCGTACGTTGGGCGCAAGTTCTTTCCTTCCATTTTTCCCTTTGATAATTTGCTTCCCAAGATCCTTCTCTTTTATTTCAGTTATCTTACCAATATTACCCGCACCCTTACTACCTTCACTCTTCGCAGTAATCTTCTGCGCAAGATCCTTTATCGGCATCTTATCCACATCAATAGATTTATAAGTATTTCCAGTCGTATCTGCTACTGTCCTAACCTTAACTCCTGTTGGCACTTCCACTTTCCCGAGGGCCTTGCCCATATCCTTGATTGATCCTTGGGCTTTCTGGACTTGGTTTTGCACAAATTCCTTGCTGTAGGGGATGAACTTTGTCCCGTTTGCCATTTTGTCCACGACCTTGGCTGCCCCCGCAACTCCGGCGATACCAAGGGCGTTCATCAGGCTGTTTTGGCGCTGTTCATCCGTGAGTTCGTTTCCAAACATGTCCTTGCCGGTCACGGCTTCGCCGAGGCCGTTGGCGGCGGTTAATCCATACAATCCGTATTCGGTTTGCTTGAGGACATCCAGCCCTTTACTTGATTTATAGGCATCCAATGCATGGTCTGCAGCGTTGAGTCCCTTCACGGTTTTGTAGACGGCACTTCCACCCTTGATCGCACGCCCAGCCCAGCCGACAATGGGGATGAATCCGGCCGCGGCCATCGCGCCCGCGGCGATTCGTTCAGCTTCGGAAAGTTTACGGCCTGTTACGGGATCGACTCCCGTTGTCGCTCTTACTGAATCATAATACCCCGTGATTTCCCCTGTAAAGGTTTTTGTCGTGTCCCAGGCTTTTTCATACCATGGGCGGTTCTCGAGTTCTTCCATTTCCTGTTCGAGTTTCCGCGCTTCCTCTTCTTGCTTCTTGAAGTCCCGGTATCCTTGCATATTCTCGGCCACTTCATCCTTCACTTGATAAGCTTGACTCGCTTGAAAGGCACTTTGGTTGAAGTTCATCGGGGAAACGGTGCCATCCTGACTGGTGGCTTCAAGTAAGGCTTGGAAAAGGCTAATGGCCACACTTTCCTGGGCTTCGGTCACTTGGTATTCTTCTACTAATTTATTATCTACTTCGTGCACCTTCTTGATGGTATCGTTCTTTTCTTTTTCGGCCTTTTCCATCTTCTCATGGAAATCGCCTTGGTCGAACACCTGTAGTGAGAGGATATCATCAATGTTCTGGAAAATCTTTTGGAGATCGGTGGACTGCTGGTTCACCATCGATTTGGCGTTGGAGAGACCGTGGGTCACTTCCCCCTCTAAAAACGGCACCTCGACCACGGTTTCACCGGATAGGTCGGCGTCTTCCAATATGGCCGGAATGCCTTTCAGAAAGCTGATTTGGGTCGTGAATAATTCGATCCAGGCATTGGCCACCTCTACTTGTGCTCGATAAAAGTTCTTGATAGCCGTCGCCCCGGCTCCGGCCAGCTCTTCATCCAAATCGACGATTCCCTGAAATTCCTTTTTCAGTGTCTCTACTTGCCCCAATAGGTCTTCATATTGCTTGGCCCGTGACTTGACTGCTGACTTCAGAGGTTTGGCTTCGAATATTGTCATAATGGCTGATACCCCTGTGCAGCATGGGTGATGGCTTCATCCTGCTCTTTCAGTAAATCCACGTTCGCCCGGGTGTCTTCCAGGTTCTTTTTGACGATCGTCAGGTATTGATTGAAGGTCTTTTCCAGATTGGTCTCCCGTTCTTCCCATTTCGATGTGAAGCTCAGATCGTTATTGCCGAGCTGGTCGGCCGGCAGTGCTCCGATTGTCGTCCCATCCACGGCCGTTTTTACCTGGCTTACTTGTTTTGTCACGACTGCATGATTCAGTTTAATTGTCGTCATTTAAAACACCCACTTCTTTAAATCCGATACTTTACTTTCCACTTGGTCAAGGAATTCTTCCCCTTTACTCAACAGTTCGCTCGCTTCACGGGCAGCTTTTTCGGCGGCCGCCATCGCAGCTTTTTGAATCTCCAGGAAGGTGATTTTCTGTTCAATTTTCGCTTGATAGTCATCATACTCATCCTGAACGATTGTCAGCATGACCTTGTATGCACCACTTCTTGACTCGTTAAAATCCGTTGCACGATTACCAGTCCAACTTTTTCCTAACTCGGGTTTTTTTATTTCTTTAATTTCCACCAGGCTTGCTTCCTGTTCATTTTTGATTTGTGTTTTCGCCTGCTTTAATCGGCTAATTTGCTCTTCCAAATTAGCTATTCCACTAGAAAATGCCGAGCTATAATCGCTTATTACATCTACAAGTCCCAACAGGATCACCTCATCATTCGTTAACGGCTTTACCATTTGTCATATTTTTCATATTTTCTTATTATAAGGAATATAGTCCGAGAGATAAATAGGGATAAGTATGCTATTTATAGCTCCCGTTAGGAAAATGGATGCACTCATTTCATTTCAAGTTCCAGTCTTTTTACCCTTATTTTACCAATATTAAACAATTAGAGTTTAAAAAAAGGAATGAAGAGCCTATGATCGCGATTTTTAACGGTTTTCCTTCTATTAATATGTAAAAAACGCTAGCCCTCTCGCATACTTGTCCAAACCAATATGCGCAATCCACATAGAATGATTATAACTACTTATATAGAAAGGAATGAAACAAATCATTGTTGGATAAAGATGCTCATGATTCTCCCACTGGCCCAAAAGGGAAAATAATAACTGGTCATACAAAGGAGTTTCAATCAGACACAATTGGTTTTCTTACACGGCTAGCTAAAGAATATGGGGACGTTGCAAAACTTCGGTTGGGGCCTTTCCAAAACGTTTACCTCATTTCAGATCCGGATTTAATTAAACAAATCCTTGTAACCAAACAAAAGTCGTTTTTGAAATCAAAAGACTTCGATAGCTTAAAGCCGCTCATTGGAGAAGGGCTCATTACGAGTGATAAAGATTTTCACATGCGCCAGAGAAGGCTTATTCAACCATCTTTCAAAAAGACCCATATTAGCAATTACGCACAAGATATGATTGATATAACCAAGGAATATATCTCAACCTGGAAAAACGGGGAAGAAAGAATAATCACCGAGGACACGATGAGCCTTGCTCTTGGTATAGTCAGCAAGACCATGTTCAGCACGGAACTCAAAGATGGATATAACCTGATTGGGGAGCCGATAGATGAAGTGATGAAGGTTGCTGTCAAAAGAATGAGGAATCTCTTTCAATTGCCTCTATGGATTCCAACAAAAAGCAACCGGGAATATAAAAAGGTGCTCGAACGACTGGATACCGTGATATATAACATAATTGAAGGACGTAGAGAAGATGCAAAGAGTCATGAAGATATGTTGGGAATCCTGATGGAAGCCCGAGATGAAGTGGATGGTTTAGGGATGTCAGATCAGCAAGTACGCGATGAAGTAATGACGATCTTCCTTGCCGGTCACGATACGACCGCTACCTTACTTTCCTGGACACTCTACTTACTATCGCAGAATCCTGAAGTGGAAGCTAAGCTTTTCCATGAAATAGATACCGTAATCGGAAACCGCACCCCCACTCCTGATGATTTCATGAAATTAACATACACTCAGAATATTATCTGGGAATCGCTTCGCATCTATCCACCCCTCTACGTCCTATCACGGAAAGCTGCGGAAGATGTGTCACTCGGAAACTACCATTTCAAAAAAGGCGATATGTTTTTGTTAAGTTCCTATGTCATGCATCATAAGCCAGAATATTTCGATCAACCCGAATCCTTTATTCCTGAGCGTTTTGAAAACAACTATTTGAAAACGATTCCCCCGTTCGCTTACTTTCCATTCGGCGGAGGGCCGAGGGTGTGCATCGGCAATCACTTTGCTTTGATGGAAGCCGTGCTGGTCCTGGCCTGCATTGCCCAACAATATCGTATCAAGCTCGCACCTGACCATCATGAAGTAAAACCCCTGCCCTTGCTTACACTCAGACCAAAGAGTGGATTGAGGATGATAGTGGAGGAAAGAAATAATGGATAAGGAAAGGTCATGTCAACGACAGTTGGATACCATTGTCGTTGATATGACCTTTTGTTTGGACTGCTCCTTATATGAGGACACTTCTGGTTGATCGTTTTTTGTCGAAAAATCGATATATTGCCGATATCCACAGATAAAAGTTCGGTTTGCGTAGATAAATCGTAGAAACCGAAGATAAAAGTCCGAGATGGGAAGATAAAATGTAGAAATGTGCAAAAAATGATTTCCGTCACTAAAGAATGGGGTACTTCTATTTCAAATTTAGCCGTTCCCATTCACTTAGGT
Organism: Peribacillus sp. NPDC097198; assembly: GCF_044762055.1. NCBI lineage: Bacteria > Bacillati > Bacillota > Bacilli > Caryophanales > Bacillaceae > Peribacillus > Peribacillus sp. NPDC097198. Next base: position 225,614 of record NZ_JBIWDO010000005.1, on the reverse strand, counting down.
ACATTCGCTTCATAATTCCTTGGGGATTGCCTATCTTACAAATAAACTCCAGGCTGTTTCCATCCGGATCATTGAAATGGATTTTGGCATGAGCATAATCTTTATGAGGCATCACAAAAGGTTCGATGGGTTCAAACCCAAAAGCCTCCCTTGGCTCGTATCCCTTATTCTTCAGCCAAGCAACCGATTCCTTTAATCCTTCTAAGGATACCTTAAAAGCGATATGCCTTATGGAAGGATGATACTCCACTTCCACCTTTTCGGTTTCCCATAATCCCAACCAGCTTTTATCCTTTTCGATCCATAAGAAAGCCAAGCTATCTTCGACTCTATGGTCGAACTCCAACCCAAGTCCTTCATAAAATTCAATGGAACGATTTAAATCTCGAACGGGTAAATGTGCTTCATATAACCCTTTGATCATCGGCAAAAGCTCCTTATTATGTTTGTCCCGTGTTTCATTCGACTCAAAAATAAGAAATCCTGCATAATCGCATGTGAAAGATGGACAAATTGTTCATGAAAAAGGCGTTCCCCATTGGAAACGCCCCTGATCGATACTATGAATTATTTAAAACTGCGTTTAAGGAAGGCTTTCGTCCGGTCATGCTGTGGGTTCGTCAAGACGTCGTCCGGGTGTCCGGATTCGATGATTTCCCCATTGTCCATGAAGATGACCCGATTGGCCACTTCTTTGGCGAATTCCATTTCATGTGTGACGACGACCATCGTCATGTGCTCTTCAGCCAGGTCCTTCATTACTTTCAACACTTCGCCTGTCAATTCCGGATCCAAGGCGGAAGTCGGTTCGTCGAACAGCAGGATTTCAGGATTCATCATCAGAGCCCGGGCAATCGCTACCCTTTGTTTTTGACCACCGGAAAGCTGGGCCGGAAGTGCCGATGATCGATTCGAGAGCCCCACTTTCCCCAATAACTCGGTGCTTCGTTGCTGGATGACGTCATAAGATTCCTTTTTGGCCATTTTTGGAGCGATTTCAAGATTTTCTTTGACCGTTAAGTGCGGGAACAGGTTGAAATGCTGGAACACCATCCCCATTTTGGAGGTGATTTGCTTGAGTTCTTTCGGATTCGAGTAAACCCCATCCTTCACCATATATTCGCCGGAGACAGCAATGCTGCCACCATTTATTTCTTCAAGATGGACGAGGCTGCGGAGCATCGTGCTTTTCCCGGATCCCGAAGGACCGATCACGGCGACTACATCGTTCTTATTCACATCCAATGTTATCCGTTTTAGTACATCTAGCTTACCATATGACTTTTTGAGGTTGGACACTTCAAGGATAGCCACATTCACCACTCCTTCTATTCGATTTTGTATCGTTTTTCGAGCCATTTAAAGAACATCGTTAATACGAGTGTAATCAACAGATAAATGATTCCTGCCAAGAAGAACGGAACGATCGTAAAGTCACGGTTCACCGCAGTCTGGGCAAAGTGTAGCAATTCCGGTACAGCCACGGCATAGAGCAACGCGGTATCTTTGACCAGTGTGACCGATTCATTCGAGACCGCAGGAAGTGCGACACGGAACATTTGCGGCAGGATGATTTTTCTCATCGTTTGCCATTTATTCAATCCAAGCACTTGGGCGGCTTCATATTGACCTTTTTCAACTGCCAACAGACCGCCGCGGAAGATTTCGGCGTAATAAGCTGCGTAGTTCAAGATGAAACCTAAACAAGCCGCAACGAAACGATCCAACACCATGTATTCACCAATTACGGGCAGCATCGGCAATCCAAAGCAGATAAATAACAATTGTAGCAATAGCGGCGTACCGCGCATCAAATATATGTAACCCTCAGCAATCCAGGCGACAGGCTTGAATTTACTCCTGACAAGAAGGGTTAGCAGGAAGCCCAGTGGAATGGAAACGACAATGGCAATCAAAAACAAGAGGACCGTTATTTGGGCCCCTTCTAGCATGGGCTTCAGTATGGAAGTAAGATAATCTATAGACATGAATCGATTCCCCCAAAAACAAAACAGGGTTCCCAAAAGGAAATCCTGTTTGCCTAATATTTGTTCGTTCTTATTTTAATACCTTATTTTCGCCAAACCATTTCTCAGAGATTTTGGCGGCAGTGCCATCTTCGTTCATTTCATCCAGTGCTTTTTGAAGGTCTTTCAGAAGATCTTCCTTTCCTTTTTTCACGCCTACTCCATATTGCTCCGGAGCAAGTGATTCATCCAGTACCTTGAATGTAGCTTCTTCTTTGGACATATAATAATCGATGACCACTTCATCAATGACTACGGCATCCAAACGGCCAGCCTTCAGGTCACTTAGGGCCAAGACGTTATCGGAGTATTCCGTGATCGTCTTGACCTCGGATTTAATCGGATTAGCATTCAATGCATCTGATGCGGAAGAAAGCGATTGAAGACCGACGACTTTACCTGCTAAATCATCAAGCTTAGTCAACTTGGAATCTTCAAGCGTCACGACCACCTGTGCATTTTCCAAGTAAGGTTTTGTGAAAAGGACCTTTTCCTTACGCTCATCCGTAATGGTGTACCCGTTCCAGATAAGGTCGATACGTCCACTACTTAACTCGGATTCTTTCGTTTTCCAGTCAATTGGTTGAAATTCAGCTTCTACACCCATTTTTTCAGTGGCGGCTTTGGCATAATCGATGTCAAAACCAGTAATTTCATTATCCTCATCACGGAATCCCATCGGGGCAAATTTATCATCGATTCCAATCACCAGCTTGTCTTCTTTTTCCTCGGAATTGGAGGAACAGGCTGCAAGAAGTGAAAACATTGCTATTATCGTTAATATGAATATACTTGAACGTTTCATTTCAAAAAAAACCACCTTTGGCTGATTGTTGTTTTCCCACGCTTTAGTTTACTAATGTACTAAAGTTAACATACACTAAAACTGATTGTCAACGGAATTTTTTAGGATGTTAGTCCCTCCTCGAAACCAAGACCATTCCCCCACTCCTGCCTGACTTCTTTGTACCTTCACACTCAAAATTTCAAACTTCTTGCAAAAAGTATGGAAAAACAGCAACAAGAGTTTTACTATTATTCTTGGGTATATATTCAATACGTATTTTGATTGAGCTAGATAGGAGAAGAGTGAGCATGAACAGACGCGAAATAATCGTGAAAGAATTTAAAAACAAGCCGTATAATAAGCAGTATCTCCTTTCTTTTCTAGAATCGTTGGGTTACAAAGACATAGAGGTTACGTTGACGGATGATAAGAAGTATTTGAGATACTATATGAAAGAATCGGAAGAGGCCAGAACCTTATTCATCAAGTGTGACCCGGCTGGAACGATCAACCAGATATCTTTATATAAAGGAAATCTTAAACAGTTTAAATCCGCTCCACTCGGCTACGGGTTATTATTACTAGCCATTGTCGTTGTGGCTATCGGCACTTGGTTCTTGATGACCAGATTTTAACCATAATAAAAAGGCAGGCACCGATTGAGGCGCCTGCCTTTTTTTTGTATCAATCCACATCCCGGCCACGAGAGCTGACCCAGATTTCATACCATTGCTGCCTGTCGAGCTTAAGCGATAGGCTATTAACCGCTGATTGAATGCGTTCAATCCGTCCGGATCCCACGATTGGCATGATACCAGCCGGATGCTTCATCAACCATGCGTACATGACTTCGTCAATATCGTTCGCCCCGATCTCAGCCGCGGTTTTCTTCAGCGCGTCTCGCACCCGGATTGCCTTTTCCGTTTCACTGGTGAAGATAAGTCCCTGATTGAGCGGCGACCAGGCCATTGGCGGCATCTTCTTCTCGATGCACTGGTCCAGTACGCCATTCTCGAAGTTGTCTCGGTACATGACGGAAAGCTCTACCTGGTTCGTCACAAGCGGCATGTCCAAGGATGCCTGAAGCATGTTCACTTGTGATGGAAGATAGTTGGATACGCCAAAATGCCTGACTTTCCCTTGTTTTTTCAAAAGTGTAAAGGCTTCCGCTACTTCATCGGGATCAAGGAGCACATCCGGGCGGTGCAACAAGAGGACATCAATATAGTCCGTGTTCAGTTCCTTTAAGGATCGCTCGGCCGATTCGATGATATGCTCCTTGCTTGAATCATAGTGATTGAGCGAGAAGCCATTTTTGCCATTGGCGAGCTTAATGCCGCACTTCGTCACGATTTCCATTCGGTCCCGAAGGTCGGGTTTCACTTTCAGCACCTTGCCGAAAAGCCCTTCGCATGTGTAATCACCGTAAATATTCGCGTTATCGAAGGTAGTGATTCCCAACTCGAGACATTGCTCGGTCAGAGTTAAGAATTCCTGTGTGGACTTATTCCAGTCCGCCGCCCTCCAGTGCCCGTGGACGATCCTTGAAAAAGACAATCCTTCTTGCAGAGTAACTCGTTCCATAACCGACACCTCTTCCTATTTATTAGCCTTTCACCGCTCCGGCCGTCATGCCGGCGATGAAGTACTTTTGCAAAAATACATAGATAATGACCATTGGCGCTGAAGCAATGATGACTCCCGTAAACAGAAGCGGATAATTCGTCATGTATTCACCCTGGAATTCCAGTAAGGCAAGCGGCAGGGTCTTGAACTCGTCTTGTGTGATGAACAGAAGCGGATATAAGAGATCGTTCCAGTGCATCACGAACAGGAAGATCGCCGTTGCCGATAAGGACGGCAGGGATAGTGGCAAGACAATGCGGGTATACATCTGCCAGTTGCCAGCACCGTCCATGATGGCTGCCTCGAATATCGTCTTCGGCAGGGACTTCATGAATCCGGTCAGGATGAACACCCCGACTGGCATCGTCACCGCTATATTGACAATCATCAACCCGACAAGGCTGTTCGTCAATCCTAAATCATACATGAGCTGATAAAGCGGAATCATGTTCGTTTGGGCGGGTACCATCATTCCGAGTGCGAAGAAACTGAACAATAGTCCACCGGCCCAGCCACCCATCCTCACAATTGAAAAGGCAATCAGGCTGGCAAAAAACAAGGTCAGGATGACGGATACCAACGTGACGGTCAAGCTGTTCTTAAAGTAGGTTCCCATCGACTGGTCGATGAACACATTGACATAATTATCGAACTGAAAGGATTCCGGCAACCCCAGCACATTGCTGTACATTTCAGACATTGGCTTGAACGTCGACAGGAAGATCGTCAGGATCGGAATGATGATCAATGACGCATAGAGAAGCATCAGTACCGTTTTTGAAAGTTTCATAGCTGCGGTCTCCCCCCTAATAGTTTACTCGATCGGCCCGTAAGGCTTTGAATTGTATATATGTAATAACTGCCATCAGAATCATGAACAGGACCGATTCAGCTGAAGCGTAACCGAACTTGAAGCTACGAAACGCCGTGGTATAGATGAAGGTTGCCAGAATTTCCGTCGAGTAGTTTGGCCCCCCTTTGGTCATCGCGAAGATCAAGTCGAACGCCTTGAACGACTGAATCGTCGTATAGGCAATGACGATGGTCGCTGCCGGTGCGACAAGCGGCCAGGTGACAGTAAGGAACGTCTGCCAGCGGTTGGCCCCTTCAATTTTTGCCACCTCATACAATTCGCTTGGAATCGCCTGAAGTCCGGCGACGAAGATGATCAGCATCTGCCCCGTATGGAACCAAACTTGAACGGCTGCAATCGAGAAGATGGCGATATCCTCATCTCCCAGCCAATTCTGTGAAAGAGACTCGAGGTTCAGGCCAGAAAGCAGGCTTGATAATAACCCCATGTTCGGGTCATAAATGAAGGTCCAGATGAACGCGACCGATACCGAGGAAAGAATCGTCGGGAAAAAGTATAACGCCCGGAGAAACACATTGGCCTTCGTGTTTTTGATCAAAAATAAGGCGAACAACAGCGACAGGATCGTCTGGAAAATCACGACGAACAGCATGAACTTGATGTTATTCGTAAAGGCCTTCGCAAAAATGCTGTCCTCGGTCACTAGCTTCACATAGTTATCGAACCCGACGAACTGATAATCGGGTGTGATGCCATCCCAGTTTGTGAAGGAATAGAAAAGGGCGCTAAGCGTAGGATAGATGAAAAAGATGAGATACATAAGTAAACCTGGTGCAATAAACAGGAACAATCGTTTATTCTTCTTCAGCACGATGCACAACCTCCCCTAACAGACAAAAGAAAGAGAGAGAGAAAGATCTTCTCCCTCCGTACGCTTTTCATTCATCGATATTTTGTTTGACGATTTTCTGGGCGTCACTTGCCGCTTTATCCGGTTCCGTGCCGCCGATGACTGCCTGGATGGAAGACAGGACGGCTTTTTCCACGTTCGCGTTGGTGATGGTATATCTCGGCTGGAATCTTGTATTTTTATCCATCCATTCCGTTGAATCCTTCAGAATATCGGACTCATACTCGACATCGTTCAGTGTTAAAAGCTGGCCCGTTTCATTGGCATAGGCCGACGCGTTTTCAGGCTCTGTTAAGAAGTCGATGAACTTCTTGGCTGCTTCTTGTTTCTTCGATTTGCTGTTCACCGCCAGCATGAAGGTTGTCGTATGGACGCCTTCGAATTTTGCCTCATCCTCTGAAACCGTAATCGGTGCCAGCATCTTCAGCTTGATATCCGGATTGAGTGCCTGGATGTTCGCCATCGCGAAGGACCCAGTCCCCAGCATCGCCGCTTTTTCCTGTGCCACCAAGGCAATGGCACCGTCATGCTTCACGCTTAAGGAGTCTTTTGAAATGTATCCTTTATCAACTAGCTCCTTAAATTGCGACAGGGTTTTGACCCACCATTCTTCAGTCAGCTCATTCTCGCCATTAACTAATTTTGTGAAAACTTCTTCGTCCGGCGCATTGTTCATGACCATCGAGTTGATCAGCTGACCTGGGCCAATATCGGCTCCTGGGAAAGCGATGGGCAGGTAGCCCGCCTTTTTCAACTTTTCGCATAGGGCAAGGAAGCCATCCCAGTCCTTGGCAGGTTCTAGTCCCAATTTTTCAAAAAGGCCGACATTGTAAACGGGCTGGTTGAAGACAAGCTGAAGCGGAAGCGCCAATTGCTTCCCGTCATCCTGTCCGGCTTCAATCAGACTTTCATTGAATTTCCCAACAAACTCTTCACCGCTAAGATCCGTGAATAGATCGGCTTTCTTCAGAATCTCAAATTGCGATCCCGGGAACGCCGTGAAGACATCCCCTGTCGAGCCGTCCTTCAGGATGGTCTGGGCAGTAGATTGGTATTCCTCGGACGGGTATACCGTCATATTGACTTTGATATCCGGGTTTTCTTTTTCGAATTTAGAAATTTGCTCCTTGAAGGCCTTGTTGTCTTCCCCACGCCAGTGGATGAAGCTGATTGTCGTTTTCCCGCCGTCGTCTGTAGAGCTTTTCGAAGAACATCCGATGACAAGGACCGCCATCATCATACATATAAATAAAACCGAAAACTTTCTTTTCATGTGATTCCCCCCTATCTTTCTTCTCTTTTCAATCCTTTAATTTTGGAAAAAGCAATTCCGCAACCCTATATGATTCTTCCAGGTGTGGATAACCAGATAGAATGAAAGTGTCTACACCCGCTTCCTGGTACTTTTTCATATTGCTAGCCACTTGGTCGGGATTTCCCACCAAAGCCGTTCCTGCCCCTTCCCGGGCCAAACCGATTCCTGCCCAAAGTCCAGGACTGATTTCAAGCGAATCCCTGTTTTTGTACGAGATATCGCTCATCCTGTTCTGCGCATTGGAATCGAAGCCAGCCATCTTCTTTCTCATTTCATCAATTGTATGTTGATCTACATACTTGATTAGTTCATCCGCTGCGGCCCACGCTTCCTCCTCCGTCTCCCTGACGATCACATGAAGCCTTATGCCAAACTTCACCTCTCGCCCTTGTTGTTTCGCCAACTCCCTTACCGTGTCGATTCTTGTTTTGACCACATCGACCGGTTCACCCCATGTCAGATAATGATCGACATGCTTCGCCGCCACTTCATAAGCAGAAGCTGATGTCCCGCCAATGTATAAGGCCGGAGATTGCTTTGGAGTGGAAGGATGGAGTTGACTATTCTCAATATTAAAATAATTCCCTTTAAAGGTTACGGATTCCTGCTTAAATAATTGATTCCATATAGATAAAAACTCGCCGCTCATTTCATAGCGTTCATCATGAGTCAAATGGAGACCGTCCCCGGCCAATTCCTTGGGGTCCCCACCCTGTACGATATTCAGCAGGAGGCGTCCTCCCGAAATTTTATTAAGAGTTGCCGCCATCCGCGCAGCAACGGGCGGAGCGACGAATCCTGGGCGGACCGCAACCAGGAATTTCATCCGTTTCGTCAATGGGACAAGACTCGACGCGATCACCCATGAATCTTCACAAGCAACCCCCGTAGGCAGCAGTGCACCGTCAAATCCGAGCGTGTCGACAGCCTTTGCCACCTGCTCAATATAATCAAACGTGACCTCACGCTTACCATGCTCCGTACCCAAATACCTGCCTTCTCCCGCCGTCGGTAAAAACCAAAAAACCTCCATGCCTATATCCCCCTTTTAAAATAAAAAAAACCAAACGCAAATCGCCCATATAATAATATGAGACGATGCCTTTGGTTTTCCAATCAGCTAATTATTCTTATTTGTTTACTGTGTTTTATAATTACTAGCTAGTATAGTCGGATTGTCCCACTGTGTCAAACCTTTTTTCAATTAGGCATCTCCCTGTTATTTAATGCCCGGGAGAAGGTTTGGTGAAGATAAATTCTTGACAGGAGTATCAATCCTTTAACATTAGAAGAAAGAGCAACAATCATAGATGCCCCTCATGAATAGTTAAATGGAGCTGACTATCTCTCCGTTTATGATTTTCGCTATAGGGAATACCATAAATGAATGTACAATTCTAAAACTACTATTTTTTCATTAAGAAACGGAGGGTGAATGATGTTCGATTATACGGTTTCAACAGAGAAAAGCTTAGAACAAACCATTGCCTCATTAGAGAAAAATTTAAAAAGTGAAGGGTTCGGAGTATTGTGGAATTTTAATTTAACGGCAAAGCTTCAGGAAAAAGGCATGGAGTTTAATACTCCATATACGGTGTTAGAAGTATGTAATCCGAAAGAAGCTCAACATATCCTTTCGAAAAATCTGCTAGCTGGGTATTTCTTGCCATGCAAAATCGTGGTTTATGAAGATAATCATGTCATAAAAGTGGGAATGCCAAAACCTTCATCCTTGATTGAAATGCTTCAGAATGATGATATGAAAGCATTCGCCCTGGATATTGAAAAACGGTTAATTGGTTGTATCGATCGCAGCATTTAAGCCTTTGATAAAATGTCCATATACATCAAAAGACGGAAAGAAAAACAAATAGTTTTCATTTCCAATCATCGAACTATGTGGATCAGCTAACCCTCTCTTGCTGCTGTTCACCAGTTACAACTGCTTTTCATTTTGGATTTCAGACATTAACACTGAACGTTTATTTTTATTAGTTTGAGTTTTGACGGTTATCAAACCGGTTAGTTGGAGACGGCTCCCCTGAACAATGGAAATTTTTATCATAAATATAGTTAGGAAGATAACAAAAAAAGAAAAGAGGGATTACGCTGAAATATCTATTCGTTTTAACCTTCATGATGGTGATGATGACTGCTTGCGGAAATGAAGAGAAAGAGGCGGTACAAACGCAAAATCCTGAACAAACGGTAGATGTTGAAACAGATAAGGAGCAAACGGAAGAGGTAAAGACAGAAACAAAAGAAGTGGATAAACCAAATAAGAATGTAGCAAGTGATAGCAAAGCTGAAAAAGCCGATTTCCAAAGTATCATTCCAAGTGACTGGGGCATTAAGCTACCAACAGATTTCCCTGTGACCAAAGGAAAACATGTAACGGCTATCGCGTCTTCAACTCAGAATAAAGCGACTTTTACATTTTATAACACAGACAAACAACTAGAGATCAACGATCCAAAGATAAAAGAAACGGGGCAATTAGTTGGCAAGTTGGTCATTACTCGATATGAAACGGAAAAAGCAGCAAGTGAAGAAATCGATCAAACCGTTTTCTCAGATGGTGAAGCTGTTGATTTAGGGCATGGCATAACGGGGTATCAGGATGCAGGAGCAGGTTCATTATTTACAAGTTGGAATGAAGGACGCTGGGCCATTATAGCCCGTTCCACAACAGAAAAGTCAGAAGAAAGCTTAGCGACAGCGAAGGAAACTGTAGAATTTTTGGAAACGCATATGATGCCTGTTCCTAAGAAATATGGGCAATTGCATATCGATGCAAACGATACAGGCAGCCTTGCAAAGTGGCAAAAACAAAAGTTTGTTTATACGCTAACTGATTTTGGCGACAACACGCTTAATTGGCTGGTTACCTTTAAATAAATACACTTTTTGTATCTTGATTAAGAAGGCCGCCAATAGGCGGCCTTCTTTGTATGATCTTTATAACCCCAACTAAAAAGCTGCGGTCCAGCCTGCATCTGCGGTTATGACTGTGCCATTTACGAAGCTTGAGTCGTCTGAACCCAGGAATAGGGCCACTTTTGCAATTTCTTCAGATTGACCTGCACGAGGGATGACAGATTGTGGGATCTTCGTACGGCTTGAACCAAATTCATTCAGATTTTTCATGCCGGCCGTAATATTGGTCATAACGGCTCCGGGTGCGATGGCATTACAGCGAATCCCTTTATTGGCATACATAAAGCCTGTATTTTTTGTGAATCCGACCACTGCATGCTTTGAAGCCGTATATGCAGCGCCGGCATGCGCCCCGTTCAGTCCACCTGTAGAAGCCGTATTGACGATGACACCTTGTCCTTTTTCCAAGAAGATCGGCAAGGCCTTACGGGTGGCACGCATGACCCCTTTTGTGTTGATGTTAAAGATTCTATCCCACTTATCATCATCGATATCACCCGCTGGTTCGAAACCATCCATGATCCCTGCGTTATTGACCAGGATATCTAATGTGCCGTATTCAGATACGGCCGTATCGATCATATGATCAATATCTGCTTGTTCCCCAACATTTACTTTTATCGCTTTAGCCGTTCCGCCATTACTTTCGATGGCATCTGCGACCTTTTTCGCACCATCCATATCAAGGTCTGCGAGAATGACTTTGGCGCCTTCTTTAGCATACAATTCCGCAATCGCTTTCCCCATACCCGATGCTGCACCTGTTACCACGGCTACTTTATCTTGAAGTTTCATATTTATCCCTCCTATTAAGGATTCGTTTCACAGTAATAGTGGAAACGTTTTTTAACCAACTGAATGCGTTGATAGCTTTTCCAACCCTCCTGCTTTTCATGTACCGTACCTCTGGGTAACCACCAAACAATTTTCTCCTATGTAAAAAAAGGGAACTGTCTCCAGTTCCTCAAAAAGAATAGAATTTTTTTCTAAGGTCTGATTTTATGCCAGCTGTTCAATCACGATGGATGCACTTAGGACAGCTGCAGATGCCGGACCGCTTATCGTATTATTCAGTGAAGTACCCCCGTCAATATTACGTAAAGTAAGAACGGTGCCCGCAGGCAATGTCACGATAACTTGTCCGCTATACGTTTGGTTACCAGATCCACTGCCATAATTGGAACCTGCTATTTGATCATCTCCAGCGAATAAGGCGAATGCTGACGTACCTTGTTGTGGATTTACTTCATACGTGATGAGGTACGTGCCTGCTTGCGAAATCGTGATCTCTGCGTCCCCCTCAGTATGATCAACGAACCCTGCAGGTACGATGCTTCCGTTAGTGTTAAACGTCACTGAATCATTTCCAGCAAGAGTTTGAGCTGTTGTGTCATAAATAAAAGCGAAGCCAGGTATCGTTCCTGTTGCCCCTGTCGCTCCTGTTGCCCCGGTGGCTCCTGCTCCTGTCGCTCCGGTTGCCCCTGTTGCTCCGGTTGCTCCCGTGGCTCCTGTTGCCCCGGTGGCTCCTGTTGCCCCTGTCGCTCCTGTCGCTCCGGTTGCCCCGGTTGCTCCTGTTGCTCCCGTTGCTCCGGTTGCCCCGGTGGCTCCTGTTGCCCCTGTCGCTCCTGTTGCTCCCGTGGCCCCTGTTGCTCCTGTCTCCCCGGTGGCTCCTGTCGCTCCTGTTGCCCCTGTCGCTCCTGTTGCCCCGGTGGCTCCCGTTGCTCCCGTGGCTCCGGTTGCCCCGGTTGCTCCCGTGGCTCCCGTTGCTCCCGTTGCTCCCGTTGCTCCCGTTGCTCCGGTTGCTCCTGTCGCTCCGGTTGCTCCTGTTGCTCCCGTGGCCCCTGTTGCTCCCGTGGCTCCGGTTGCTCCCGTGGCTCCGGTTGCTCCTGTTGCTCCGGTTGCTCCTGTTGCTCCTGTTGCCCCTGTTGCTCCTGTTGCTCCGGTTGCTCCTGTTGCTCCCGTGGCCCCTGTTGCTCCGGTTGCTCCTGTTGCTCCCGTTGCTCCCGTTGCTCCTGTTGCTCCTGTTGCCCCTGTTGCTCCTGTTGCTCCTGTTGCTCCGGTTGCCCCTGTTGCTCCCGTTGCTCCGGTTGCTCCTGTTGCTCCTGTTGCTCCTGTTGCTCCCGTGGCCCCTGTTGCTCCGGTTGCTCCCGTTGCTCCGGTTGCTCCTGTTGCTCCTGTTGCTCCGGTTGCTCCGGTTGCCCCTGTTGCTCCGGTTGCTCCGGTTGCTCCTGTTGCCCCGGTTGCCCCTGTTGCTCCCGTGGCCCCTGTTGCTCCCGTGGCCCCTGTTGCTCCCGTGGCCCCTGTTGCTCCCGTGGCCCCTGTTGCTCCTGTTGCTCCTGTTGCTCCTGTTGCTCCTGTTGCTCCTGTTGCTCCCGTGGCTCCTGTTGCCCCTACTCCTGCAGAAACACTAACTTTTACATTTTGTTTGATACTTTGTTTTGATTTTCCTTCGCACCGGCATTTTTTGTGCCCACAATCCTTGCACTTCTTTGATTTGCAACGACAATTTTCATGTCCACATTTACTACATTTACTCAATATTCTTCACTCCTTTAATAGTTTCTCACTATCTTATGAGTGGAGAAATCAATTGGATTGGACAAACTCTCTATCTCTTCATAATAAAGAAAACCCCTCTTTATGAAAAAAGTAGGGGTTGAGTTGGATCCATTCATTTGGTATTCAAGAGTTTATTTTTCCTACACTCCTCCATCCATAAGCTAACCATGCAAGCTGCCTTTTAGCCAAGGTCGCCCTCGATACGGTCCGATTGGTATTTGGATGAGCGTTGTTTTTTCATGCAGTCCTTTTTTATAAATGTCATCACATACGTTCACATCGAACCCAAGCAAAGGATGACCTCCCATATCCAAGGCTGTCGCTACTAAAAGTAATCGTTGGACGAGCATTCCCGCTTCCATCTGTTGGATGCGGTATCCCCTGTAGCTTAGCTCCTTTTTGCGGTGATCTCTATTCCCTGCCACATGCAGGCAGATTGGAACTTGCAGTAAATTCACATTATCCAGTGACATGGCGTATTGCAACTGAGTTCGCTGATCACCTTGTCGCACAAGCCGTAATGCATGATTTGCTCTATCATAAACATAAGCACCATCTGAAATATCTTCCATTTGATGCAAACAGGCATAGATGGAGACGTCGTGTTCTTGCGTCTCATCCACATCATTGGTATACGAAAAAGATGCCGAAGCCTCTTGCAACAGTGTGGCGAGTTGAATCTTGCTCACCTTCCCTAAAACGAAATCCATTTCCGGGGAAAACCGCTTACGGCAAATAGTAGCCAGGTCATACGACAACCGCTCCACTGCTGGCAAATCTATACTCCCCATACCTTTTCCACTTCGCGCTTCCTTTGCTTCGATTTTCCGAATGGATCGAGTGGAGTCAATCATGGATGCTTCATTCATCTGAATCAACATTGGATACTCTATGATTGTCTGTGACCGAACATAATGGGTATGTGATATGGCAGGCAGCTCTCTACATAATTCAACCGCCGTGACAGCACGATCTATTTTACTTCCAAACGTGACTCCATTTGTAGCTTCCACAGATAAAAGAATGGCGGCATATGTGCTTTCTTCTTGTTCAGATAATCCAATTAAGTGATTAATGGCCCGGTCCAGGAATTGAAAGGACACGCCAGTCGAGAAGCCGAACCTCTTCGCCACCTCCAATAACTGACCCATCAGGACACCTGCGTCCAATCCTTGCAGGCGATAGGAAAAATCGTGGTACTTATAGAAGTTTTTCCAAAACATCGTCGACACGAAGACCGTTCCGAAACACGTTGTCATATCGCAACGACCGCCAAGGGCCTGGTCCAGATAGTCATCAAAATTACCTTCCCGCACTAATACCAAACGATGGTGTGCCACATCATAATGGTACACGCCAGCAGGCAACTCCTCGATTTTCAGGTAGATGTACAGTTCGTTTGGATACAATGCTCCCCCTGAAGGCGCAAAACGGCGGAACGACTGCATGAAGTCCATTTGTTCCGGATCATTCATGAACTGGCTCACTTGAGCAAGGCCGAATACATACCAAAGAAAGTGACCGATAGCCTTGAAGTCAGGCTGGGATGATGTTTGGCAGGCTTCCAATGTCAGCGGCACTTCCGGCGAAAAAGGGAACACAGGCAAGTCACGGTAAAGTTTATAGGAAAGTGGCGCATCCTCCCAATCCACTTCCCAGTCAGGCGGTCTGACCTTCGCTGTGTCAAACTGAAGATTATGCAAAAATTGATCTAGATTCATCCCCTGCCTCCTTACCACCGCTTATGGAAATGGATGCGGATCTTGATTAAGCTGTTCGATTGTCAGCGGCTGCTTCGCATATCCTAGTTCCACGGGAACCTGCAAAACCCTATCGAGTCCTGTAACGCGGGTCAGGTGATGACCGAATGTCATCGGGAGCATGCCCGGTATCAGCACTTTCACGCAATGTAATCCGTTCTTTTTCAGTTCCGGCGTCGTTTGATCCACGACAAGCACATCAAGGCCATGCTGTTGCAACTGTAAAAGCACGTCCTGTAGGTCATCCATTAAATCGGCATGTTTCACCCCGGCCAAGAATTCCTCGTCGAACGTACGCAACGGCCGTCGATCATCCAATAAAAAGTGCAACCGTTCTTCCGCTTGCCGTAACCCAAACAGCATGCCATGATCATCCATCTGCTGGACTAAGTACGGGTCAGCGAGCATCTTCTCATACTCTTCCTGATTCGCCTCGAATTTATCGTCAAGGGTCAGCATCATGCCCGCCAACTCATGAATCGCACTTTTCGCCGCCCGGATGGGATCCAAATGGGCACCACCCGCACAAATGAGGTTCAATCCTTTTCCTTTCCTGTTTTTCGCCATCGCCCAGACACTTGGGATGCCATGTTCCATCGTCGCGTTATACAAATGGATGTCATATCCCGCCGCTGCCCGTGCCCGGTCCATCATCAATGCCAGTTCTTCGTCATTGGCCGAATACGGGTCAAGGCGGGGAAGCGGGAGCTTAGCGTACCAGGTCAATAGAAAGGAATCGCGTTCCACCACTTCGAAAATCCCGTACAAAATCGCTTCTTCCAAACTGCCTCCTAATGCGCAGCCATTGGACGTTTCATAAACAAACCCCTCCCCGCAGCCCAAGCTATAATAAGCCACCAGCTCTGGAACCAAAATTGGACGCTCTTGTAAAAAAGAATAGCTCCAAACCCAGTTGATTGGGGAATCCGGATGAAAACGCTTGAAAGGAAAACCAGGCATTTCATACATTTCATCGGTGTGGACACCAAGCTTGCTGGGATCCAGGGCCTCATCTTTCAGATTATTGTAGCTGTCATGGACAACGGTCCGCTTTCCCCGGGGTTCAAGGCCACAGTACCGCTCCAATCCTTCCAAAATCGCAGTCATCTCGCTAACCGCGTAGGAATTCGTCCTCCCCGCTGTCCCTTCATCCCCCATGAACAAAGGAAGACTCACACTGACATCGGCAAATGGCGGCACAAGATCGACCATCTTATTATTCAGAAAACCCATCCGGGGATCGAGATAATCCTTGGCCAGCACCTGACTTAGCTCAGTCATTGAACGGGTGCGGTAGCCATCGGGATCCACCTTCGGACTTGGTTGTAACGAAATTCGGGCCGCCCTTGAAGAATCATCGGGAATGGGACTACAGACCGGGCAGATTGGATCCGCTAAAAAAGGATGCCAGGAAATATTCAGTGTCTTCATGTTGATCAAGGCTACAGCATATTCCGACCGGGCCCCAGTCCCTTCCATCACCCGCTGCACCTCTTCTCCAATCAGGTAAGCCATTTGTAACAGTCCCGTGCGCGATGCCGCCGGGTCATCTTGCTTCCCTCCATTCTCCTGCAATTGCTTTTGGATGGCCCACATTTCTTTCCGATCGCGCCCCGCCATGAGATGCCGTAGATCCGCGCATTGCGAGCACCCTTCCTTCTCCATCCACACTAGTGGCCCAACCATCCCTTCACCAAATGACACAAAGCCCCGTAACCATGGAATGTCGAGGACTTCCTCCGCCTTTAGGTGGGCAGAAGGATCCCAGGCATCCTGCAGCACGAGAGCCAGGTCAGCCGTTTCGGGTATCTCTGTCAAAAAGTCGACCTGGTGAATGATTTCGTATTGGACTGACAATATTCCGTACACCAGGTCCGCCAGCACTCCTTCTCCGACCATCAAGATGACAGGCTTCACCTTGATCCCTCCTCTCGCAGCAACACACCAAATACCCCTGCCAGCTCCTCTTTCAAAACAGGTTCCAATTCCAGTTCGAAGGCCAATAGCCGCTTTCCGTTCCAATCCAGCACTTGCAAGGCCTCCTGTAGCACTTCCGATTCTCTTGATCCTTCATACGACGCAATCCTAAGTGTCAACGGCGTCCTTTTTTCCATTAGTACAGATGAAGCTCTCAAACCCTGCTTCTTGTAACCCCCCTTTTCATTTTGAATGACCATGAGTGCCTGCTGTAAAGCATTCCGTAAAGCCTGTGTACTATTCAACCCTACACATCCGTACCACTCATCCCCCGTACCGACCCATACGACAGGGAAACCGAATACTTCCTCTCCTAACGCAATCACGGGGTCACCTGCCATTCTAGTCAACGCCTGCAAGTAATACCGGCAGCGCTCATCGTCTATGACCTCCAACTGAATTCGACCACAGGCGTGCTTTTCGTTGCTTCGCTTGGTTAATTCCTCGTCCAAACACTTGTACAACCCCCGGCACATACACTCCGCGAACGTCTCTCCCGTACCAACTCCGACGAATCCTTCTACACCTACTCCATCCCATTGAGGTAAAGTCGGACCAAGATGGCTGACCGTTTCCGTGGCATACACTTCGACTCCCGTTAAGCCCGCTTCCCTCCTCGCTTCTTCATGCAATAATTCCGAGCAAATGATCGCTGGCAACAATTCAGTTGGACCCTCCGACATCGGGTCAACCACTTGGACACGGCATTGAGCTAACGGCAGTTGCTTCAGTTCTCCTTCTTCCCAGCTATGGAAGATGCCCGATTGGCTGGAAGTCATTCGGCCAAAGGACATAAACAACTTACCCCGTTCGCCTCGGCTTGATTGCTGGTTCAATCTCAAGTCGAAATCCGTCACCCATCTTGCAGCCGCCGTGCCCGTGACAAACGGGTGGGGCAAAAAGGTGTGCCAGCTTCCTTCCAAGGTTTCCATATCAAGCAGGTAAAGTTGATTGCTCTGATCCGATTCGCTCACTCCCGTACTCCTTTTGAATAACTCGAACGCCAGTACATTTGCGAGGAGCGCACCCGCCGTGGAGGAAAAAGAGGCAACCTCTTGATCGGTAATCAGGGAAGACTGATGTAAACGGCGCCAGGCAGACTCCCAGCAGGAAAGCGATTCCCCGTTCACCATCGGACCGGCAAGACCAATTTGATTCAGACTCAGTGCAGGGAAAAACATCTTCTCCTCTTGCCTGCAGGCCGCGTGCAGCGCCCGCAGTTCCTCCACCTCTCCATCTTGTGACACAGACACGATATAATCATATGGCCGGATTATTTCCTGCCAAGCTCTTTCCCCCTCCTGATTCTGGGAAACCTCCTCCACCACCACGTCCTCATCTGTTGTACGGAAATGGGCAACAATTTCCTTCAGTCGCTTTCTATTCGTCGATTTCGAATCCTTTATATGAATATGAAAAGCAGGCAATCCAGATTCAAGCAACGCGGATACCAGTGATACGAAAAACGGACCTGAGCCAATCGCCAATACTTTCAGCTGACGATAATCCTGAAAACGACGGGCTCCCGAATCGCCGACACTATCCAAAAACGCAATCTGAGACGCATACTTATCCACAATCCGATCCGTCAACTGGTGTGGGGCATCTTGACTGATATCCCGAACGAACCCGTTCTTGTACAGAACTTCGGCAATCTCCATGACCCGATTCCGGTATGGCCCAGGCAATCCATCCGTCAAATCACTCAATGCATGTTCCCCGTTAAACATGGGTATTAACTGTTCAATCCATTGAACGATGGTACGTCCTTCCATACGGAAAGAACTTACATTATTCCGAAAATACACTCCCCCATTTGGTTCAGGGAGAAAAAACGTATCCCTATTCACTTTCAGACGCATAGAAGGGGTCAAATTCTTCATCTCGAACCTCCTAACCAACAAGCTTTACTTAGCTATCCCTCTAATCGTATGTATGACAATTTGTCTCTTATGTCTAATTCCATGGAGAAAAGCCCCTGCAGGCATTCTGCAGGGGTCGGTTCTTCTCTGAAAATCGATTAGCGACCGCAACGACCGCAGCGTCCACACCCTCCGCAACGTCCACATCCGCCACACCCTCCGATGCCTCCGAAGAAAAAGCATCCGAAACAACCAAGGCAACCAAAACACCCTAACGGGATAAGACGGGAATCTTCCATGGAATGCTGATGCTGAAATTGATTCGGATCCCAAGGGACCGGCTGACTGGCCTGGAACTGTGGGTCGACATTCAACATTTGAAGCTGATTTTGAAACTCATTCATGTATAAAACCTCCATATTTAAATTAATCAAAAATAACGAAGGAGTACGGAAAAAATGGCCTATAGATTTTCCCTATCCTCCAAGTACTCTCTCCACACAAAATATGTACTCGGAATGGGTATTGCTACTGATTCAGATGCCCATTTTCATGCGTTCCCCCGAAATCTTCACGGAATATTTACTTATCAAAGGCGAACAGCAAAGTAGTGCACGAGCCATCAACGAATCTATTTATCTGGAATTCATTGACCCACTTTTGTTAAATCCTTACAATGATTCAAGAAAGATATTTTGCACTTGATAGAGAAAGGAAAATGAGAAGATGCGAAAAAGACATAAGATAATTAGTTTCATACTGACCATACTGCTCGTCCTGACAAGTGTTTCCGGAGTTGTGTTGGGAAACGAACAGGCGTCAAGAAAACTGGATTCTTCCGCTATTGATGAGTTTATGGCAAATGAAATCGAGCGTCTCAAGATTCAGGGAGCTTCATTGGCCATCGTAGAGGGAGATCGGGTGGAATACGTGCAAGGATATGGTGTGGCCAACCAAAATGGAACTGAAATGACTTCGGAAACCCCCATCGTTCTTGGGTCCGTCAGTAAATCATTTACGGCACTTGCCCTTATGCAGTTAGTGGATCAGGGAAAAATACGATTACAAGATCCCGTGCAATTGTATATCCCCTGGTTTCATCTTGCCGATAAGGAGGCTTCTGGGAAAATCACGATTCAGCACTTACTGAATCATACGAGCGGTCTTTCCACATATGACGGCCAAGTGGCTATCTCACAGGGAGATAAGACATTGAAAGAACATGTCAAAGGCTTGGAAGAGATTGAATTGAAGCACCCTGCCGGTGACCGCTATGAATATTCGAATCTAAATTACGACATCTTAGGTTTAGTCATTGAAGAAGTGACAAATCTATCATATAAAGACTATCTAAATGAATTCATATTCAAGCCGCTTGAAATGAAGAATACCTACGGTGACCCTAAAGATGTTGCAAACCATGCCATTGCGGGCGGTTATCAGACGGTATTTGGATGGAAGCTACCGACCAAGCAATTGAAACACGAGGGATCGGTTCCTTCCGGTTACATCATTTCTAGTGCGGAAGATATGGCAAATTATATGATCGCCCAATTGAATCATGGCACATTCAATGGAAAAGGCATTTTATCGAAGAATGGCATGAACACCTTGCATCAGCCATCATCATACATAGGGGATGATACGTACTACGCAATGGGATGGGAAGTGAAGGATGATGAAGTCTCCCATAATGGATGGACAGAAAACACCTACTCAAAAGTGATCTTAGACGGGCAGTATGGCATCAGCCTACAGATTAATTCAATGGATTATTTCAACCTCAATGAATATGATTCGATCATAAGCGGAGTGAACAAGCTCGTACATCATGAAGAACCCCCTAGCCCCACTGACCACCCATTTATGAAATATGCAGTGATTGATCTGATTATATTGGGATTCGTGACCCTGATTGTCTGGTCAATCAATAGAATATTCAAACCTAAACCACGAGAAGTACACGGATTCCTACGTATTCTCCATATGATGTTCCTCGTCATGGTTTACTGGCTGATTCCGTTGAGTATTTTGATCGGATTCCCTTATCTATTCGGTCCTTTATCTACAGTTACACTATTTGCTCCTGGAATCGGTCACCTATTATTTGGACTGCCTTTGCTTCTATTGATTGTGGGAGTCGTTACATTGGGGAAAGGCATACGAACTGCGCGGAAAACCCATTTGAATGCATGAAAAACGATGGTGGGGATTCACACCATCGTTCCACAAAAAACCTTTCGTACTAATAATATATACCAAAGTAAAAAATTTCCGTTATTCGAAAGGTTCGTGATATAATCATTTATCGCTAAAAAGCCAAATAGACTGATGGATTTTTCCGAAAATTCATTCATTAAGGGAGTGAACGACCATGGATAACAAAGAACAGACTATTTTCACCCATAAGGGAAATACAATCAAAACAGAAGATAGAGAGATTACGATCCTTACTAGATTAGAAGAACCGCTCATCGCCGTTTTGGGGAATGTGTTAAGTGACGAAGAATGTGACGAATTAATCAGTTTGTCCAAAGATAAACTGAACCGTTCCAAAATCGGTGATACACGCGAAGTAAATGAGATGCGGACAAGCAGTAGCATGTACTTCCAGGACAAGGAAAATGACCTCATCACGACCATTGAAAATAGAGTTTCTTCTATTATGAATGTACCCGTTGAACATGGGGACGGTATTCAAATTCTAAAGTATACACCTGGCCAAGAGTATAAGGCCCATTATGATTTTTTCGCCTCTTCCAGTAAAGCTGCAAAAAATAATAGAATTAGCACCATCATCATGTACTTGAATGATGTGGAAGAAGGCGGGGAAACGTTCTTTCCTAAACTAAATCTCTCTGTATCTCCCCAAAAGGGAATGGCCGTGTACTTCGAGTATTTCTATGATGATCAACATGTAAATGAACAAACCTTACACGGTGGAGCCCCGGTCATAACAGGAGAAAAATGGGTAGCGACACAATGGATGAGAAAACAGAAACAGATCTAGACAAAAACTTCAATGCCGGTGTGCCTTCAAACTGTAAGTAGAGGTAAGAGGTAGGCTTTTGGGGAAAGCATCCTCCCAAAAGCTGAGATCAAACCCCTCTCTTCAGTCTTTTTTTATTTTGGTTCTATTACCGATGAACGAACGGTAATAAAAGAAGGGCTAGATATAGATATTACATGGGTTGCTGTTGGAGCAATCGAAATTAGAGAGGAGAACATTCCTATTATTTTAAAGAGAAAACTATTGACTGCTTTTCTTAGTAGTTTGTTATTTGCATTGGTCCTTTCATCGCTTGGTGGCTTTGATTTGAATGCATTTATGAATTTATATTATTTAAATCTTATGATTGTCATTATCTACGGAGTGATCACTTCCTTCTTTAGTGACTGGCTGAGTAGGCAGATTTCTAAAAAGGCTTACACTCGCGAAATTCTCTCCTTCTTATTTCACTGTTTATTCGGATTCGTCTTACAAATCCTAAGTCTTGTTTCTGCCATCTCATTCTTTATTGTTGACCGTCTATTAGCAAAAGTGAAAATTGGATGGCTATCCGTTATCATAGCCTTTGTCATCGTCGTGCTAGTATTTATCCTTATGATGAATAGGTAGACCACTGACCTGGCAAGTCGGTAAAACGATGACTTCCCCTAACGAGGGCATTCGTTCCATAGGATTCATCAAAGAAGACCACTTATTCGGTGATCTTTTTTATTTGTTCAAAAATCCCCTTGTGTTCCGAATCGTCCACTCCTTCGAGAATCATTTATGACTTGTGTGCTGTTCCTCCTTCACATCCATCACCAATGTATCGAATAATTCACCATCCGAATAAACCAAAATGGCCCATTCACCCGCATCCGGCAACATGACATTCGAAGGTACACTCCCATCGGCTCCATTCACGGCACTACTCCCCGTCAAGCTTCTGGACCACTCTCCATCAATTAATACGGAATGGATGGTTGACGTGTTCCGATGATATCCGACGAATGTCGCTACGCCCTTATCCATTCCCCAAAAGTGCCACAACCATTTCTCCACTTTATTTGCCTTTAATTCAGGCCCTATGATGCCAAGCCTGTTTTCGTTACCGATTACCTTGGCGTTTGTCGATGTACGAAATTCGACAGCTTTCCGCTCCCAGTCAATTTGATCTAGGTCTTTATCCGTTACGAAACTTGGAACCTCATCAATCACGCTTACCTCGTCTGTTTTCTCCGGTTCTTGCACCTTGGATGAGGTACATCCACTAATCACGAGTAAACACACTAAACAAGCTATATAAGTGATTTTACTTTTCAAAAAAGCTCCCCCTACCCGAAATATTTTACATATAATCCCATTATACACAAAAGCAAAACAGTAACCATACTGTAAAAACCATACTTACATACATATACACTCACGCTTGGCACCAGCGACATAAGGGAGACTTTCCTGATGTTTAGTATCGTAATTTTTTATTGACTTTAAAAAAGGATTCGAGTAGACTGATGAAGCGGTTCAATTAAAGTACTCAAATTAAAGTAGTTAAACCAGAATATATTTGAAGAAGGATGGATGCAACAAATGAAGTTTAAATATAAACATTTCTTAAAGACACAAGGTTCCATTGCTGCCATTTTCATGGGGATTTTCTATGGCCTTTGTATGCTAGGCATTTTCTTACCTGGTTATTCGGCCATTCCAGGAAATATCGATCAATTGCCGGTTGCCATCGTCAATGATGATGCTGGTGAATACGGAGACAAGATTGCCAGCCAATTGAAAGAAAACTTACCGTTTAAAGAAATCGAAACAGATGTAACAAATAAACAAGCGTTAAAAGATCTAAATAAGAATGATTTAGCGCTAGTCGTACACATCCCGAAAACATTCTCTGCGGATATGCAAAATGGCGAAACGTCATCAAGCATTGACTTTACAGTTAATGAAGCAGGACCAACCGTTGTTTCCTCAACTATGACTTCAGTCGTTACGGAAATTAACAATCAGTTGAGCGCACAATTCTCACAACAAACCGCTCAAGGCGTATTGATGAACTTCAATTTACCGGAAGAAAAAGCGGCTGAAATGGCGAAACAAATCGAAACGGCGTATTCAGGAAACATCGTCACGATCAATGAAGTGCCAGATGGCATGCACCACAATATGTTACCGATGTTCTTGACGATGGCAGGATATGTAGGTGCCATGATCGGTGCGATGCAATTAGTGACCTCATTCAGACAGAGCCGTGGAAAAGCGAGCAAGACACGACTATTCATGTATGTACAAATGACTGCCTTATTGGTTGCCGTTGTTTCCTCCTTCGTTGCCCTAGGCATCACTTATTTAGTGAATGAACCAAGTGGAGACCTATTCCTCAGCACGCTAGGTCAACAAATCTTGAACTATATGGTATGTTTCAACTTTACAGCCATTTTGGTATTCTTGGTTGGAGATGGTGGTATGGTGTTAAACATCCCGATCTTATTAACACAAACCATCGCAAATGGTGCCACCGTGTCACGTGATATGATGTATGCGCCGTATGAATGGATGAGCCACATTTCACCTATGTATTACTCGGTGCAAGCATACTTTGCCAACCTATATAGCACCACGAGTCCAAGTCCGTTTATTTGGTCCATGGTAGCCGTCGGTCTGGGTGCCATGTTCATCAACATGCTCATCGTGGCCTTTGTCCACAAAAAAGTTCCATTAGATAATCAAGTGGTACAACCGGAAACGGAAGCTGCAAAGACCGCTTAAATTCCCGCTTCGTTTGCTATAATAAGGATAACCATTTTCTGAAGGAGCTTAGAGATGCCCATTCAAGTTTTCATATTGAGCAAACTGATGAAGGATAATAATTATCCATATAAATTAAAAAAGCAGCTGTCTGAACCCATCCCTTTCGATCAACTGGGTGGGTTGACGGAAAGTAAGCTGTATTACCATTTTGATTCGCTAGTCAAACAAGGCTTAATCGAGATAGTCGAAATCATTAAAGAAGATCATCGACCTGATAAACAAGTATTCGGGATTACGGCTAAAGGCCGTGAAGAACTTCCGAAGAAAATCTATAAGTTGTTTGAAAATGCCAGTTCCATTAGTGATATGGTGGTGGGACTTGCATACCTCAAATATGTAGACCGTGATAAGGTAGTCGAAATCCTGAAAAACAACAAAAAGAAGTTCCTTGCAAAGTGGGAACAAATTTCGGATTTTGAAAAACAGATGAAGATGGAAAAAGACCATGATAAAGAAAAGCTAGTGGAATATTTAGGTGAATACTTTTCATCCAGAGCAGATCACACCATTTACTGGCTTGATGAGGTAATTAAACGGATTCAACAAGGGGAATTATAAAGAAAAAAACTGCACCTTCTTTGTTAGACACACCTAACAATCGGAGGTACAGTTTTTTTCATTGAACAAGCCGTGCGCTCCTTTCAAGGAGTACGCACGGCTTCTTTTATTTCTTCGGCAAATCTACATTCGTGAACTGATCGACGGGAACAATCTCTTCTTCCATGTCCATCACGTTCAAGATGACCCGGTCTCCTACCTTGGTCAAGACTACATCGGACAATCCTTGAACGGAAGGATCAATCGAGAACCTTTTGCTGCTGCCCTCTACGATAAGATAGAACACATACCCACTCGAAAGATTGGCATCATTGATTCTGATGACTTTCCCTTTGACCTCTTTCATTTCAAATCCTTTTTGGGGCGTCACTCCATTGACTTTCCCTAAGGAAGCGATCAGTTTCTTATAGTTCCGGAATGCTTCATCTTTGTTCTTCCCGAAAGCTACTTGAGGATTGTCGCTATTGGCATACACAATGGCCACCCCTTGGAACTTGCTTCCTTTTGTAACGGGGATCACATAGGTCGGTGCCCCGTATATCGTATAGAACACGCCATTGGTCGCTTTCCATCCTGGATATTTGGATAAGAATTCACTCGCATTGGCATTCGATTTTGCTTCTTTACCGGTTAAAACGGATGTCACGCCTTTATAATATGTCATTTCACCCGTCTTGGCGTTGAACACACCGTAACCTACCAGCGTTTTCGAGTTCCCTTTTGATTTGGCCCTCGTGAAATCGACGACATAAATCAACTCGCCTTTATCATTAAAGGTGACTTGCATATTTTCCTCATTCGGAATCAAGACATCTTTTTTCGGACCGATGAGTGATTGGTTTTTCCACCCGTGAACATATTTTCCCCAATAGCTCCAATACTCTAGAGCCGTTTCCTCAGTGAAGGTTCTGTCCACCCATTTCGGTTCTTTTCCTAATGGATAGAAGGTCGTGTCACCCGTTTCCGGATTCACCACTACCACCCCATCCACGACGGACCCACTTCTGTATTTCAAGTAATGGCCAACCGAAGCTACAAAGAAAGGCTTGCCTTCTTCATCTGGCTCCAGGTATGAATCGTAGATGACTTTGGTTGGATACGCCTTATGAATCTGTCTATCTACATCATAATCCAAATACTGTGACGGGGCATACAGCATCTTCCCTTTCACCGTGCTCGCACCTTTATCGGTCGCTATGGCCGAAATCAAGTTATATCCTGGCGTGTATTCGGCTTTTCCAGCTTTCAGGAATCCGTCCATTTCAATGGGAGAGGTATACGTCAATTCGCCATTGATATTGGTCAGACGGTATTCACCTTCCGTGAAATATGAGGCATTCTGGATTTTATTAATGGCAGCATCGCCCTTTGCATCAGCCATTTTCACCGTCACTAGTGGCATCGTTTTAATATCTTGGACTTCCTCTAGTTTATTCTTCTTTACGACATCGGCTAACCCATGAAGGTTCCCGGCAATCGTAAGGGGATAAAACAGCATGATCACCCAAGTGGCAATCAGCAATAAACCGATGATATACATGGCATGGACATTCCAAGGCGTTCTCACTCGCTTCGAAACGCCTTGTTCCCGGTCACGTCTTTTTAGGGAAGGTTCTTTATCCCTCGATAGGTACAAGCTTGCATCCACGATAAGGAACAACCCAAATACTATGGCCAAGTTGGAAAAGAACGCTTCAACCGTTTGGTCTAGTAGATTAATATCGATGATAAAAAATAAAATGACAGCGGCCAGTAATAGCCGCAGAACCTGTTCAGTGAAAAAGAGCCAATCTTTTTTCCTGACGGCTATGGACCACCTTTGCGGAATGAGGGAAAGTCCCAATAAAGCAAACGGAAGCTTCGTCACGATCCCTTTTAAGATAAATGCTAGTAATGAAAATATCATGATTACAAAAAAACTCCCTTTATCTATTTTTCTAATTCTACCTAATTTTAACACAACTAATCAGCCTCTTTTGCCTCTCCCCTACAAACCTATACATTTTCAAAAAAAATATTTTTAGAGCATGCTACTTTTTCCTTTTTAAAGTTTATATAGACGGTGAAGTGATTCTTTTCGAAAGCTTCAATAAGATGAAGAACAATTTGGTTAGATCATACCCTCTGCCCAATGGATGTAGGCGGATACTAAAAGGAGACGGAACCGGATGATTTATGAAGAAACGTACCATTACTTATTGAAACATGTATCCTCCACTGAATTTGATGCGTGTTTGTACTCTTTGCTGCATAGTGATTGGGATGGGGTCATTCAGAGCCCGCTTCATGCAATGGCAAGCAGTTTGGGGACATCGGAAAAATATTTGAAGCAGATCATCAGGAAATTCACGTCACCAAAAGGAGACCTTCCGCAGGTTTTCGTATCCGTTCAACAAGATGGGGATGCTTTATATAAGTTCAACCTTGGACCAACAAGTAACCTTGGCTTTAACCATAAGACCGATCGTTATTGCAAGAAATACCGTTTCTTTTATCATGAGGCTTTCAAAGGGTTGACGATTTCGGCAAAACGTCTGTTGCTGATGGCCGCTTACCGGATGTCGGTTTCAAAATCGGAAGAAGTGATGTTCGATTATCATGAATTCGTTTCGGACTCCACTTCCCTATTCACAAGACAGCGCCTGTTCGAAGCGATGGATGCCATCTATGAAGCAGGCTTAGGCGATCTCGTTACGATTGCTTTCACAAGTAAGGCTTTCTCCAAGAAAGAAGTGATGATGTTTACCTTTAAGGAAGGGACGCTTGGAGAGTATCGCGAAAACCGTGGCGAGCGGGCAGGACTGCGCCGGACCATTTTCAATGCGGGCTTTCCTGGCCATATCAGCGATGCCGTCTGCATGGAGTTGGAACGGGTCGGGAAGTACATTTTCCGCTCGTTTCTTAAAGATGCAAAAAAAGCGGAAACTCCGAGCGATACGCAAAAGGAACTGCTGACCCTTGCGCGATTCGTCTATTCACAAGCACTCAAGAAATTCGGCAAGGCCTTGCGTGCCAACAAACCATTGCTCACTGAACCAAAACAGGCATCGGCTTATTTAAGCACGATTGTTTATAATGAAACATTAGAACAAATGGCGAAGTATGCCCACCAGGCCGAGTCCATCAAGTCCCTGCTTGACCGTGAACATTTTCATAAAGAGATTTCAGAGAAGGCACTTGGCCGGGAAGTGAACTATATGGAAGTGAACCAACACATCGAACCGATCCGCCTCAAGTTTCAGCAAGCGGACTTCATCTATTCCATACTGAACGGCTGGTGCGAAGAGTGGCTCATATCCCGCGTGAAGACGGCGACCGAGACAATCGAAACAGAAGAGGAAATGACTGCACCGACAACCAACCCGGTACCCACAAGGACCGCTTCGGAATATATCATAGCGCTTAGAAATGATACATATGATCAATTGGACAAACTGCTCGCTTTAATCGGAAAGTTCGGCAACGCGGCTGTATCACCGTCCAACCAGCAATATACACTCACGAGGAAAAAGGAAACCATCCAATCCTATTTCGCCATACAACGTGGTCGGCTCGATGCCTTTGCTGCATCCCCTTCTTAACATCACACTACCTTCCTAAGCTAGTGTTTTTTCCCCTGCCCTTTTTAAATCCCTTAAAGCATTCCAACGCATACTCTTTTGCCCGCAAATACATACTCGATTTCACACGCAAAGTGGATTGGAATGGAAGGTACGAGACTCCTGCGGGAAATGCGCGTCTAGGGGAGACACCACAGGCGAAGCCGAGGAGGCTCCCCGACCGCCCGCGGAAAGCGAGTGCCTGAAGTGGAAATCAACGTTCACATCGAACAAGCCACAAAATAAACAAACACGATATTCATCGAGTTTGTTTACAGTTTAAAGAGAGCGAATCCGCTCTCTTTTTTGTGTCTTCTAAAGCATCTGTGGATAAAAGAAATTGGCTGTGAATTAAAGAATTTCGCTTGTGGATTGTGGATATCCGCCTGTGGATGTCGGCTGATAGGATGTGAGTTGTGGATGGTATTTGTGGATTGTGAATAGGTAGCCGTAAATGATAAAAGAAGTAGTTCCAAAACCCAGTCATACCAAGGGTTTGGGCATGCAATTTATCTAAGGGTCTAAAGAATGGGTCTGAAAAGAAAGAACTGAAAAAGATCCTGACTAATCGTTTGAATAAGGAGATGAACTCGTTCCACTACTTAAGGCAAAATGAATGTCCTTAAATACTTACTTAAAAAACCCGCTGAGGAAGAGATCAGCGAGTTTCTTATTCTATCATTATACGAACTACTTACCATCAAACACTGATATCCTGGCTTTCGTTCGTCTGGATTTTTTTCAATCGGTTTATGTCCAGACGAATCAATAAGGAAACAATCAATGCAACGGCGAAAAAACCAGTGAATACGATTAAACTTTGGGAGTAACTCCCGGTTGTTTCCCTGATCCATGAAGCGAACATCGGACCCACGAGCCCAGCAGCTGCCCATGCCGTTAGAATATATCCATGAATGGCCCCTAACTGCTTCGTACCGAACAAATCTCCGATATACGCTGGAATGGAAGCGAATCCTCCACCATAGCATGTATAAATAATCGCTAATAAAATTTGATAGATAACCGGGTTATCCGTAATGATCAAGAGCGGGAAGGCAATGACCTGTATCGTGAAAAATATGGTATACGTATTCGGGCGACCAATGAAATCCGATACAGATGCCCAGCCAATCCGTCCAAGACCATTGAAGGCACCGAGCACGCCCACTAGTGCCGCAGCTGCCGCGGCGCTTAACCCAATACTTTCCTGGGCAAGCGGGGAGGCAGCTGAAATGATGGCAATCCCACAAGTTATATTGATGAACAGCATGATCCATAGATAATAAAACCGTTTTGTTTTAACTGCTTCGTTAGCGGTCAACTGCGAAAGATCTTGCAATGCCTTCACTTTGCCCGTTTTGATTTTCTCTTTATACCCCACAGGTAGCCAGCCTTTCTCTGGAGGCTCCAAGTAAAGAGAGGAAGCGATCATGATGATAAAGTAAGCGGTGCCAAGAATGAAAAAGGTAGGAGCAATTCCTACCGATTCAATCAGACCCTGGATGATTGGCGAGTTAATCAGTGCCGCAAACCCAAAGCCCATGATGGCTAGGCCAGTCGCTAGACCCCTGCGATCTGGAAACCACTTCACCAAGGTCGATACCGGTGCTATGTAGCCTACACCGAGCCCAATCCCACCGAAAACGCCATAAGAAATATAAAGGAGAGGCAAGGATTCCAGATGAATCGCTACACCGGACCCCGTAATACCTAAACCAAAAAAAATCGCCGAGAGGATCCCCGCTTTCCTAGGTCCATATTTTTCAACAAAATGACCAAGAAATGCAGCCGATAACCCAAGAAACAAAATCGCAATACTAAATGTTAAGCTAATATCAGTCAAATCCCAACCGAATTCGCTTGCAAGTGGCTTCGTGAATACGCTCCAAGCATACACCGAACCAATCGACAAGTGAATTCCCACTGCAGAAACAGCAATCAACCACCTATTCTTCGTCTTCTTCCCCATTCCCCAACATCCCCCTTACAAATGAACGAAACATCATACTTAGACAAAATACCCGTAGATGAAAACAATCCACACGTAAAATATCTACAAAAATAGTAACATATGGATAATTATTAGACAATTCATTTAAAAAACAACCAGTTTAATGAACGAAGTGGGTAGGGGAACGTATTGAAGCATGATAAAAGCGCGTCGATAGAATCAACGCGCCCGAACCTTTTAATGTAACATGATGGATCCACCGTCTACCATCAACGTTTGACCAGTAATATATTTACTATCGTCGGAAGCTAAAAATACAGCCACGCGACCGATGTCTTCCTCGGGATCACCCAAGCGCCCCACCGGAATACCCGCCAGCATTCCTTCGTACATATCGGGATGCGCTTTGGCCCAAGCTTGCACGCCTTCCGAGTTGGCAATCGGAGAAATTAGATTGATGGTGATTCCAAATCCGCCAAGTTCATTGGCCGTGACACGGGTAAGACCACGAATCGCTTCTTTTGCCGCTGCATAGGCCGCTTGTGTCGGCTGCCCTTTAATCCCCGCCCCAGAAGCGAAGTTGATAATATTTCCCTTCGTTTCTTTTAGATGGGGAACGGCCGCCTGCATTAAATAGAATGTTGGATAAAATCCGGTATTGAATGATAAATCCAGATTCTCTCTAGTCGTTTCCATAAAGGGAATTTGTCTCGATACATGAGCATTATTAACGAGCACATTCAGCTTTCCGTATTTCTCCACAACCTGGTCCACTAACCCTTTTAACTCATCATGCTTCGTTAAATCGAATCGAATGAACATCGAATTAGGTGAGTATTGTTGCAACGAGGCCTCCACTTTCCTGCCTGTTTCTTCATTCACATCGACAATGACTACGTTTGCGCCCTCTTTCGCCATCGCATGAGCCATACCAGCACCGATTCCACCAGCACCACCAGTAATCAAGACCACTTTATCTTCTAATTTTTTCATATAAACACCTTCCTTCACCATGATTATTGCTTTTTCTAGTAAGAAAATCAAAAATTTGTCTCTATATAATTAAACTACCCTTAAAACATATCCCTTATCAATCCCACGACCATGGGATTAAGTCGATGCACACGTTGTTTACTCAACTGGCATCCTCTATTGATTGTTTATCGTTAAAAAATCCAACAAAAAAACGCTGAATCAGATTCAACGTTTTTTGTTGGTATTTCATGTGAATATTATTCTAAATGATCCACAGCATATTGAGCTTCTTCTTTGGTAAACTTTTCCCCATACTCTGAAACCAATTGATCATAAACCGCTGCTTTTGACATATCCATTTCATCCACATACGTTTTTGCTTTCTTCAACGCATTTTCTTTCCAGTCAATTTCTATATTGTCGATAGCATATTGTGCCGCTTCTTCTGGGAATTTTTCTCCATGCTCTGAAACCAATTGATCATAAACCGCTGCTTTTGACATATCCATGTTTTCCGCATACGTTTCTGCTTTCTTTAATGCCGCCTTATGTTCGTTTGGTACATTATCTGCTGCTTTCTTATCATCTTCTACCTTTTTGTCGTCTTTTACCTTATTTGGCTCTGCCACTTTATTATCATTTTCTACCTTGGTATCATCATCTTTCCCGCCTAATGAAGTGATAATCACCAAGATGATGATCACTAAAAAACCGGTGAAAATTTTATGCCTCATAAAAAAATTACGTTGATCTTTTCCACAATGAACGCATTTCTTTACTCCTTTTGCAATTTCCTTACCGCAAGCTTTACACTTGGTCATCTGTTTACTCAAAATATTCCCTCGCATTTCTTCGTACATGTTTTTTTAATATACCTAAATACCTATATCATTATACCGGTTGGATTAGATAATCATATAAGTTATTAAGAATTGGTAGAAACTCGCATTTGTTCGGTTCCATTAAGAACCTAAGTAATTCTGTTTTTAAAATTGTTACCCTCATCCATTTCTACCACCAGAGATAGATATTAAAAAAGACATTTGAGTCGATGCTCAAATGCCTTTTTTGATATTTTCCTTAAGTTTTATTATGCTTTAACAGCCAATTCTACTAAGCGTTGTGCAGAAGCCTTTACTTCTTCCAACCCTGCAGAAATGATTTCTTTTGCTTTATCAGACATTGCATTGTGACCTTCGATGATGACCTCATCGATGATTTCCATGCCGAAGATGCCGCCAAATACGTTGCGCATGTAGTTAACTGCCATTTCCATCGGAGCCGCTTCCGGTGTTGAGTAAACTCCGCCGCGAGCGTTTAGGAAGATCGCTTTTTTGTCAGTCATTAATTGAACCATGTTCCCATTTGCATCATATTTGAATGCAAATCCTGCCGCAAAGACATAATCGATGAATGTATGCAGTTTAGCCGGGATTGTTAAGTTCCATAATGGGAACGCGAATACCACTACGTCCGCTGCAGTGATTGCGTCCATTGCTTTTTGTTTAGCAGCCAAAAGGCGTGTTTCTATATCCGTTAACTCTCCGCCTGTTTGCACTTTGCCGAACGCGTTGAAAATTTCTTGTCCGAAGTATGGTGTATCTTCTTCAAACACATCGTACGTTGTTACATTTACGTCTTTGCCTTCTAATGAAGCCATGAACGTTTCGTACATTTTGCTTGAGATTCCTTCTGTTGCCGGACGGTTGTTTGCTTTTACTACTAATACATTCATTATATATTCTCCTCATTTATCCTATATTTAGTTATTTTAAAATAATGTATCTTTATTTCAAGATAATTATATTTTGTATCATCCATCCTATTCTGTCAACATATTAGATTTGTTTTCGTTATACTTTTATTATATTTTGAATAACAATAACTCCATACATGTACCGTTTCTGCAGATAAGTACTTTGTACATCGACGATTGCGAATCGCTCTAACCCCAAGCATAAAAAACCGCTCGGCCCTTAAGGCTAAGCGGTTCTGTTCTAGTCTTGACTCTGGCCAGGATTGCTTCTCTTACGTTTTTCCGCAGAATACTCTTTACCGTGTGCTTCATGTTCGGCAATGATGGCTTCTTCTGGAATATGGTTATTCTTCTTCGGTGAACTGATGCGATTACGATGCTTTTTACCCATGATAATCCCCCCTTTAAGTAAAGGATAAGCATATCTTGTCCGGGAATTTGAAAAACATGTACAGGGCAGGAATCCTCGTCTCAAGGTCGAATAACAAAAATGAAAGGGGATGATACAGATGTTTCCGATACTCGAGACAGAAAGACTGACCTTAAGGGAAATTATCGAAAGCGATAGCCCAGAAATCTACCAGTGCTTTTCCAATGATGACCTTACACGTTTTTATGGGCAAGATTCGTTTGAAAGTATCGAACAGGCAAGGGAAATCATTGAAAAATTTGCTGAGAACTATAAAGAGAAACGGGCCATTCGTTGGGGAATCGAAAGAAAAGGGATACCTGGACTGATTGGAACGATAGGATTTCACGCCTACCTTCCCAAAAACAGAAGAGCGGAAATTGGCTATGAACTCCATCCGGATCATTGGAATAAAGGGTATATGACAGAGGCGCTCAAAGAAATAGCCGCCTTCGGTTTCAATGAGCTCGGTCTGACGCGTATCGGTGCGGTGGTGTTTACGGAAAATGTCCAATCCAGTCAGTTATTAAAAAAGGCAGGCTTTGCCGAGGAAGGGATCCTTCGAAAGTACATGTATCAAAATGGAGTCCCACACGATACGTATATGTATTCCTTGATTAAGTAGGGGAATGCATAAAGAGACTGCCAAGCATTTTCTTGGGCAGTCTCTAATTTCCAATCTCTCGTTGGACTCCATCGATAACGGCATTTCCATCATGTAGAACTTGTTTTTTCTCCGTAATTCCGGTCAAAATATAACCGATATTGAGAAATCACTTCATCTTATACGATTAAATAATCTTGCAACGCCTGTTGCAGTGTTCCTTTCGTTTCTGCTTTATTACCAAAGCACACTCCAGATCTCACCATTTTCGTAACGATCTCAGGACGGAGGCCAGTGATTACCGCTTTACACCCCATCATCGCCGTCCCATCCAGAATGTTCATTAACTTTCTAAGGACGGAAATTTCCATATCCACGATTCCTGATAAATCCAATATCAAAACTTGTATCCCCAGTTTTCCTATCTCTATCAGTACTTTTTCCTCGATGATATACATGCGTGATTCTTCCATATCCCCAATCAAAGGCAGGATGCAGATACTTGGGGTAATTGGAATGATCGGGACGGATAAGTTCTCCACCAAGTTCTGTTGCGATAAGATCAACCGATCCTTATAATCCGAGTAACGAATGAAGAACGCTTTAAGAAATTGGTCTACCTGTTCATTCACTTTCTTCTCTAAATCGAAAAACACTTCCACATTATTGAATGTATCTTGTAATTGTTCATATTCATATAGGAATTTCCATAACGTTCTGCGAATGGCCTGAACCCATTCCAACTTGAATGAAAGAGTCAAGGAGTGCGTGGCCCACGCTTCTCCCTCTTGTTCAGCAAAAGCAATGATGGCTGCCTCATTCTGTTCCACGATGTACCGAACCAGCTTATGCGCATTATTCAGAAGGTCCACATTCCCAACCAGCAGGATTTCCTCGATTTTTTCTCTAACATTGACTGCCTCTTCCAAAATTTGCTGCTCGAAATCATCCTTTTTTTCTAGGAGGAACTCCATGATTTTGTCTTCTTCATTAATGGAAAAGCTCAACATACCCACTCCTTTTTCGTCACATCTGTACTCCTAGATTTCTCTGTGACAGGAGGTTTTTCCTGCTAAATGCTAATAAAAATAGATAATGGTCAATCGGTCAGTTTTAAAAAGTCGAAATATCTGTAGTGAACTTATCCTGCTCAGTGACATTCGACCTCATTTTTTGATGCATTCGTTCACTTTTTTGATTCATTCGACCACGAATAGGATTTATTCAACCACGGGATCCATTAATTCGACCACTCGTTGTATTCATTCAACCACAGCCCTTAGTTATTCGACCACAGACAGAAAAATAAGCATAACTTTTCAGCTATGCTTACATACACATTCCTATTTATTCAGTCGTTTCTTTTTCGTCTTCGTCACTATTATCACGACGATAGATTTCCGAGATGCCATTCATCCCGTTCAAAAGCTGTTGAGTCGTAAAGTCTTCCCCGCCGACTAAATTATCCTCACGCTTTTGCTTTTCATCTTTTTTCAAATTTGATTGATCCATGTGGTATTCACCTCCATGATATAGGGTGTCTTATCATGGAAGGAGTATGCATGAGTAGCCCCGTATATAAAAAAAGCCGCCATCATAAACATGCTGGCTGACTCATATTTTACTTTCCTGTCGATTTCACTGCTTTCACTTCATACAATCCACCTTCTGAGCTGACGATATAATCAGGCTTTGGCTTGCCAAGATTGGCTTTATGTCCAGCAATGTGTGCGTCGCTCTTCTCCCACTGCTTCCAGTATTCCTCTGATTCCCAGCGAATCATGATGATTACTTCCTCATCGCCCCGTCGCACCTTTTTGACCAATACACTTAGATCGACGAACCCTTCTTGCTTTTCAATCAAACCTTCTCTACTGAATTTTTGCACGATTTGATCTGCATGGCCTTCTGTTACTACTGTTTTTTTCATTTGAACGAACATTGTGCACATCCCCTTCACTCTATTCTCTATTAACTAGTTTAATCAATAATGATTCTCACTGTCAATTAATAGTAACTTCAAGATACCCCCATTCTTAGTTATGTGACAAATATCCTTTCCCTTCATCATTTTTCGCCCGATTTTGCAAAAACACATTCAAGCTCGGACGACCCTGCATACTATACCATTAGCTTCTGAAAGGAGGGGTTTGAATGCCAAAAGGAAAAAAAGGAAAAAAGGGGAAACATTCTACGGGTCATAAGTCTACTGGTAGCAAGTCCACTGGACACAAGTCCACTGATTGCACATTCACTGGTAACACGTATACTGGTGGCACGTATACCGGTGGCACGTACACTGGCCGAACGTTTACTGGTAGTCCATTTACCGGAGATACCTTCACTGACGATTTCTTCACTGGAGATACAACGACTGGATGTAGGAGAAAGAGAAGAAATAGACGATAGGTAAATGAATGATGGTTGCTTCAGCTTGGTGACTAGTAGCCGCTTCATCAGGCTGAAGCTTCTTTCTTAACACTAGTATAAAAGGTAGGTAATGGTATGAACTATCCAATTCCCTCTTATTTCTTGACGATTGAAGAAAATGATTTGGATCATTTACGGAAAAATGTCTGGAGCAACACCCCCATCCCCGCCTATTTAAAGGTTGGTAAGAATACCTATGACATCGATATGGCCTATCGGGGCTCATATACACGGAAATTCCGGAAACGGTCCTATTGGGTGGATTTCATCGAACCCGAAAGATTCTTTGGTGCTCGAAAGATTCATCTGAACGCTGAATATAGAGATCCCTCATTCATGCGGAATAAGCTTTCCCTAGATTTCTTCGAAGACCTCGGAGTGCTATCCCCTCGAAGTCAGCCTATCAATTTAACACGTAATGATGACTTAAAGGGCGTCTATTTACAATTGGAATCCGTGGATGAATGTTTTTTAGAAAAAAGAGGTCTTCCTTCCGGTCCCATCTACTACGCCGTTGGCAATGATGCAAACTTTGCCCTGGAGAGAAATGGAAAACCAAAACAATCGCTTCTTTCTGGTTATAAACGAGTGTATGGCATCGAGTCAGACGATCTTTTCCTTCATCATTTCATCCACAAAATCAATACAACCCCTTTACCCAAATTACATGATGTCGTCGCACGGCAAATAAATATTGATTCTTACTTACGCTGGTTAGCTGCAGCCGTTTGTACGATGAATAACGATGGGTTCACGCATAACTATGCCTTATATCGCAATAGTAAAACGGGGTTATTCGAAATCATTCCTTGGGACTATGATGCAACATGGGGACGGAAAGTGAGCGGTGGGGTCATGGAGCACACGTACGTGCCTATTGAAGGAGTAAAGAAAAACCACCTGAACGCCCTTCTCTTACAAATTCCTGAATTTCGTACACGCTATAAAGATATAGTAGAAGAAATTCTGGAAACAACATTCACGGTCGATTATATGGAAGATAAAGTACACACCCTCCATCAAACATTACGCCCCCATGTCCTCCTCGATCCTTATAAGAAGGGGCAGATTGATGTATTCGATCAAGAACCTGAATTCATCTTTGACTTCATTCGCAAACGGAATGCTTATTTAAAAACACAACTAAAAACCCTAGATAAGGAACACATGAAAACGAATCAGGATTGGCAGAAAGGAGATGCCTCAGTGGCCCCCATTTGCATCAAACACACAGGAAAATATGGCCGCGGGATATTCGCTACACGGGATATAAAAAAAGATGAATGGATAGAATCATCCCCTGTTGTCGTTTCACCAAAAAAGGACTGGAAATACTTAAAGAAAACCTCACTATTCGAGCATTGCTTCTATTGGGGAGACGACGATACCGCGCTTGCCTTGGGATATGGTTCCTTATTTAATCATTCCTACACCCCAAATGCCCGGTTTGATAATAATGAAGAACGGATGACCATCGACTTTTATGCACATGCCGATATAGTGGCCGGAGAGGAAATCACCATCAATTACAATGGCGAGGTGGATGATACGGATTCCCTCTGGTTTGATGTGATTGAGTGATTTAACAATGACCGTTCCGTTAAGCGAACGGTTTTTTACTTTTTTAAACCTATCTTCTACCTCTTCCTTTTCAAAAAAAAAAAACCGAAACCCCCAAAGGGATTTCGACTTTTCCAACGAATTACCATCAATTCGTAATATCCTTTTTTTGAAAGAAGAAAAAGGTTAGCGCTAAAAATAGGAAATAATAGACGGCAAGCACTCCTATTGAGAAACCAAGGGATGCCCCATCGAACATATTCACCGTTTCAGAGATATATCCTCTTAAATCGAGATGAGGGAACAGGACAAACTTTAACCACTCATTTTTTTCAATAAATGACTGAATGATTGCAGTCAACGTAGAAGAAGCAAATAAAATGAAGATAGCAATCCCCACTGCAAGGGCTTGGCTTTTAAATAATGTGCTTAACATGAAGGCGATGGCTGTGATCACCAAGAATCCCGGAATCCAATAGACCATCATATTCACAACATATTCGCCAACTAAAACAGGAGCGAATCCAAAAGAAGTCGGATCCATGATTTTATCTGTATAAGAACCACTTCCAAAGAATAAAAGACCAATTAGATAGCTGAATGCGAGTAAAATCACAAGTAATAGTGCCGCAAATAATAGGGAAGTAATGTATTTGGAAAGTAGGATCTTCCAACGTTTATAAGGCCTGATCAACAACTGCTTAATCGTTCCATCCGAAAACTCGGAAGACACCAGGGAACTACAAACGATGACGACAAATAAAGTAATGAAGGAAGTGATGGATGTCGTCCATTCCGCCATATACGTCCAGTTCGTTTGAAGGTCTGGGTTTATGTTTTCCTTGAGAAGTTGTTCGTTAACTTCCATTTGTTCCTTGAAGAATTCCTTGTCTTCATCATTAAATTCCGGACTTTTCATTTGTTTTTCCTGCTCTTTTATATCTGCACGCACATCTTGCTTCCAGTCTGCATCTTTATCGACTGGATTCAGTTTACTTTCTATAAACGCCGAGCCGATTACCATTAATAGAAGGAAACCAATAAACACATAGCTCGATTTTTTTTGAAAAATCTTCATCCATTCATTGCGTATCAAGGACATCATACTGTTTCCCTCATTCCCTGCTGTGTTATTTCAAAGAACTTATCTTCTAGCGATTTTCTAGTAACCACGATTTCAAAGACATCGATTTGATTCTTTATGAAACTACTATTTATACGGGCCGTCTGTCCACGTGTCGCTGATACGGAAATGGATTCCGCACTATGCTTGATCACCGGAAGACTAGGAAACTCTTCTAGCAAAATCGTTTTTGCCCGCTCCCCATCGTTAACCGTAAAGGCCACTTCATGAATATCCTCTTGTTTTTCTTCTGTTCTTTTTTCTTCCGTATGTATCAATTTACCCTTTTCGATAATGGCAAAGGTATCACACATTAATTGCATTTCTGAGAGGAGATGTGAAGAAATCAACACGCCCACTCCCTCACTTGCCAGCAACTTCAAGTGATCACGGAATTCACGTATTCCTTGTGGATCCAAGCCATTGGTCGGTTCATCAAAAATCAATAAAGATGGTTTATGTAAGATGGCCTGTGCTACACCAAGACGCTGACGCATGCCCAATGAATAGGTTTTCACCTTTTTATCGATTGCCTCTTCCAATTTGACTATCTTGATCACTTCTTCGATTCGCTCAGGGGAAATCTTATTATGTGACATATGAGCATAATGCATGATGTTCTTTCTGCCCGTCATATATTTATAGAACTCTGGATTTTCGACAATGGCCCCTAGTTGGTTCATCGCCCCTTCAAAATCCTTATCAAGATCATGCCCCTTGATCATGACACTGCCGCCCGTGCGATTAATAAGACCCGTGATCATCCGGATAATCGTCGTTTTCCCCGCTCCATTCGGACCAAGCAAACCGAATATTTCATTGCTTTTGATTTCAAAGCTCACATCATCGACGATGACGTTTTTCCCAATTTTTTTCTTCAAGGATTGAACCTTAAGAACTGTTTCCGACATAGTATACCTACCTTTTTTTGAATTTGACCTATAAGCCACCAGTATAAACGTATCATAATATCCACTTATTTTCCATCTGGTTTGTAATTGCGCCTTTATTTTAAAAGGCCAAGTTCAAGGGAAAGAGAGGTCGAGGTGATTCCTTTTTTTGAAAACATAGTATTAAATAACTACACATGATATGATAAAAAAAGGAAAAAAATCCATAAAATAAAGCTATGTAACTGATTAGGAGTGTTGTTAGAATGAAAAAATTCATTTCGATTTTTGCAAGTGTTTGTTTACTAACATTATGTCTATCATTCAATTCAACAGAAGCTAAATACACAAGCTATGACAAAGCCTATGCAGCAAAAGTACTGTCTGTAAAATCGTCTGCTGGAACATCGTATAAAACATTGGGGAAAATTAAGGTTGGGACAATCGTAAAAGTATATGGCGGCGTACCTATCGGTAAGGATCAGGACAACTGGTCCTCTTCTGAACAATATGGCTGGTCCAAAATCAAATACAAAGGGAAATACGGATATGTAAAAACACATGAACTCCACTTTGCTGATCCATATAAATGGTCACCAGGAGTCAAAACAAAAACAATTAACGAGATTAAGAAAAATTATGTTGGCAAAAAAGATAAAACCAAATTAGTAAAAAGTGATCTAGGTTACTATGATATGTATATACAATTCGATGGAAAAGGGGATTGGCATCCACTTGTATATATTAACTGTAAAACAGGCTGGTATCACGGTTAATGAAGGACTACTTTAAAAACTAAATAAAGAGCCATGCTTATTAGATCTATTGAATAAGTATGGCTCTTTTTTCTTGGCTTTGTTCGTAAAGATTGTTGCTAAAGGTAAAAAAAGAGACAGCTTTTATGCTGTCTCCGCTATTAAACTAACGCACCCCTTTAGTTTAAGTGTAATCGTTCACAAACTTATTAATTAAATAGTTACATCTATTTTTTTTCAATCGCCATAAGCAAGTGCGAGATAACTCCAATAAGCAATACTAACGAACAAACGATTTTTTCAAAAGGTGTTCCAAACAATTGTTGTATAAATCCAAAAGACCAAAGTACAACAAAAAACCAACATATAACGGTTATTCCTCTTTTGTATTTATATTGTTTAATTCTACCAACAATCAATGTAAAAACTACTCCAATAATAGAAATAACGATATTCATAACAGTTATTGGTAGCTGTTTTGCGAATGATTCAGACCTTCCACCATTAACCCACGTGAATGGAATACTTTTGCTTATAATAAGAAAGTGGATTAAGATAGTCAAAGAGTAAAAAATAATTCCCATAAATACAGCAGTTTTCATATTAATTTTCCTGAGTTTTTCTAAAATAAATCACCTCATTTTTCTTCCTGTTTCAATTTTATTAATCCAGTAATATACTATTCCTATATCTCTTACCATATGACAGGTAACTGAAAGTAAGATTTCGAAGAGTTATCAAAAATCACCATTTATTC
The DNA here is from genome assembly GCF_044762055.1 of Peribacillus sp. NPDC097198. NCBI lineage: Bacteria > Bacillati > Bacillota > Bacilli > Caryophanales > Bacillaceae > Peribacillus > Peribacillus sp. NPDC097198. The sequence continues at coordinate 183,867 of NZ_JBIWDO010000005.1, read as the reverse complement.
TTAAACAGAGCAAAAACATCGGGTAGGTATTCTTATTGAACTAAACTGCCTGATAGTGAAATAAGACATTTTAGTAAAATATATCATTTAAAATTTCTAATCTCAATTACAGTGGTAAAATTTTCTTTTTTACATGCATGGTATCCTCAGCAACAAATTATACGAACATAGCCTTTTTCTTTTTAGATGGGAAAGAGTTTTCCTATTTAATCGTAACTTTTTGAATCAAATTGTAATGTAAGATTACAGGTTAGAAAATATTTATTGAATAGAAATATTCCCCAACATCTATATGTATTCGATTTTCATCTACCTTTTTATTACACCCTACCTCCTTTACTCCATTCCTCCAAGGACATCATGGGAAAGTCCTCTTCGACATCCAATCGTAAAGGGGTGATCAATTCGAGGGAGTTACCATCGGGATCTTGAAAGTATATGGCTGCGTGGGCATGGGGGTTATTCGGTAAAACAAGGGGTTGCCTATCAGGTGGAAAGTCGAAAGCCGTTTTTATCTGAATCCCCTTATCCCCCAGCCATTCTTTCGCATGCTCGATATCCTTCTTGTCCACATGTAAGGCGACATGCCTCAGCGAAGGGTGATAAGGGGTTTGCACTTGATCCGTTTCCCATAAGCCTAACCAACTACGACCCTTTTCGATCCAGAAGAAAGCTAGAGTATCATTTTGAAAGGCTAATTCCAACTCCAGCTTTTTATAGAATTCGATGGATCGAGCAAGGTTTGACACAGGTAAATGAGCTTCATATAGGCCTTTGATCATGGGTTGGCCCTCCTCTTCTTTTCATATAAGAAAGGGGTGTCCCCCTTCAACTCTTCGTTTTATCGATGATGCGGATCGGGTTTCCCGAGCGATCTTGAAAGATGGCGTACCTACCTGGTGGGATATCACATGGTTCCTTCACAAAATCCAATGTGCTGTTTTCATGGTAAAACCGGTCCACACTGTCCACGATAAAAACGCCACCAGCCGAGTATCCTTCCTCATCATCTTCAAGCATTAACTGTACATCGCTACCCGGCAGTTTCAACGCAACCGTATGCTCCCCTTCCTGCCAAGCTTCTTCAAATCCCAACACTTCCCGATAGTAACGGGATGAACCTTTTAAATATTTGACTGGATGACATAAAAAAGCTAATTTCATTTTCTCGCCTCCCATTTTTTTCATTCCTTAGGACCTTTATTTCTTCAGGACAATGACAATCGAGGGATTCAATTTCTTTAATTCTTCAAGGAACTTTTCACGATTTTCCGGGGAAATGAGCACCATTTTGCCATTCCCATATAGGATTTCCAACCGATCGAGTGAAAGCGCTGGCGAAGAAAGTGGATTCAATGTTCTTCTTATCGATTTGATTTCATGGACCGGGATGATTTTATGAATGAATGCAGACCGAACGACCAAACTATTTCTTTCAATGACATAATAGGTCGTAAACCATATCCAAAGAATCAAACCTGCGACTGGCACGCCTATATATATACTTGTCAGATCTTGATCCGTAAATAGCGGGATGAAGACTGCGATGATGATCCCGAAGAAGACGGGGTAAGTCCACCAATCTTTCTTTGATTGAAATTTCATTAAAACTCTCCTTTTACTCGTTTTGGGATGGTCAAACTCTCCCAGGCATCCCCCTTTTGCAGCTTGGCTATATAAACAATCTGGCCGATATGGTAGGAATAGTGATACAGTTGTCGCTCAAGGGCCTCAATCAAGGTATGGGGTTCTTTTCTAATGAATATGTCTCGAAGCAGATGTTCCTTCTTGATGGCATGCAAGGAATAAAGAAGGACATTCCATCCCTTTTCCCAAACCTCGATTAACTCTTTTCGACTGGTGATGGCGGGCTCGAATTCCGCATCTCGGTCCCTGGACGGTTTCTCCCCATCTGTATATAAAAAGTCCGTCCACCGGGAAACCATATTCCCGCTCATATGCTTCACGATAATGGCAATGCTATTGGATTGCTCATTCGGTGACCAAAAAAGCATCTCCTCATCAAGCTGCTCCATCGCCTTATCCGCTGTATATTTCATATCCTTAAACCGCCGTTTAAACACCCTAATATATTCAGAAGAAATATCGTTTGACATCTCACCATCCCCTTTGTATGTATTTCTCTATTAAAGGGGGATTTCCTTCTCTTAAACGCTGATTGAATGGGATAAGTTTCAGGTGACTTAGGAGTAAAAACTGGAACTACATCAAATAATAAGCCAGTACTTCATCTTAAATAAAGGAGATGTTTTTTATTAAAAACCTGTTCATGAAGGTAACGTTATTTATTATGTCGTTCGCCTTAGTTTTCTCACCCCTACATACGGAGGCCAAAGGTAAAGCCAATCCTTCAAGGCAATGTATGGAAGAATCGTCGGTTCAACTGCAAAATGCTTTACGGAAACTTTGGATTGATCATATCATCTGGACAAAAAGCTATATTGTCAGTGCCATCTCAGACCTGGATGACCAAGAACAAGTATTAGCAAGGTTATTACAAAACCAGGATGATATCGGGAATGCCATTAAGCCCTATTATGGGGAGGAAGCCGGTAACAAGCTGGCCCAACTGCTAAGGGAACATATCCTTATAGCAGGAAAAGTGGTGGAGGCAGCAAAAAGCGGAAACCAAAATAACTTCAAGAAATACAATACGGAATGGTATAAAAACGCTGATGATATCGCCCTCTTTCTCAGCAAAGCCAATCCAAATTGGAGCAATGAAGAATTAAAGGAACTGTTATATATGCATCTGCAATTGTTGACAGACCAAGTGAGTGCCCGACTTAAAAAGGACACAGAGGCTGAAATTGTTGCTTTTGATAAAGGAGAAGACCATATTATTATATTGGCGGATGTTTTAACCAAAGGGATTATCAAGCAGTTTCCTAAGAAGTTTTAGATTTTGAACGAAGTATTTCATAGCAATAGCAATGGTAAAATAGCATTCTTTCATTGAATGCTATTTTTTCTGTATCTTTTTAAATTTTTCTATATAATGGTAATAACTAATAGAACAAGAGGTGATAAAATGGAGAATCCATTCGAAAATTTCCCTACTTTAGAAACGGAACGACTAATCCTGAGGAAAATAACGTGGGAAGATGCTGAAGATATTCATGTTTACGGTTCTGATGAAGAAGTGACAAAATACGTCACGTGGGATAACCATAAGACACTGGCTGATACTAGAGATTTTATTGACTTTGCCATGGCACAATATGAGAATAAGCATGTCGCTCCATGGGGAATTCAGTATAAAGAGACTGGGAAGATCATCGGAACCATTGATTTTGTCTCGTGGCTGGTCGGGCATCGTGTAGCCGAAATCGGTTATGTACTTTCTCAAGATTATTGGGGAAAAGGAATCATGACTGAAGCTGCCAATGAAGTGATTGCCTTTGGCTTTAACCGGATGAATGTCGTTCGAATTCAAGCAAGATGTTTCGTGGAGAATACAGGATCCGCACGGGTGATGGAGAAAATAGGGATGTCGTTTGAAGGCACCTTGAGAAAAGGCATCTTCGCAAAAGGAAAACATCAAGATCTTAACATGTACTCCATACTACAAGAAGAATTCTCCCCACTTCATCTGCCCAAAATGGAAAATAACATTTAAGCAGCTTGTCCTATCAAGCTGCTTTAGTTGGAGGAATGATCGATGAATACCTTGTAAATTTCATTTCTGTCATTACCAATATCCACTCGTTATACTTCTCATAAACTCCTCCCCTTTTTTTAACGCATCAAATAAATTTATGATATCCTCTAAAACCGTAATCATTACAATTTTCACATATGGTTTGAATTTTAGTCGCTTTTAGTCCATCCATTACAGGTATTTAAATATCCATTTGGATCATATCAGGCATTAATTCCTCGGTAAGTTTAATCGCTTCTTCTCCATTTTTCCCTTCTCCTATAATAAGAAAGTCTTCAATTCTTCTAAGATTCCTCGAATTCCTTCTCTTTCAATAGAATGATCATCGTATTATTTAATCTTTTCATTCTGTCTATACTAATGTTATGAACATTTACACTTCAAGGAAATGTTGTCTGTACACCATGAGCATGGTTGGTATCCTCATTAAATTTATACATTTATTAACTAGACTAACATGTGAATCAATTCGAGAGCGAGGAGACTAAAGAAGTGAAATTAATTTATAATATCCTGTTTCTCCTCTTATTATCCTGTTGCTTGCCAGCCGTATCAGAAGCCACAAGCCCTTTACAATCTAAAATTGATGAGGCCCCAAACGGTGCCACGATTAAAGTAGAGGAGGGAGAGTATGAGGAGACAGTGATCATCTCCAAGCCAGTAACCCTAGAAGGAACAGGTAAAGTCCTTCTTCGCTCTTGTGAGAATGAACCGGTCGTTACCATTCTCAACAAGGGTGTTACTCTAAAAAATATCATGGTGGAACATTGTGGGAATGAAAAAGAAGACGCAGCTATCTATGTTACGGGGTCCTATCATATTCTGGAAAAATTAAACATTAAGACGAAGCATTTAGGGATTAGGCTCGACAATGCAAATGACGTGACAATCCAAGACAGCGAGATTATGGGCATAAATCGAGGGAATGGAATCGATTTATGGAAATCTAACCGTAATAGGTTTGAAAACCTTACTATAACGAATGTTTCTGATGGGATATATTTAGAGCAAAGTGACGAGAATATCTTACATAGGAATAACATCCAAAAATCCCGTTACGGCATGCATCTCATGTTCTCCAATGATAATATACTTGACGGGAATGTATCTAAATTCAATACAACAGGCACGGAGTTAATGGAATCAAAACGGACGGTCGTGCGTCATAATCAGTTTACTTCTAATAATAATAGTGTGAATGCTCAAGGGCTGTTACTATATTTAGCTTCTGATACTGAGGTGACCGGGAATGAGTTTATTTCCAATCGAGTAGGCATTTTTATCGAAAAGGCTGAAAACAATCGATTGAAGGCCAATAAAATCATGGACAACTTTACTGGAATACAGTTTTTAAAATCGAATGGAAATAAGGCAATGAAAAATACATTCGTCGGAAACGTCAACGATGCCCAAGCAATAGAAAGCTCAAACAATCAACTGGACGGTAATTATTGGGACGCTGCCAGTAAGGTTGATTTAGATGGGAATGGCAAGAGTGATATTGTCTATACTGCCGATCCATATTTTCTTACCTTAACAGCGGATGTTCCGGAATATCAACTGTTTTTCCAAGCACCGGGAATTATCATGTTACAAAACATGTTGAAAAGTCCATTTGAACAGTTATTAATAGATTCGGCCCCATTAATGGACATGACCATGGAAGTAAAAAAAGAACAATCATCTAGTTTTAGTTTATGGTGTATGAGTGCAGTGATGATTGTAGCAAGTTGTAGTTTATTTATAGTTGGGAGGAAAAAACGATGAAGAAAAAACTATTTAGTTTTCTTGCATTGGCAGGAATAATCATGACTATCACAGCATGTGGGAAAGATGAGGTTAAACCTGTTGCAATTAACGAAGCGACGGACACTTGTGAAACATGTAATATGGCGGTTATTAACGATCAACATGCTACCCAAATTATTTTAGATAATGGTAAATCCATGGTTTTTGATGATATAGGCTGTATGTATGATTGGGTTCATGCTAATGAAAATAAAAAAATTGATGCTCAATTTGTCCGTGATTACAACGATAAAGAATGGATTTTAGGAAAAGATGCAATTTATGTATACAATCCATCGGTTAAAACACCAATGGCCTACAATGTACTATCATTTAAAGATAAAGCTTCCGCTGAAGAGTTTGCCACTGCAAATGACGGCAGTCAGCTAATGTCTGCAAACGATTTAGCTGACCATGGGTGGGAGCAAAACCATGAAATGATGCAGAAACATAATATGAAGGACCATTCACATTCAGACGGTGAAGAAGATAGCGGTTCTCATTGAAGAATAGGGGCCAGTTCCATTTTCGGGCTGCCCCTATTTCTTTATCAGGTATCTAGGTATCTGACCGTTATATATTGAGATGATTGGTGAACTACATGTTAGACATATAAGATACTGAAGTAGAGAATGTTCGAAAAGAGGGAACAAAGATGTGGAATATTTGGTTTTCTGAACTGCGCATGACCGTACGACAGCGATCGTATTATTCTTTCTTGGGCTTGTGGGTCGCTGTATTGTCTCTCTTATTTTTATTGCAAAGCAGCTCCCCCTCCTTAACTGGTTATACCAATACGACTGGTACTATAATCAACGTCGCTTTATATATCATCCCACTTTTCATGTTGATCATTGGTTCCTTTTCAATCGCCAATGAGATGGAAAATGGACAATGGCGGTTATTGAATACCTATCCGTTATTTACTTTGTCGTACATAGTGGGCAAAATAGGTGGTCAATTCACGGCTCAAGCGATCGTTTTCACGTTCAGTTATGGAATTAGCTTGGCCATAGGGATAGTGAGTGGGAATATTTTTTCCAGCGACTGGCTTTTATCTATTTACTTTTTCTCTATTACTCTAATTTTTTTCTTTCTCATCCTTGGGGTAACCGTAGGGTGTATCGTATCGACAAGGTGGCAGGCATTATCAATTTCCGTCATTATCTGGTTTTTTCTAATCATGATTTGGCCGACTGCATTGATTGCTATCTTAGGTTTGCTCCCTTATCCTTGGATTGCCCCAATGATGAAATTTTTCTTATTTGCAAATCCCGCTGAAATCATTCGGGTGTCCTTTGTCATGTCACTTGATGCAGGGGAAGTTTTTGGTCAAGCATATGATTCACTTATGACTTTCTTAGACTCTCCTTTCGGAATTATTATCTATATATTATATGTCATTGGATTTTTGTCACTGACGTTATTATTTTCGATGCTCATGCTGGAATGGAGGAAAAGGCGATGACAGGATTAAAAGTGGATGGTGTCTCGAAGGTTTATAAGAAAAAGACGGCATTATATCCATGTTCTTTTGAAGTAACAGAGGGAACTTGTATCGTATTATGCGGTGGAAATGGTGCTGGCAAAAGTACATTATTACAAATAATTGCGGGTCTTCTATATCCATCTAGTGGTACAACTTCTATTAACGGAAAAGTCATTAAATATGATCGCGAGAACTATTTAAAAGAAATCGGTTTCATGCCTGATGACTTCCAAGCCCAGGAAATGATGACAGTTGAAGAGTTCCTTAGTTTTTATGGATCTTTACGGAAAGTGAAAAGCGAAAGGATTAATGAAGTAATCGAGTTGATAGGTCTTGTTGATAAGAAACGTGAACTAGTAAAAAGTTTGTCTAAGGGCATGCGGCAACGATTATTGTTCGGGCAATCCATTTTAGCCAACCCGAATGTTTTGCTACTGGATGAGCCCACTAATGGATTGGATCCCTACTGGGTTAACCAGTTCGTTGAAATTCTTAATCAGATTAAAAAAAATGGTACAATCATTATTTTTTCTACCCATATGATGGATGTAGCAGCCGAGACGGGAGACATTATTCTATTTATGAAACAGGGGGAAATCATTCAGATAATCAAGAATGAGAACAGATTAGAAGAGACGACAATGAAATTGTTGAAGCTTCATCGCCAATAGGATTCCTTGCTTTTCTTTACGTGTAACGGATATGCAACAAACTTCATCTCATTTTCTTTTAAAATGTGAGCTAAGCTCAGCCAATTATTGCCCGGTAGGCTCCTTGACTATCATCACTTTTCCCATACAATCTAACTCTTTCCAACTTTTACACAATGCCTTATAAGGAATATTCTTGCTAAAATTAATCAACTTGCGAATCAGTCGATAACTTTTACAAAAATCACATGAATGAAAATGGATAAGAGAATGCCGGCCACTTAACTATAATTAGGTGGCTTTTTGCTGTATGCCTTGATTTTGGGACATTTTTTATCTTTCACTAGCAAACTAGCTTATGATTTTAAAAGATAATGACTCTTTTTCAGTAACCCCTTATCCGTTTCATCCATGTATCAGTCAAGATTCAGGTTATATCAGTCAATGGAGGCTTTTTATCGGTCAATCTTGGCTTTTTATCGGTCAAATGCCGGGAGCAAGATGAAATCACGCAATTTTTCACATTTTTTTATACAAAAACAACCAAATCCCATGAAACAAGGGATTTGTAATCACATCGAACCTCCCCGTTTTCTCAGATTCCGTTACATGTATTAACAGTTCTTTGGTCCCTTTGCGGTGTTTTTCCGTTCCCTGCACGAAAGAATCGGTAGCCAAACGAATTGTATACGTGAGATACAACAAGGAGGACAAACATGAAGAACATTATATGCATGATCATCACGGTTTCGATATTCATGATAGGATTAGCGATGCCGACTAAAGGTGAAGCGGCCCTTGGAGATCGTACGCTATCGCAAGGTACAAGCCATAGTGATGTAAAAGAGTTACAAGAATTATTGCTGACAAAAGGGGTCTATCCCTATCATGAGGCAACAGGTTACTACGGTTCCATTACAAAAGAATCCGTGAAGGAATTCCAGGAAAAATCGAACCTAAAAGCCGATGGAATAGCAGGTTTACAAACGAATCAAAAAATACAGGTTCTTCGCACGGGGGACATCGGTAAGCATGTGGCCGATTTGCAAAAATTATTGAAGGTGTGGGATGTATACACATCAACGGTTGATGGGATATTCGGCAGCGGTACAAAACAAGCTGTCTCCACATTTCAAAGACAAAAAGGATTGACTGCCGACGGAATTGCCGGGGCAAAAACCATGAGTAAGCTAGAAACGAAAGCCAATTCAGTTAGTAACAGCTCAAAAACTTTAACCGTTTCAAGCACGGCTTACACGGCAAGTTGTGAAGGGTGTTCGGGTATTACGAGAATGGGCGTAGATTTGAAGAAATATGATGATGCAAAAGTAATTGCCGTCGATCCGAATGTGATTCCATTAGGTTCAACAGTGGAAGTGGAAGGCTATGGGAAAGCGCTAGCCGTCGATACTGGGGGAGCAATCAAAGGAAATAAAATCGATGTATTCATCCCTAAACAAGCGGATGCTTTAATCTGGGGTAAAAAAGATGTCAAAGTGACAATAGTAGATTAATAGTTTTCTAATAGAACAAAAGCAAAAAGAGCATGCTGACAAGCACATGCTCTTTTTGCTTTTCATTGTTTACTCGTTTGTCAGAGATTCAAGAAATTAACTCGCTTTTTTAAAATCTTTGGTTTGTGCTGACCCCCAAATCTCGTTGGCCCATTCTGGATGGTCGATGAATGGATTACGATTGTGCTGCCATTTTTCATAAATGACATCGTTGCGGTTACTCTCAAATTCATCAACTGGATCGAGTTCATTCCACTTCAAAAGCGTTGACAACTTTCCATGAAGCGGTTTTGGATACGTATTGACCGTATCGGAAAGTTCCAAATCAAGCTCGCCGTTTCCTTCATAGCGAACGGCCATATAAAACAACATGCGGGCGACATCGCCTTTAACATTGTCAGGTGGCTCCCATGAATCCGAATCGAACTTACAGTCACATCCGCTATAGCCTTGGCCTCCATTGTCGAAATCCAGATGCCCTCGTTTACTATTCACCGACACATCTTCCGGACGAAGGTGATGAAGATCTGTCCCAGGACCTACGCTTGTCCCAAAATTTCCATGGGATTTAGCCCAAACATGCTCACGATTCCACTGTCCCGAGTTCCCTCCATTTGAACCTTTCGAAATGGATTTTCCAGAGTACAGCAAGATGACGTTCTTAGGATTATTGGGATCTTCATCTGCATCCTTAATGCCATCCCATACTTGAGCGTACGTCAACTTTGTCTGACTTTTGATGATGGTGTGGAGCGTCGTTTTCAATTCGTTGCCCGTTTTTCCGGACGCTTTCTCGTAATATGCTTCAAGTGGCTTATCCCCTGATACTTTCAGGCTGAAACTAGCAATCACTTCTGAAGACTTGTCCTTTGCTTTTACAGCGACAATGTAATTTCCCACTTTATCGGTTGGAAGGGTCAATGTAGATCCTACTATTGAACCGAATGTAGACGAAAAGGTAAGTGAATCGTTATCAGGATCCTCAAAGTACTCACGTAGATTAAGAGTAACCGTCGAGCCCACTTTCACATCTACATTATCGAATTTCTTCACAATAGTAGGGGCTTTATTCTCCTTTGGAGCGAAAGGAGAAGCAATCGCTTTCCCTTTCGCATTCAAGAACTTGATTTCAGACGTATTGACACCTTTTTTAGTCGTCCATTTCTGAACATTTTCAGCGCCTCTGATTTCTTTGATATTCGCATTTTCGATGATGACTTCTTTCACCATAGCGCCACTGAAATCAATGATGGAAGCCTGTTTGTTCGGCTGAAGGATCACCCTTGTGTTCTTCAAACCCGGTCCCTGCAGTTTTGCATATTCACTCTTGATGTAAATGCCCTCTTCAATGGTAGAGAATTCATCGACATCAATCAAGGCGCTAGGTACGGCAACCATCAGTTGTTTCTTTTTGAAGTTTTTCAAGTAATATGTTTTTTTCGGAATGATGGATTCATCTTCCTCAGCTACTGATATATCCGTTTGAATCAATACAGGGTCATGATCGCTTGCCCGTCCATGTGTTTCCATGAAGGATGAGTTAATATGAACGATGTCCACTTTTGTGGATTCTGCCATATTGTTGGATACAAGAATATGATCAAGTACTTGGGAGTTTCCTTGATATGTGTAAGAGTAACGTTGTTCAAACGGTACTTTCTCAATCATATTGGTCAGTTCTTTACCCTTTAATTCTTTAAGTGGTGCTGAGAATTCAAAGTCATTAAAGTCGCCGAGCAATACAATATGTTCATCAGGATTTTCTTCCTTGATTCCTTTGACAAATTGATTGACGATAGAAGCAATTTTTAGCCTTTGAACCTCACTTGATAGAACAGGTGGCTGATTTTTCCCGAATAAAGGTTGGTCACCGCCCTTGGAATTGAAATGATTGGCGACGACGACTACACTTTCTCCTTTAAATTCAAACTGGGCAGCCAATGGCTTCCTGCTTGAAGCAAAAGCCGAATTAGTAGGATCAATTCTCCCAGGATTCAAGGTAAGCTTATCTTCTTGATAAGCAACGGATTCCGTCGAATTCCCTTTTGTTCCCTCAACTAATTGCACACGGTCTGCATTATACAAAAAGCCTACGCGGACATTTCCACCAGGTGCCCCTCCATCCGCTTTATCTTCTGGCGCAATATCAATATATTGATAGGCTGGTCCGCCTGATGCCTTGATTTTGTCGATCACTTTCTGTGCACTTTGACTGGCATCCGTCGTTCCGCTATCTGTTGCCCCGTCATTATCCTGCATTTCCGTCACGCCGATAATATCCGGCGCTTTTAGATTCGTAATGATGGAATTTGCTATTGTCGTAACCTTTGAAACAGCCGTTTGTGTCGAGAAATTCTCGATGTTATAAGACGCAATCGATAGTTTATCAGACTCTGATGATAACGACGTCACTTCCCTAGCTGTTCCGCCATCCTGTAATGTCGGCAACTTGTTTTTATCCGTCAACACCCTATAGTTGCTATAGCCGTAGCTGATTACCCCGGTAACATTACTTGTAAAGAAGTCTCCTGTTTTTGCGACGAATTTTTCATCATCCATATCTAGGGTGATTCTTTCCGGATTATAGTCTTCTTCCGTTACTTTGACTCCGCCCACTGCCGTGTTTGTTTTCATATCTCCCGGAATCACAACCAATTCACCATAATCTTGGGGAGCTACCACTTTCGGTTGATAGACTTCAACGAGCATTCCTTCTAAACTCTCATAAAAATCAATTCCATCTTCTGTCGGTTCGAAATCGGTCAATTGATCATCATCGATATTTTCAGAAGGTGGGATGACATCTTTGCCTATAACTACCGGTTTCGGAATGGCTAGAGTACCCGTCTTTTTAATAGTCGTATTGGTCAATTCAGTCGTTGGCAGATCCATCGTTTTCATTTCAGCGTAGCCTTCGACATACCATTCCACAACTTTACCATCCACCGAGACGGAATCTCCCGCTTTCAACCCATGCGCTTTGTTGTAGACAAGGATTCCTTCCGACGTCGTCAAATCATCGTCCGGATTAGGATCTTGCATGTAAAAGTTATTGGCATCCTTTACATACGTGACCACACCTTCGACATTTGAGACAAGCTGATCTTCATACGGTGAAAAATGATTCATCCCTTGAATGTCACGAATCTTCAAGTCATTCGTTTTCGTGACGGTATAGGCAAATGTGAATACTTCCGATGTTTTGTCGTTCACGGCGATTGCCTTAATGACCGTATCTTTCGTTAACGTTATCGGTGCTGTGTATAACGTGCTTGAAGTGGTTGGAGTAGAGCCATCTAACGTATAATAAATCTTTGCTCCTTCCCAGCCAGATTCAAGGGATATTTTTGTATTTTCACTGACCGTTCCAGGATAAACATCCGTATACACAGCTGGTTTGTTCACCAATTCATAGTCTTCAAGCCCTCTTGGCTTAAGCTGATACGCATCATTGAATTGTGACGCTATTCCAGTGACGGAAATGAGGTCTCCTTCTTTAAAGCTCTTCAGGAAATCCTCATAACTCGAACCATTCCGGTTATCATGGCGAACGAGTACGGAATTACCTTTCTCATCTTTTGCTTTAAATTCGAATGTTCCGTATGTGCCCGATGCTGCCAAATCAGTGATGGTCGCCTTCTCAATGGTGACTAGCTCTCCTTGTGTGGCATCATTGACTCCTGCCGCATCGATTCGTTGTGTTTCAGGAAGGGCATTCCCAGAAGAAACCACATCAAGGGTCGTAGGTTGGATTTGTAATTCGTTACTATAAGCAGAGACCTTTCCAATTAATCGAACCTTATCTCCTTGCTTCACATCCGTTGTCCATGAAGTTCCATACACATAAAGTCCAGCGGTTTGGTCTTGGATGTAAAAGCCTTTTCCTCCCCAATAGCCAACTCCCGTCGTAACGATTCCTTCAATCTGCACCACATCTTCCGTATTCGTGCGTGCTTCTGCAAGGGAACCCAAAACCTTCACATCAGGTTGCTCTGGCGGTATGCCGCCATCACTAATGATTGTGTAAGCAGTTGGAGATTTAAGACCAGGAACACTGAAGTACGCTTCCAATGAACCGGTAATCGTCACCTGTTTCTTGAGTAGCTCCGGGTGATCCACTAAATTCAAGGATGTCCGAATGTTACCGCTAGGTAGCTGAACCGGCATGATTTTTTTACTGTCGGTTTCATCCGGACTATCTGCGATTCCTATATTGGTATTCACAGTAAAAGGTGCACTTTGGACATAGCTTGTACCACTAGAAGCTGTTCCTACGATATAGCCTTTCACCGTTTTACCTTTCCCACTGTTATTCACGATGGCTTCTGCTACAGATAGGAACTCTTCCGCTTTTGCGACCGCTGCATATGGCAAAATCGTTGATAGAACTAATAATAGGGCAAAGAAAATCTTACTTATCCCATTCTTCTTCAAGTACTCAACCCCTCCAGTTTTTTATTAAACCTTGGCGATGTTACCTGTCAGTGAGTCAGATATTCCGCTTCCTATCTATTAAAGAGTGGTGTCTCCTTTAACTACTACATTTTTAAAGGAAGAAAGATTCGTGACATCTAAAGTGGCATCGCCCTCCCTGTATCAGGGATTTGGAGTAATCCCAGAAACGTCCTTAATCCGTCCCTCGATGGTTGGGTTGACTGTTTTTAACTGGCTTACATAATCCGCAAGGTTCTCCCAATCAGGAAGGCCGATGTCCGTCACTCTTCCTTCTGCATAGGCTTTTGCAAAGACTGTAAAGCCATCTCCACCCTTGGCTGTAAAGGCATTGGTGGCTACTGTATATTGCTTGGTTTTATCCAATTCGCTATACGTTCCATCTTGTCCTTTCACTTCAACCTTTTGTACGCGTTGCCCCACATCCTTTGTGCTGTCATATGTGAATTTCATGCCAGATACATGTAGGAAACCGCCACTCTCTCTCGGTGCTTGGCTCACGCTATGTTCCAATGCTTGCGTTATTTCCGCACCAGTTAGCTTCATCGTCGCCAGTGTATTGCCAAACGGTAAAACGGTAAGGATATCCCCTAATGTGATGTCACCTTCATCGATACCGGCTCGGATACCTCCACCATTTTGGAAGGCGATGACCGTGTCTTTATTATATTCTTTTGCTTTCGTCAGCATGGCATCGGTAATCAGGTTCCCCAATTCCGTTTCATTTTTACGGACACTTGGTTTCGTGACGTCGCCTGTATCACGTAGGCTTTCCATCGCCTTCACTGCGATTGCTCCCGTGTTGGTTTCTTTTAGCTTTTTAATCTTCTCAGAGTATGTTGCCAACTTTTTAGCAGCTTCCGCATCATCCTGTTTGTCGGCAAGCTTGATCAATTGACCTGCTTGTCCAATGATTTTCCCTTTACTATCAAATTCAACATCGAGCGTACCTAGATAATCACTATATTGATAAGCTTGGACAACGACAGTCGGGTCTTTCGTTTGTCCTTTTTCATCCTCACTGATCACAACTGGACCGTCTAACTGTGTATGGCTATGTCCACCGACGATCACATCAATCCCTTTTACCTTAGACGCCAGCGTTAAATCATTATCATATTCGGCATTGTCATCATACCCAAGATGGGAGATGGCGACGATTTTATTCACGCCCATGCCTTCGAAAGCTTTCACGGCCTTTTCTGCTTCTTCCAGATAGTTCTCGAATACGATGCTGTCAGGGCTTGAAATGTCTTTCGTTTCTTCTGTCGTCAGGCCAAAGAACCCGACCTTCTCACCATCGATTTCCTTTACGATGCCGTTATAGATCTTCCCTTGTTCAGGTTCACTCGAATATAGATCCGAGAATAACCCTTTAAATTTATCGTCTTTGGAAAAGTCTACATTCGAACTGACAAATGGGAACTTGGCGCCTTTAATAAAGTCTGCCAAGGCTTGATGGCCTTCTTCACTTGACCCTAAATCAAACTCATGATTTCCGAATGTCATCACGTCATATTTCATTAAGTTCATGAATTGTAGATCAGCCTGACCCTTGAACTCATTAAAATACAAAGTTCCTGAGAATACATCACCGGCATCGATCAAAAGCGCCTTTGGCTTACTTTCCCTTACTTCCTTAACGGCAGTCACCCGTTTGGCCACGTTATCCAAATGAGCATGCGTGTCATTCGTATGCATCAAAGATAGGGTGAATTGAAGCCCTTCTTCAGCTGTTGCAACCAACTTATCTGCTGCTGCAATCCTTGCTTGGAAAGCCTTCTTATCCGCTTTATTGATTCCAGTTAAATCAATAGCCGCTTTCGCTTGTTTAGCCGCGTTGATCTGTGCTTTCGTCTTAAGTGGTCCCTTTGCCAGCTTTTCGTACGCACTTACTTTCTTTTCTACTGCTTTTTTCTTTTCGGCATATTTCTTTTCTGCATTCAGGGCCGCTTCATATTTTCCGTTGACTTTCTTCGCGTAAGCATGAATGGCCTTACCGAGTTTGGATGTTTTGCTTACCTTTTTCAACTGGCCTGAAACGGCGTCCATCCGTTTGGCAGCTGTTTTCAAGTCCCCTTTTGCGATCCAATACTCGGCCTTATCATAGTAGTACGGCACTTTAAGATCCCCGTTTAAGGATTTTTTCGTTCCTTTGGTGAACTTATCGTATAGAAGGGCTTCAATCTTGGCGCCGTACACGGTATCTTTAATGTCCTTTTCGGTCTTTTTCACAGCTGCATCCAGTGCGTTATATTTTTTCTTAACCTCCGTCGGTTTTTGGGCGATAACGGAATTCGTCAGAGACTTAAGTGCTTTATCATGGGCTACCTTAGCCTTTTCCGCCTTTTGATAGCCTTTCACATAACCCTCTGCCCGTGTTATGTATTTATCATAGGCCTTGATTTCCTTTAGTTTTTCATCTTTTTGTTTTTTCGTTAAGGTTGATTTTTTAATCGTAGCGGTTATGTCTTTTTTCGCCTGTTTTGCAGCTTTGGTTTGTTTCTTGATGGTGGTTACGGAAGCGAGTTTAGAAGAGTAGAAGTACGTGTCGAATGGCTTTTTGATGGTGGCCTTCGCTATCTTGATTTTACTGTTTAAGCTTGTTGTTGCAGCATCCGTTGGCACCGGTGCCACTGCGACGATAGTTGATGCGGCCAGTACGGTGGCTGACGCAAATTGAATCATTTTCTTTTTCCCCATATAAAATAATTCCTCCCCATTCTTTTTCTATGCCGAAATAAGGTTTTATTAGCATGCCCACCGAGGACTCAAGGCAAAACATGCTTTCATAAAACAGAAAATCTCAGCATATCCCATTATCACAAATCCATTTTTCTAGATATGTGTATAACCTATAATACAACAGAATATTCCAAATTTATATCAAATCCATGATTTTTTACACAATATTGACATTTTTATAACTTGACAAATGTTGTTCTCTAGCATCTTTCTACATCATTTTAC
Source organism: Peribacillus sp. NPDC097198 (assembly GCF_044762055.1). Taxonomy (NCBI): domain Bacteria; kingdom Bacillati; phylum Bacillota; class Bacilli; order Caryophanales; family Bacillaceae; genus Peribacillus; species Peribacillus sp. NPDC097198. The sequence goes on along the minus strand of NZ_JBIWDO010000005.1, from coordinate 167,322 downwards.
AAAATCCAGCTCCCTCTGCCATAAAAATCTCTATAGTAAAAAAGCGATTCCTCTTCATGAAGAATCACCCGTTTAATCTGTACCTATTATAGAACCGCTTCCATGATCCTCCAGTTAGCAAGAAGCAGACAAATGACGATGCCCGTTTTGATGATATTCACCATCAGCCTATTGTACGTTACCTCCTTGTCTTTATCTTCACTTTTATAGATTCGTAAGTTGATGGAATCAGGATACCTTTCAACAAGGCTAAACACACCAAAAGCCAATAGCCCGATTAATGGCAGACCTAAAATGCTTTTCTTATCTCCCCATTGGGATACGGCACCCGATGGATCAAAACTCATAGGGATGCTATTCGGTAGAACCGGCCACTTTAAAAATATGTATACAAACATCATGATAAGTAGAATCATCGAAACACTATCTAATAAACTCTCAACGAATGTTTTTTTAGTTGTTACTTGTTGCTTGTCCATGTTCTCCTCACCTTCTTAACATAGCCAATTCCTTTGCCAGGATGGAAGGACGAAATTTCTTTTGATGAAAGAACTCCTTTAACTCTTCCGGAGTCTGATAGGAAAGCCTGATATGGTAGTAATTGATATGTTCAATGATGGCGAATGCATAAAGAAAGATGAACCAATAATGACCGACCGAAAAAAAGATGAATTGATAAACGGCTACGAGTAATCCTATCAAGATCAGAACCATATTAATCTTTTTAAACGCACGGAAAATACGTAGTGGAGCAGAAGGCAGCCCGACGAACTTCTTTTGCTTCGCTTGTTTCCATTTCAGAAACCAATAGAGGCTCCCTTGAAGCAGGATGAACTCCAGCACAACAAAGGCATAGATAGGGGGAAATGAAATCAAGTAAGGATCCTCCCATTTCTGTTGCTGAATGAATAACAACCACAAAACGGCAAAAAGGACCGTTGCCGTCAACTCACCTGTCCATAAACTGTATAATTTCCGGTTCGCTTTTTTTTGCATCTAATTCCCCCTGTATACATTCGAATATTTTTTTCTATCAATTTCTCTCTTCAGCTTTCTACATAATATTTCTCTAAAAAACAAAATAATCCTTCCAGGCATCCCTCATGACTACCAATTTTATATGGGTATCCTTGAGCCTTTTATTAAAAAAACATGACAAATCGATAAGCTAACTTGTCCGAAGTCGCATTAACTATATAAACCAGTAGAAAAGAGGTGAATTACATGTCTGATTCTGTGTCCATTCCTAGACCTCCTGATGTAGTGACGATACTATGGGAAAGAAATCCTTTAAGGCCTCACTCTTCTCGTACAATTGTAGAAGCTACAGTCATCGGAAACGCTGATTCCTGCAAGCTATCAACAGGTAAGTCCTACCGGAAAGCTGTAAATTGTCTACTATCAAATGATTTTGTAAGGGTTTCGAATACCTGTTTGGGAGTTTTCGGGGTTTCCGTCTTCGTCCGTAAATTCTAGTATATTTTATTTAAGAGAGACGATATTGGACTGAAGGTGGATAGGTAAAAGGTTCAGGCCAAGCGTGATACCTGAACCTTTTCCTACTTATAATACTGAAGAATTTTTTCGAAAAATCGATATAATGGCAAAATCAGAAGATATAACCGCTCTTTCCGAAGATATATGAGAAGATTTCGAAGATAAAATTGCCTTTCCGAAGATACATGTTGAAATAAGCTATATATCGTAAAAACCACATGAACCTAATCATGTGGTTTTTACGATATTATTTATATTTTGGAATTTCAATGTTTAGATTATAGGAATCTAATAAACTATACAGATTATAAATCTGTTTTACTTGCTTCACGGCCCAGCCGATATCTGTTGCATATTGGTGTGTGGCATATCCATAACTGCTAGCCCCAGCAGGATTCCATCTCATTTTATATAAGGTGTCCTGACCTGTGGAGATATACCCTTTGGCGATGAATTCTGCACCACCAATGATGGCCGCTTCCGGAGTGAACCAACCTGCATTATAGGCATACTGCGCGCCGCTACTTACTGCCGTTCCATCATACGCGCCGATTCCATACATATTATAGACCGTCTTTCCATTCACCATAACGCCTGTTGCTAATGGTGAAGTCCCTTTGCCCGTTTCCAATAATGCGTGTGAAATAAGATAAATATCATTGACTCCATATTTATCCCCTGCCGTCATGAAGGTGGCTGCTTGTCCTTCTAAAATCCCTTTGCCGGATAGGATTCTACTATTCACTTCGGCAGCATTTAGGTTCGCACTTTGAGAGAGTTTAACAAATTGAAAAGAGTTAACTGGATCATCCACGAAATTATCTGGATTCAGATGATATTTCACATCTTCTGGACTCGCATTGACCCAGGTTTTATTGATATCGACTTCATACCAGTAATAACCGTCAGAGCCTTTCACCTTCGATTTGATTGTAAGAGACTGATTATTGCTGACCGAACCGACTACCCAGTTATCCGGACCAGCTCCTCCTCGTACTCGCCAGCCCGATCCATTGACCGTACCTTTCGTGGAAGAGGTCAAAATAATACCGTCTTCACGTATGTAGGTTTGGTAACTTTTATCCGTTTGGGCATTGACGGCCATCTGCAAATCTACCATCTTGTCGATCGTCAGGCCATAATCTGTATAATTCTTAATGACCGTTCCAGGAGCATTGCCTGGAGTTTCTGCAGCTGTGTTAACTAAATACTGTGAGCTCACATATCCCGTTTTCCCATTTGCTGAAACCTTTGCCCAACCATCAGATTCAGAATACACCGTTACCGCCGTATTATTGGCAAGCATTGCCACGATAGAGGCAGACGTTGAGGCTGCGGATCGCATGTTGAGATTAGATCCATCGTTCACCTTCACGAATTTAATGAGCGTGTTTTCTTCAATTGGAGGGGTAGGTTCCGGCTTTTCCTCTATTGAAGTCGGTTTGGTCGTTGAAAGATATTTTGTATTCACATAACCTTCCTTATTGTTCGCCTTGATTTTTGCCCAGCCATTGGACTCCGAATACACCGTTACCTTCGTCCCTTTCGTTAGCTCGGTGACGATTGCCGCGCTTGCGGAACCACTTTTCCTCATATTCAGCGTACCTGAACTTACATTCACGTATTTTGTCGTCGTCTTAACCGGAGTGGACGCTGGTTTGGCCGTGACTGGTTTCGTTGTGGAAAGATAGGCCGTATTCACATAGCCTTCCTTATTGTTCGCTTTGATCTTCGCCCAGCCTTTTGACTCTGAATACACCGTGACTTTAGTGCCTTTGGTTAATTCCGTGACTATTTTCGCGCTCGCGGATCCACTTTTCCGCATATTCAGCGTACCTGAGCTCACATTCACGTATTTTGTCGTCGTCTTAACCGGAGTGGACGCTGGTTTGGCCGTGACTGGTTTCGTTGTGGAAAGGTAGGCTGTATTCACATAGCCTTCCTTATTGTTCGCTTTGATCTTCGCCCAGCCTTTTGACTCTGAATACACCGTGACTTTAGTGCCTTTGGTTAATTCCGTGACAATTTTCGCGCTCGCGGATCCACTTTTCCGCATATTCAGCGTACCTGAGCTCACATTCACGTATTTTGTCGTCGTTTTAACGGTGGTGGAAGCCTTTGTTGCCGTGGCGGGTTTCTTTGTGGAAAGGTAGGTTGTATTCACATAGCCTTCCTTATTGTTCGCTTTGATTTTCGCCCAGCCTTTTGACTCCGAGTACACCGTTACCTTCGTGCCCTTGCTTAGCGTCGTGACAATTTTCGCGCTCGCGGAACCACTTTTCCGCATATTCAGCGACCCTGAGCTCACATTCACGTATTTTGTCGTCGTTTTGACGTTGGCAGTCACTGCTTGCTTAACCGCTCCTGGCTTCTTTGTCGAAAGGTAGGTTGTATTCACATAGCCTTCCTTATTGTTCGCTTTGATCTTTGCCCAGCCTTTTGACTCCGAGTACACCGTTACTTTGGTACCCTTGCTTAGCGTCGTGACAATTTTCGCGCTCGCGGATCCGCTTTTCCGCATATTCAGCGAGCCTGAACTCACATTCACGTATTTTGTCGTCGTTTTGACGTTGGCAGTCACTGCTTGCTTAACCGCTCCTGGCTTTTTTGTGGAAAGGTAAGTGGTACTCACGTATCCTTCTTTTCCATTTGCCTTGACCTTAGCCCATCCCTTGGATTCCGAATACACCGTTACCTTCGTGCCTTTACTTAGCTTCGCCACAACGGTTGCGCTTTCCTTACCGCTTTTTCGCATATTCAGCGACCCTGAGCTCACATTCACATATTTTATCGTTTCTATCGTTTTTTGTTCGGCTGATAGTGGAGCTGCAGATATATGTTCTTCAAAAGCAACAGTACTCAATACTGCGAAACAGAACGTTGGTATAAGTAACTTCTTCATATCATTCTCCCTACTAAAGTATTATTTTTATTACATTAATTTAAATATCGGTTAAAAATAGTATTCTGGTATAGGTAATTAAAACTATTTTTATGACATAATTGTGCATTCTACTAAGTTTCTATCTATTGTTAAGTTCTCTTAATCTAATAGTAAAATAATTAATATTTATGTAACATAATTGAAATGATAGGATTTTCAGGAATATACTTTATCCTTCAAAAAGGAATGTTATGTAAGCAAGGTTTTTGAAAATATTTGTAGAATAATAAGTTGAGGAAAGAAAAAAAGATTTCCATTAATAAGGAGGTTGCATATGAAAAAGATCATCCTTTTTTTAAGCGTAGTAGCAGTATTGGCTGCTTGTTCGAATAGTGAGGTGAAGTACGATGGAGCACCTTTGAACATTGCAGTAATTGGCGAAACACCTGAATTTAAAAATAATAGTATTTCTGTTAAATCGCTATCATTAGACAAATTAAGTAAAGATATTGCAAGAATCGAAGCTGACTTTGATGCCGTTCTGTTAGCACCCGACGTTTTTGAAGAAGCATCAGACGATAAATTTGTGAACGTTTATAGAAGTTCAGACATTCCGATTGTCTTCTTCGATTCTAGTAAAAAGCACGATCCCTTTATAACGGAGGGCCTTACTTATGAAACGGCCCATGATTCTTTAACGAATGGTTCTCATACGACCATTTATTTGCATGATGATCATGTAAATAAAGAGGATGCTTGGTACTTTTATTTAGACGATAAAAAGAACATAGATCAACTTTACACCGATCTCTTCAAAAAAATTGAGGAGTTATAAACAAAAGAAAAATGCCCCTTTAGTGGGGGACATTTTAATTCGTTACATCGACTATATCTTGAATCGAATCTTTAGCTCCCAATCGCCAGATCGGTGGCTTGTTGAATGTCTGAAATTTTGTATACTGCGTAACTATTTAATCCTATTCACATAAACGAAAAATAACCCCCACATGACATCATGCGAGGGTAGGTTCCGTGCTTATTATTATAGGTTATTTAAAAACTCATTCACTTGATCAGGAGTTTTAGCGTTCGCACTGTGCAGGTGGGCGATTTTTTCACCATTCTTGAATACCAATAATGAAGGGATTCCCATGACAGTCTGTTCTTCTGCGATTTCCGGGAATTCGTCTTTATCGATGGTGAACCAATTCTTGTCTTGATGTTCTGCTGTGATGTCACCGATGAACATATCCAGACGCTTGCAGTCCGGGCACCATGTTGTCGTGAAAATCCCGACCGTTAATTCATCTTGTTTGATTTGTTCACGATATTCTTGTTCTGTACTAATCGTTTTCATAATATTCTCCTCCGAGCTTTTCTAAAAATAGCCTATGTCGCATATGTGACTCAGTGATAAATATATAGGTATTTCCTTCATTATTCAAATTCTAACTACAACTCACCAGTCAGATTCGTTATTGTTCCCAACATTACAGAGTTCCACTACTTATTCAATCGATGTCGTTTCTAAATAACGCCACCCACCGGTATAAGAAATATCCAATGCTTGCTCGATTGCATCTGGCTCACAAATAAAACCAAGAACTTCAAGACCGTTTGCTAGCTGGACTTTTCCCATTCCAAGCGGTGCAGGAATCCGTTGCATGAAGGCACCGAGCTGTGCAATTGGCATATCCCATACCTCAACTTCTATGGCAAAACCATCTGCACACCGAACTAACCCAGGTTTAGCTGGCTGTGTAGCTAGTTGATATAATCGATAGGTAGAGGCTGTTGTTGTTTGATAGGCAAAGGTAGCTTGGCATTCTAGCATTTGATGCTCTAATGCAAAGCCACGCATATGAAGTCCGCATACGGCAACGGGAATTGTGTTGCCACGCTCAATAGTAGTGGCCAGTCCTTTTAATAAATGTTCTTCATCGAAGCGGCTAAAAAGTGTAATGCCAAAAGGAACGTTTGTGGTTGCATGATCTGCCGGAACAGCAATCGCTGCCAAATCGAGCAAATTGCAATGATTCGTATACAAGCCCAATTGTTGATTTGTGGAAATCGGGTCTTCTTTTGCCTGTTGAATCGTCCACGTACCACCTGTTGTTGGCAAAACAAGCACCGCGTTCTCTAAATCTAGCATCGCACGTTTCTTTAATGCTTGTAGACGATGCATTGCCTGAAATAGCTCAGTGGCACGATACGTTTGATTTTCGCTTTCACGTAGTAGTTGGCGCGTAACATCGAAGATTTCATCAGGATGCTCCTCTACAAAATCCCCAATCGCAGACCAGCGCTCCGCAATCCATGGACCGTCGTATAAAATGGCTGCCGCTTCTTGTAAGTACGTCACATCTATATAACGGATCGGCGCGTTCCCATTTTCCAGACGTTGCACCGTGCGATTCCAGGCCGCTTCATATTCCTGCGCATATGGGCCAAAAAACGTTAAGTCGTTTTTCGGCAAACACACAACAGATGGATTTGCAGCGGGGGCTAATGGTACGGTACGGCTCCAGATATCAGCTGCACCTTCCCCGCGCACAACGGCATCTACTGAATAGACATCTTGCAGTTCAGTCGCAAACACCGTCACACAATCTAAACTTTCGCATGCCGGTACTACACCTTTCACGGGCCAAGCACCTAGACTTGGTTTCAAACCATACAACTCATTTAATGCGGCTGGTACGCGACCCGAACCCGCTGTATCTGTACCAAGACCAAAGCTCGCAAATCCTAGTGCCACTGCGACTGCCGAACCAGAGCTGGAGCCCCCGCTGATCAGTTCTTCGTTCAAGGCGTTCTTCACGACACCATATGGACTACGCGTGCCAATCAGCCCCGTTGCAAACTGGTCTAAATTGGTTTTGCCAATTGGAATCGCACCAGCATCAATTAAACGTTGGACAACAGTCGCACTTTCAGTAGGTGTATAGGCATAGGTTGGGCAAGCCGCAGTTGTGTCGACATCAACCCAATCAATATTATCCTTAATGACAAATGGAATTCCATATAACGGAAAGTCCTGCATATTGACTCGTTCCAATTTTTCAACATAAGGCGTCAGTCGTTCCCATGTCGGGGGAACAATAAATACCGTACTCGCCGTATAGTCTTCCACACGCTGTAAAATATCGGTGACTACTTGCCGTGGCGTCAAGCTACCATCTGCATAAGCTTGTTGTAAATTATTGATAGATAATAATGGATTCATCATCTTTTACCTCCACTTCTATGGGTTCTAGGGCTACCATTAATTGATTGGCTTGTACTTCGTCTCCAGGAGAAACATAAATTTGTTTCACTATGCCATCAAATGGGGCAACCTGCGGAAACTCCATTTTCATACTTTCTTCAACTAGCAATACATCCCCTTTTCTTACATACATGCCTGCTTCAACAAGTACTTTCCATATGCTCCCCGGTAATGTACAGCGGATGGCCTCGCTATTTTCGGGCACATCGCTATCGACATTCACCGCTTCATGATGCTCTGCTACATATTCGTCTAATCCAAGGTCGCGCCAACGCTCACGCTCTGTATCAAACGCTTGCTGTTGAGTTTGTTTAAAGCTTTGCGTTTCGACTTTAACCTCTTCCAAAAATCTGATATAGTCACGGAGTTTGAATGTTGTCTCTTCAATCTTGACCTCAAATTGACCACGTAAAAATTGTTGGCGTTTTATTCCTAATTCTTCTTCTGCTACTGGATAGAAGCGAATTTGATCGAAGAAGCGTAATAACCATGGCTTTCCTTCTGTAAAACTTTTTGTTGCTCTAAGGCGATTCCACATTTGGACCGTACGGCCAACGAATTGATAGCCACCAGGTCCTTCCATGCCATATACGCACATATATGCGCCACCAATCCCAACTGCATTTTCAGGCGTCCATGTCCGCGCAGGATTGTACTTTGTCGTTACGAGACGGTGCCGCGGATCGAGTGGTGTGGCAACGGGTGCCCCAAGATATACATCGCCAAGCCCCATCACTAAATAATTGGCATCAAACACGATACGACGAACATCATCAATTGCTCCAAGACCGTTCATACGGCGGATGAATTCGATATTACTCGGACACCAAGGTGCATCCGGGCGGACATTTTTTTGATAACGCTCGATGGCTAATTGTGTCGAAGGATCGTCCCATGACAAGGGTAAATGGACGATTCGCGAAGGTACCTCAACTTCTTCCAACACAGGTAATGCTTGATTTAGCTCGTCTATAATACGGCATAATTCCATTAGCGTCATTTTCGTTGAATCAATATGCACTTGCAGGGAGCGGATACCTGGTGTGAGGTCAATCACTGGAATATCAGTGCGCTCTTTAATCGCCTCCATTAACAGATGGGCTTGGAAACGCAATAGTAAATCCAGAACCATATCGCCATATTCCACAAGCAAATTTTCATCCCCATCTGCACGGATAACCATCGGGAAGCGGCCTTTCTCGCTTCTGAATAGAATCGCCGTTTCTGGATCAGCTTGTTCCATATATTTTACATCGTTCATCTCTTCAAACGATGTGACCGTTAATTCCTCTAAAAATTGCTCTTGATTTTTACGTAGAGCATTGGCTTCGTCTACTGATAATAATTTAAAGCGTACCGTATCACCCGCGTGCAACTGACCGATCTTCCAAAACTCTGCCGAAGCCGTCGTCACTGGACAAACAAAACCGCCGAGGCTCGGTCCATCCGGGCCTAATAAAATCGGCATATCACCTGTTAAATCCAGGGTACCAATCGCATAGGCATTGTCGTGAATATTCGATGGATGCAAGCCTGCCTCGCCTCCATCTTTACGTGTCCACTTCGGTGTGGGACCAATGAGCCGCACCCCTGTCCGGGAGCTATTAAAATGCACTTCAAAGTTGGTTGCCGTCAGCTCTTCTAAGTAGGCCGCTTCTAAATATTCCTTCGTGCAATGAGGTCCAGCAATAACGCCAATTTCCCACTCATGTGTATAGTGTTGCTGAGCTTCAGCTGGTAAGGCGCGCGGTACAACGGGTTCTGCCGCATTGACGCGTAACACATCACCTGTATGTAGTGGCCGGCCATTATGTCCGCCAAATCCACCAAGCGTAAATGTCGAGGCACTGCCTAGATACTTCGGCATATCAAGTCCCCCTGCCACGAGCAAGTAACTGCGCATGCCTTCTTCGGCCTCTTCTAGTGACAGTACTTGTTGCGCAGCTACTTGAATCGTTTCGTAACGTGCAACTGGCACCCCATCGAGCGTCGCTTGCATATCGGCCCCTGTTAAACAAATAGTCATCGGTGCACGGAAGCGATAACTACCGCCACGCAGTGTCAACTCTAAGCCTGGTGCATCGAAGGCATTGCCAAGTAACTGATTGCCGATGCGGAATGCATAGCTATCCATCGGACCACATGGCGGCACTCCGACGTTCCAATGTCCTGTTCGCCCCGGAAAATCTTGTACCGTCGTTTGAATGCCACCATCTAACACTTCAATACTTGCTTCCTCTGGTAAAAAAGATTCCAATAGCTTCGTATAAACGGCCCCTGACCGCACCGATTCTTCCATTAATACTTGCTCTAAATATTGCAGGTTTGTCGTCACACCATATACACGCATTTCAGATAATGCTTGCTGTAACTTTGTAATGGCATCCTCACGCGTATCGGCATGGACAATCACTTTGGCAACCATTGGATCATAATACGTTGAGATGGAACCGCCTTTTTGGATGCCAGTTTCGATGCGGACACCCGCTGGCCATACGATATCATCTATCGTCCCGACACTTGGCTGAAACTGGTTAAAACAATCTTCAGCATAAATGCGAACTTGCATGCTATGACCTTGTGGCGATGATATTAGTGTGGAAAGATTCGCCAACTCCCCGGCTGCCTCTTTAATCATCCATTCCACTAAATCTACACCTGTGACTTCTTCCGTCACACCATGCTCTACTTGTAAACGCGTGTTCACTTCCAAGAAATAAAACTGATCACTCACAGGATCGTATAAATATTCCACCGTACCAGCACTACGATAGCCCACTAGTTTCGCTAAACGTATGGAAGCTTCCAACATCTTTTCACGAACCGCTTCATTCAATAGAGGTGCGGGTGTCTCTTCCACTACTTTTTGGTTGCGGCGCTGCAATGAGCAATCCCGTTCGCCCAATGCCACAATTTCCGTCTCTGTACCAAAGACCTGCACTTCTACATGGCGTGCACTTGCAATATATTTTTCAACAAATACACCACCATTATTGAAGTTCTTCTCTGCTAAATGCGTCACTGCTTCAAACGCCTCACGCAATGCTTGCTCATCCTCACACACTTTCATGCCAATGCCACCGCCACCAGCCGTACTTTTTAAGATCACTGGATAGCCAATCCTTGTAGAGGATGCTAGTGCTTCTTCTAAATCCTCAATCAAATGCGTACCGGGCAGTAACGGTACTTGCGCTTCTTTTGCAAGTTGACGTGCTGAGTGCTTTAAGCCAAATTGTTCGATTTGTTCAGGTTTAGGTCCTACAAAAGCAATGCCACTCGCCATACAATCACGTGCAAATGCGGCATTTTCACTTAAAAAGCCATAGCCTGGATGAATCGCTTCAGCACCAACGGCACGTGCCTTTTCTAAAATTAAATCCGCATTTAAATAGCTCTCTTTTGCAGGCCCATCGCCGATGAAAATGGCTTCGTCTGCCTCAGCTACATACGTATTGTCCTGATCGGCCGTTGTATAAACGACGACAGATTGTACATTCATTTTCTTTAATGTTCGAACGATTCGTGCAGCAATTGCACCTCGGTTAGCAATCAATACTTTTTTGAACATCTTATTCACCCTTCCCAAATTAGTAGTTGAATTGGTGTTGGATTATACGCATTACATGGATTGTTGAGCTGTGGACAGTTGCTAATGAGCACCACTGTACGTGTGATGGCACGCATCTCCACATATTTACCTGGAGCGGAAACTCCATCATCAAATTTCAGGCCGCCCTCAAGTGTGACAGGCACATTCATGAAGAAGTTTACATTAGGGGATAAATCACGTTTTTGCATGTGTTGATATTGATCGCTTTTCGCTAACTGCAACATATATGTGTCACGGCAATTGTGCATGGGTAACGTTTCGCGGGCATAACGTACTGTATTGCTTTGGGCTGAACATGAGCCGCCTAGTGTATCGTGACGCCCACACGTATCGGCGACAATTTCAACTAGTTCTGTACCCATCTCGGACAGTAAAACGGAGCCTGTTGATAGATAGATATTTTTTTGTTTCTGAATCGTTTTAACCGCGCTATAGTGATCTGTCGGTACCTCTGCATTGAAAAATAATGTATCTGCTGCTTGATTGCCTTCCAAGTCCACGATTCGTAATACTTGGCCCGGTTCTAATGTATGTAACCAGCCATCGCCCGCTAACAACCTTTTCGAATAAATGGCCTTCGCCTCTTGTCGTTCACTTTCAACATTATTAAATACAGCCATTAGAGAACGCCTCCTTGTGTAAGTTGTACATATTCCCACGTATTCTCATATGCGCGCTTATTTTCATCGCGGTGAAGGACGCATGGATCATCTCCGGTTGCAGGCATCGTATCCTTTACTTCCACGGTTACTTCCGCTTGTGGATAAGTGGTCGCTTCCGATAATGGATGGGGCGTATTCGACAGAGCCATGAAAACATCCATCTCCGTCCGTAATGTCACTGTATCTCCAGCTTTTACATGATCGGGTGCTAGATGCATATAGCCTGCATCATCACAGGATACTTTTGAAAACAAGTTGATAACAGGTCCTAAATCTTGGCGGCTTAAGCCATTACGGAACAATTCGATAAGCAAGTTATCTTCTCCATTACGATAGCGTTCATTGCGTGATTCTTGATACGTTGTTTCGCCGAATTGTGAGTCAATTTGCGCTTTTGTCGAATAACCGCCGATGGTATCATGCCAGCCGACAGAATCTTCGGTAATGCTCGCTAGAACACGGCCTTGGTCACTCATTAATACATTATGCTTCGTAAAAAAGGCAGTATATTGAGCTTTTAATGAATCCGGCATATTGTAGCGTTCTGCCAAATCATGTGCGTTAAATAGCAACAACGATACATTCGCTTGTTCCGCTGACACGGTAAAGGTAATTTCTTTGCCGCGTTTGATGAACGCCGACCATTTGCCCCCTGCTGGAATGATTTTTGATACGATCACACTTGTCTGTTGCATATAACCGCCTCCTATAGATTGAATATTCTGATTTTTAAACCAACTTTTTATCTAAATTCCTTAAACTCGGTGCCGTGATTCTATTTTTCAAAAATAAGTAGACAAATCCAAAGGCAACCCATGCTCCCCCAATCCATAAAGTATGAGGATCGAGTAGCGTCCATAACCATCCGATGAACAACACCCCAATGCTTGGGAAAACCAGATAGAAGAAGGTGGCTTTGAACCCTCGATTCTGCTCCTTGATATAGTAGTGGGAAATAACGCTTAAATTAACAAAGATAAAACCGGTCAAAGCGCCAAAGCTGACGAACAATACCGCCGTATCAAGGTTGATGAAAATGGCTGATAAGGAGATTGTTGATACAAACAAAATGTTAAGAATGGGTGTACGTAGTTTTGGATGTAATGAAGTAAATACCTTTTTCGGTAAAACGGATGCTTCCCCTAATGCATAGAGAAAACGTGTTACACTGGTCATTGAAGACAAGCCTTGTGTGAATGTCGCAATAATCAGCACCATGATGAAGAGGGTACTAAACAAATTGCCGCCGACCATTTGAATCAAGCTATACGCCGCATTGTCTGGATCTGCAAAGCTGAATGCCGGGAATGCAATAGCTGTTAAAAACGAGATCATCGCGTACAAAGTGATTGCGATGAAAATAATATAAAAGATGGCTCGTGGAATCGTCTTTTTCGAATCAATTGTTTCTTCTGCCATTGTTGTAACCGCATCAAAACCTAAGAAGCAGAAACAAATCAGTGACGCACCGGAAAAAACTGATACAACTGAACCCTCACCAACCAGCAATGGTTCTAAGGTGAATAAAGCACTGGCACCTTGATTAAGGACAATGTCTTTAGCTGTCAATAAACAGAAGATGAGGATAAACCCGATCTGGACCAACACTGAAAAGCCACTAATGCGTGCTGCCGATCCAATTCCGATAATATTCACAACCGCTAGCACAATGTTCATCAGGATAATCCAAACGAATATTGGGATGCTTGGAAACTCAGCGTGCATAAAAATCCCAAATGTTAAAATGGCGATAATCGGAGAAAATAGGTAATCGATCAATAACGCCCACCCGACCAAAAACCCAGCCTTTGGGTGAATCGCTTTACTCGTATAGGTGTACGCAGAACCTCCGGTCGGATACACTTTAACCATTCGACTGTAACTATACGCAGTAAACACAATGGCAAGAAACGCCACGATATAAGCGGGGGTCATTAAGCCATCGGCTGTTTCAAATACCACACCATATACCGTAAAATAAATCATCGGTGTCATCCATGCTAGCCCCATAACAACAATTTGTGATGTCTTCAAACTTCTCTTAAATTGTACGTTGCTGATAAGCATCTACCCCTTTCATCAATGGCTATAAAAAAAGATAAAAGCCCGGGTGAACTATACTAAGTTCTCCCGGGCTTTTATCCCTCCGTGTATATAGCAGTATGATTTGCTATACTCTTTCTCTCGGTCCAGACTTCAATATAGATTGAACGGAACCCTAGAAAGATATTTTATGATGTTGTGCTCTGTTATAATAACCCAATTATAGTCAGAATGTTACGAAAAGTCAACACGTGATGTTACATTTTATAACATCAATTGAATATTTCTATATCTGGAGTGGATTTCCAAGAGAAAAATCGACCCTAAGCCAAGATGAACCAAAGAAATCATTTCTTTCGTGAATATGGGGTGGTCTCATTTCATTTCTTTTAGTAAGACTCCCCTTCTATTAATCCTTTCCAAAAAGAAAAGGACCCCCTTTGGTCCTTTAAGATGTTTCCTATTTCCACTAAACGTTCAACAACATAACTATGAAGATATTTAGAAAGGCCATTCATTTAGTTGTATCGGCGTTATTTCTTTCTTCTCCCAATCCCTTCTAATGAATGCATAGCAAACCGAGTCCGATATACTCCCATCATTATTTTCCCAAGCATCTCGTAAGTACCCTTCTTTAACAAATCCGCATTTGTTACATGTTTTTCTCATAGCTAGGTTGTCACTGCGCGTATAGGCTTCTATCCTAATCTTCTTATCGGGTAAACCAAAAAGATAGTCTACTATCCAATGAACAGCTTTCGTTCCAACCCCTTTTCCTCTAACACTTTTGTCTAAACGAATGTCAAAGGAAGGGATGGTGTCGGTTATATCATGTATTATAATCAATCCGATTTTTTCATTGTCTTTTTCTATCCAGATGGTTTCCTTATCTTCTTGATACCACCCCTTATGGTACGCTTCGACAATTTGTTCGCCAGAAGGTTTTGGGTCTGGGTGATAAGGCCACGTATTATTTGTCAGTAGGGAAATTAAATCATGTAACTCATTTTCAAATTTGAACATTTTAATTCTGTCCATTATTCCCTCCCTCTACTCCCTTTCTTTTTGCCTTCGATATACTACTGTTATAGTAATTAAAAATATGAGAATATTCAATAAATTATGTTAGAATGCTAATGGGACATGTACAGGAGGTAGAGGAAAAATGACAATGAAAAAAGTTTCGATTATTGGGCTAGGTGCATTAGGGGTTTTGTTTGGACACCATTTGTCCAAGAAGATGGGAACAGAGGATTTACGGATCATAGCTGATTCCGATCGCATTTTGCGATATGAAAACGATAAGCTTTATAGTAATGGGGAGCCTTGCCATTTTCACTATGTTACACCTGAAGAAGACTGCGGGCCGGCAGATTTGTTGATCGTTTCCGTTAAATATAATGGGTTGAAGAATGCCATTGAATCGGTAAAGAACCATGTCGGAGATGATACCATCATTATTTCCCTACTGAATGGCATTACAAGCGAAACCATTATTGGTGAAACGTATGGAATGGATAAAGTACTGTATTGTGTGGCCCAAGGCATGGATGCAGTAAAGGTCGGAAATGAACTAACCTACGAACATATGGGTATGCTCTGCTTTGGTTCAAGGGAACCTGGTGTCATTTCACCACAGGCAAAAAAGCTGGCAGAATTCTTTGAACAGATGGATGTGCCTTTTGAGGTGGATACGGATATGTATAGAAGACAATGGGGGAAATTCATGCTGAATGTAGGGGTCAATCAAACGGTTGCTATTTATCAAAGCAATTATGGCGAAATTCAGCGAGAAGGAAAAGCCAGAGACATGATGATTGCAGCCATGAGAGAAGTAATTGCTTTGTCGGAAAAAGAAGGTGTCCATTTAACGGAAAAGGATTTGGGGTATTGGCTGAAAGTATTAGGGACATTAAGTCCAAATGGCAAACCCTCCATGGCTCAAGATGTAGAAGCGCAACGAATCAGTGAAGTCGAATTATTTGCTGGAACGGTTATTGAACTGGGAAGAAAGTATCAAATGCCCACTCCTATCAATCAAGAACTGTATGAGAAGATCAAATCGATGGAAAGGCAATATTCCGTTCAGTGATGGTGGACTCCGACGGAAGTCGGCTGATTTTTTTAGTTTTAGAAAAAAGGATGAACGAAACAGCTTTGCTGGCTAAGCCTTTTCAATAGCCGTTCTTAAGTACATTATATTTTTTTATGATATTCCATAGGCTTAACAACTTTCAAAGAATTGGAAAACCTCTACCCTGGCCACCAATCGATTGGCAAGAGTAGAGGTTTCGGTCTCATTTCACAAGGCTCACTTTCATAGTGTCGAGTTGTATTCCATCTCTACGTCACTATTCTTTTGAGACTTATTTTTAAAGAGCATACCCACGATAAAGCCGATGATGCCGGTAATGATCCAGCCTGCGCCATTCGTGAAAAATGGAATGAAAGAGAAGATGTCATTAATGGTTGAGGTAGCTAGATTCGCATCTTTTAGTGCTTCCAAAATGGCGACAAATGTAACGCCCACGATGGTTCCGATATAAACCGATTGAGCCCCGCCAAATAGTTTGTCTAAGAAAACTAAAGCAATTAATGCGATAGCAATCGGATATAACAACATTAAGACCGGGGATGCCATGTTAAGAATCGTATTCAAGCCAAAGTTCGTGATGACCAAGCTCACGGCAGAAATCAGAATCAACCATTTTTTGTAGGAAATCGATGGAATGATCCGTTCAAAGTATTCCGCCACGGCCGCAAGACAAGCAACATTGGTCGTAATGCCTGTCAGGAAAATGACCACACCGATTAAGTACAGGCCCACTTGCCCAAACAAAGACTTAGACGCCAATGCAATCAGTTCACCGCCATTTTGTTTATATCCGATGGCATCGACACTGGACGCACCGATCCAAGCCATGGAAACCTGCAATAAAATCAGGCCTATCAACGTGACGACCCCCGCTTTAATGAAGACCGAGGAAACTTCCTTAGCTGACTTCACACCTAAAGCATCGACTGATTTGATGAAGATGCCGCCAAATACAAATGCCGCTAAAACGTCCATTGTGAAATAGCCTTGCGTAAAGCCTTTTAAAAAGGCAGCGGTTGACGTTTCATACCCAGCACCTGTTGCAGGGGCATGAATCGAACCCATGGGCGTGAAGATGGATTTACCAACCAAGATCACAAGCAGGACCCCAAAGACGGGTGTGATCATTTTACCGAGTCGATCCACGAATTTGGAAGTTTCCCAGGATAAATAGATGGTTAGTCCAATGAAGATGATAGAGAAACCTAGTAAGAAAAATACGTGCATAGTAGATTGAGGAATCAACTGGCGAATGCCGATTTCATACACGACACTCGTTGTTCGGGGAATGACATATAAGGGCCCTAACGCTAGAAACAGAAGGACACTAAATACTAGAGCGAACTTGGGATGCACCCGGCTCGCCAATTTTTCGACGGTCCCGCCCCCTTTCGTTAAAGCAATGATTGCGAGAATGACCAAACCAACACCCGTGATGAGAAATCCACCCATCGCAATGACGGTGTTCGTACCGGCTTCTTGACCAAGAACCGGGGCGAAGATGACATTCCCAGCACCTAAAAACATAGCGAAAAGCATGAACCCAATGATAATAATCTGATAGTTTGATACCGATTTCATGGAAGCGCCTCCAATTATGTTATTGTAATAAAATTAAATAGAGAATCCTGTTTCATACACATCATGGTTCTGTAATACAAAAAGGTGTTCCCCAGTAATCCATGCTGATCCTGTAATCTCGGGGGTCACGGCTTCAATCCCCGCTACTTCTGTATGCTTCACTACCGTCCCTTTGAACTTCGATCCGATAATGCTTTCCTGAATGATTGATTCGCCCGCTTCCAGGCCCAAGGTTGCCATTTTCGCACAAGTTCCTGTCCCACAAGGTGATCGGTCAATTTGCCCATCACCGAATATGACAACATTCCGATAATGGTTAGGCCCTACCTTTTCGCTGATTTCTATTAAATCAACCGTATTGATTTCCGGCTTCAACGGATGTTCGATGGATAACTGACTGTTCAATTTATCGCGAATTTCCAAAGCCTTATGTATCATTTCGTTTTTATTTTCCAGTGAGATCTCTATTCCTAAATCTTGAGCATTCACTATTCCAAAAAAACTTCCCCCAAATGCCACATCCACGTTTACGTGTCGATCATCTGACAGGTGAACAGGGGTTTCCTTGTAGAGAACGAATGACGAAACGTTTTGGAATGACACGCTTTCGACAACGTTATCTTTATACGTAATCAAGCACTCTATCAAACCTGCAGGCGTATCAATGAACACTCTATCTTTTTTAGGTATGAGCGCTTTCGTTAGACACATGGTTACAGTCCCAATCGTTCCGTGGCCACACATGTTCAAGTAAGATCCGCTGTCCATGAAGATGACGCCTATATCCGCCTTGGGATGTGTCGGTTTTGTTAGAATGGCTCCGAACATATCTTTGTGTCCACGCGGCTCATTCATCAGCAACTTACGGAAATCATCAAAATGATCTCGCACATAATTCTTTTTATCCATCATGGTTTCCCCCATGATTTCAGGGAATCCATCGATGACAATTCGTGTAGCTTCCCCCATCGTATGCGTGTCGATTGTTTGAATTTGTACGTTATAATTCTCCATCGCTACCCCCTATATTTTACAAACATGAAATTAATACACATCATAATTCATAAATAGTTTTTTGAAAAGACAGAAAATAAGAATGTTTATATTTTGAATACATGGAAAATATTTATTTTTCTTTAGAAACCCTTTATTACCAAAGCTTATTTTCAAAGTTTCACAGAAAAAGAAAAAAAACGATTTGATTTTCTTGAAAAAATATTATAATCTTCAAATAATTTCATAATTTAGGGGGCAATCACATGATTTTACGTGATTTTTTTATTCATCTGTCAGAAAATAAAACCTTGAACAGCGCTGCACAACGGTATGGGTTAAAGCTTGGGGCACAAAGTGTGGTCGCAGGGACGAACATTGAAGAAACGATCCATACCATCAAACATTTAAATCAACAAGGTATTTCCTGTACAGTAGATAACCTTGGTGAATTTGTATTCGAAAAAAGCGAAGCGACGGCAGCAAAGGAACAAATCATCAAGGTAATCGAAGCCATTCATGAAAACCAGGCAGATGCACATATATCCCTCAAACCATCACAGCTTGGTTTAGATATTGATTATGATTTTTGTCTTCAGAATTTATTAGAAATCGCTGAAAAAGCGAAGGAATATAATATTTTCATCAATTTCGATATGGAAAATTATGAACGCTTACATCCCTCATTCGATTTGATGGAAACGGTCCAAGAACACTTTGGTAACGTAGGGACCGTCATTCAGGCTTACTTCCACGAATCGATGGAGAATATCGAGCGATTCAAGGATTACCGTTTACGAATTGTAAAAGGAGCCTACAAAGAACCTGAAACGATTGCGTATCAAAGTAAAGAGGAAATCGATAAACACTATATCGACCTGATTGAATACCACTTATTGCACGGAAAATTTACATCGATTGCGACACACGATCATCGTGTCATCAACCATGTTAAGAAGTTCGTCATCCAAAATAATATCCCTAAAGAAAAATTCGAATTCCAAATGCTTTATGGCTTCCGTAAAGAATTACAGCTAGAGCTTGCAAAAGAAGGATATAATTTCTGTACATATGTCCCATTTGGCGCCGATTGGTATGGATACTTCATGAGACGATTGGCCGAAAGACCTCAAAACCTGACATTGGTCACAAAGCAAGTCTTCAACAAGAAAACAAATATCGGAATCAGCGTAGCGACCGGAGCATTTATACTGGGCCGACTTTCAAAAAGACGTGCAGTTAAGCAAAAAACACGATAAGGCAAACTGGATGATTCCCGTCGTTTTCGGGAGTCATTTTTTTATACAAAAAACCCAAATGAACATCATTCGGGTTTTCCTGTTACTCATTGAATTTTTTGAGGCGGTATTGTAGGCTTTGCCTTCGAAGGCCAAGTGCTTTTGCCGTTTGCGAAACGTTTCCATCGAACATTTTCAAGGCATTTTGGATATAGTACTCTTCGACTTCGTTCATGAATACGCTTAATGGGCGAATATCTTTTTCATTTTCCGCTACAAACATGTTCCCCGTCGTATCGGAAAGCTCCTCGCTTTGGATCTTCCACCTGAAATAAATCGGCAGCATATCAAAATCAATGGATGTTTCATTCGTCATCGTACTGGTTATATCATCCAGCAATACTTCTAGCTCTTTTAAATTTCCTGGCCAATCATAATCGAGAAAGATCTGTTCCACTTTAGCTGAAAGCCCTTGGATCCGGCTTCCGGTATTGTTGCGATAGCGGTTGAAGTAGTCCGATATAAATGGCTTAATATCTTCTTTTCGATCACTTAATGCGGGGACATTTATACAAACCGATGCAAAGAAGTAATATAAATCCTTTGAAAGCTGCCCTTTCTCGATCAAATCAATCGGGTCTTTTCCGACGCTTGCTATAAAAACGTGACTCTCCAGATGTTCCTTGAACAGATTCAGGATCCTTTCCTGGCCTTCAAGGGAAAGGTATTCCACACGCTCACAAAAAATCGTGACTTGTTCATTTTTATCGATTTGCTGCTTCAGCTGGTCGATCAACGCTTGTTCGTCATTCCGGCAAATCAGTGTAATGAAATGATCATTTTCAGGGTTCAAATCATGATGGATCCCTTCTGCAATCATGTCCTTTCCCGTCCCGGACTCCCCATAAAGCAAAACAGGCATCCTCGTTTTGGCAGCCATCTTGGCCCGTTCGATCACCCCTGCCATAAGTGGGGAAACCGCTGTAATGATATCGAATGTGAGGGGTTGCCCATACCGCCGCAATGGTTGATAGGCCATTAACTCCCTCTCGGTAATATCCTTCGATATCTCGACAGCGCCAATCAATTCATCGTCTTTTTTAATCGGCAGGATATCGGAAATCGTCACAATTTCCTGACCGACACGATTCCAGAAATTCATTTTGTAGTTCTTAATCGGCTCACATGTTTTCAGGACCCGATAAAGATGGCTGTCATTAATTTTAGCGATCATTTCTTGCTCGAATTGATCTTCCTCAAGCGAATGAATCCCTTTTAGCTCCCGCATTTTTGCATTATAGATCACGGTTTTCCCTTGAGCATCCACGGCGTGTATCCCTGCTGAAATATTGTCCGTGATATATTTATAAATCTCGTGCAAATCTTGCTGTTTCATTGGAACACCTCTTTTGAATTTTTGTAAATTTTCGGAAAAGTTATTGTAATATGCCAAAAAATGTTGCATTATATATATATTAACAATAACATAAGTGCACAATTATTTGGCACCCGTGATTATAAGGAGGATATTAAATTGATTCCATACACAACTGAACAACTAACTGACTTTTCAAAAAAAGAAAACCAACAAGCTTACACTGAGGCCATTCAAAAGGTTCAAAGTGAACTTGGAAAAGATTATCCATTAGTTATTGGTGGGGAACGCATTACTACTCATGATAAAATCACTTCTTACAATCCGGCTAAAAAAACCGAAGTCGTGGGCACTGTATCTAAGGCAAACAAAGAACTGGCTGAAAAAGCGATGCAAGTTGCCGATCAAACATTCAAAACTTGGAGCAAAGTAAAACCTGAAGTTCGGGCTGACATTCTATTTAAAGCAGCTGCGATTACAAGACGCCGTCGTCATGAAATGTCTGCGATCATGACAATCGAAGCAGGTAAACCATGGGTGGAAGCAGATGCTGACACAGCTGAAGCCATTGACTTCATGGAATATTATGCACGTCAAATGCTCGAAATGAAAGACGGAAAACCAGTAAAAAGCCTTCCAGGCGAATATAATAAATTTGGCTATATCCCACTAGGTGTCGGTGTCATCATTTCACCATGGAACTTCCCATTTGCGATCATGGCAGGGACAGCCGTGGCAGCAGTGGTGACAGGGAACACCATCTTACTGAAACCGGCATCCACAACACCAATCATTGCGTATAAGTTCATCGAAATCCTTGAAGAGGCCGGCCTTCCAGCTGGTGTCGTGAACTACATCCCAGGACCTGGTGGCGAGGTTGGCGATTACTTAGTCGATCACCCACGTACTCGCTTCATTAGCTTCACCGGTTCACGCGATGTCGGTTTGCGCATTAACCAACGCGCGGCAGCCGTAAACGAAGGACAAATATGGATCAAGCGCGTCATTGCCGAAATGGGCGGGAAAGATACCATCGTCGTCGACAAAGAGGCAGACCTTGAATTGGCTGCACAGTCCATCGTTAAATCCGCGTTCGGCTTCAGTGGCCAAAAGTGTTCCGCATGCTCACGTGCCATCATCGTCGAGGATGTGTACGATACCGTATTGGATCGTGTAGTAGAATTGACAAAAGAATTAACGGTTGGAGACCCAACTGACCATAACAACTTCATGGCTACCGTCATTGATGATAAAGCCTTTAAAAAAGTGACAAGCTACTTTGACGTCGCTAAAGAAGAAGGACGCATCCTAACGGGTGGTGAAGCGGATGATTCAATCGGCTACTTCATTCAACCAACTGTTGTCGCAGATGTAGCACCCAGAGCACGCTTGATGCAAGAAGAAATCTTCGGTCCAATCGTCGCCGTTTCCAAAGCAAAAGACTTTGACGAAGCTTTAGAAATCGCCAATAACACAGAATACGGTTTAACGGGTGCGGTCATTTCAACAAACCGTGACCATATCGAACAGGCACGCGAAGACTTCTTCGTAGGGAACCTATACTTTAATCGTGGCTGTACAGGAGCAATCGTTGGGTACCAACCGTTCGGAGGGTACAATATGTCCGGAACTTGTTCAAAAGCAGGCGGCCCTGACTTCTTGACGTTGCATATGCAATCCAAATCAGTATCTGAAAAATTGTAAGAACCTCTAGTCCATGTCGAGTTTCTTCCTATTATATAGGAAAGATAAAGTCATGAATCACATAAAAAGGAACTGCCCTATTATTGCGGGCGGTTCCTTTTTCATGTGATTCATATATTCCTAGTTTCTTCCATTATATATACTGAGATTCATAGAGTACCTATAACTAAGCCACTCTTTTGGATGTGGGGGGCCATTTAAAGTAGTACAACATTCCGACCAAGATGGACACTATGCCCAAGATTAGAGAAATCCCCTTGAAGAAATGGCCCCCACCCGTTGGTGAACTCCAAATCAAACCGCTCATGAGCAGCAATAAAACGCCCAGCCCAGTTAGGAAGAAAGCCGATTTTTTCTGGCTTCCTTTACTTACTGTAAGGCCCGTTAGCGTGACTAGATATAATAGTGTCAACATCATAAGTGCCGGGAACAACGGCCTGAACTTGGCCGCGTACACAAAATAGTCCAGATTGGAAATATCCTCCGGGCCTTCAACTTGAGTGTGTAATAGCTCCGAAAAAGGCGTCGAATATTCCCACTCCCATGGATTGTCCAAGATTTCGCTTCCTTCATACCACGCACAAAACGTGAAAATCATAAGGAACAGCATCGCCATTATGACCTGTATTGCACCCTTCATCGTCATGTCCCCTTCCCTCTTACATGGTCGTATACATATAAACCAATAAGAACCAAACCAAAGCATATCCGAAATCAAGCAGATAGACTTTCCTTTTTTCCTTTTGTAAATAGCTTTCCATTCCATCTATAATCGAACTTATACCCG
Organism: Peribacillus sp. NPDC097198; assembly: GCF_044762055.1. Classification (NCBI taxonomy): domain Bacteria; kingdom Bacillati; phylum Bacillota; class Bacilli; order Caryophanales; family Bacillaceae; genus Peribacillus; species Peribacillus sp. NPDC097198. Next base: position 143,585 of record NZ_JBIWDO010000005.1, on the reverse strand, counting down.
CTAATAGGAAAATCAGCTTTAAGTAAAAGAAATCTTTTCCGTTGATGATTGCCATCACTAAAAGGATGATCATCGCTACCGCAATCATCGTATGAAGGATCATATTCGCTTTTGTTCTTTTCGCATTTCCTCTCTTTATAAAAAATATCCCCATTTGAACCCCCGCCTACATGGTTAATAACATTCTTATTTTTTATTAAAAGGTAAATAACTCCTCATCCAGTTTAACATAAACATCCAAATTATATGATATTCCCCATCGTTCACCTGTACATAAATGTACTTCCCCGAATACCATAAGGTAACTTCTTGTAAGGGGCGTTCGGACTATGGGTACAAGCGGAGAAGACCTCCTTATCACGGGAGCTTGGTTATTGGGGATCGGCACGGTTGTTGAAGCCATCGGGCAAACCCAGCAAACATTGACAGGCACGGATTTGGGCAAGGATTTGATTATTAAGGGGAATGGAATCGAGGCGGTCGGCAATTCACTTCAGGCAATCGCTAGGACAAAATTGTTCAACCCCGAGGAGTATCCGCTATCGCAACTATATTATATTTTCGGCGAATGGGTTGAAGCCGCGGGAAATACGGCAAATTCTGTAGGTATCAGTATTGAACTGAGTGGTGAAGAGGAAGAAGGCTTAAAAATCGATACACTCGGTAGTGGCATCCAAGGCCTCGGTGCTGCTTTCGAGGCAGTCGCAGCATACATTGCCGAAGAATCGTCATTCAAGTCTCTCGATATTACAGGAAATAGCCTCGTATCATTAGGCTCATTCCTCGACGCCATCGGCAATATTTTCATTTTACAGGATAGCAGGGAAATCGGTGAAATGATTCTATTAGTCGGTGCCTGGCTCCAAGTGATCGGTGCCTTCATCTTGATTCGTGCCGTCACGATGGAAGTGGAAGCGGATAATGCCCCCGAAAATGGAGGCGATAATCCTTATTCGTATCACCACTATCATTTTGCCCATCCCTAAAGGGATTCAACAGGAGCAACCAATTCCACTTTCAATCTATCGGGATCCTCGAAGAATACAGCATAATGATCCTTCCCACCAGCGAACGGATGCCTGTCGGGATAAAGAATGCGCATTCCCTGCTGTTTTAATTTATGTGTCATCTCATCCACTTCCTGGCGTGAACTTGCATGAAAAGCTAGATGATTAAGCCCTACTCTTCCCCTATGAAAGGGAATTTCGAGAAAACGCTTCTCTGCTTGGACAAACACCACATACAGATCATCGATTCTCCAGCTCCTCCCCCCATCCCATTCCTGGAAAGGACGATACCCTAGCTCTTCCAAAAACCAACTCCAAAATGTCACGGTTCTTTCCAAGTCGGATACATTTATTTCGATATGATGAATGAAACCTTTTGACATGTGCCCACCTCCTTTGTTTTATATCGAAAACGGGTTCATTTTGATATACTACCAGTAACTGGTTTATTTTAGCATAAAAGAAAAGAATAGATGCTTGCAACAGATTTAAACCAGCCGTGAATAAGGAGGAGAACAACATGAAAGACCAACCTAAACACTTCTTTGATAACCAATGGGACGATAGCCATCGTTCATGGCCATTGCCACGATTACCCTGGACGATGAAACAGACATGGAATGATCTATTGTTTGCCCATTATCCAATAAAAATAGAAGCCTTACAAAAGTTAGTACCTGCCGTACTGCCTTTAGATTCCTTTGACGGCATGGGGTGGATAGGCGTCGTTCCGTTTCATATGACTGACATCCGCTTAAGAGGGCTCCCTCCCGTTCCAGGCACGGATCGATTTCCGGAACTCAACGTCCGGACTTATGTTACGGTTGATGGAAAACCAGGGGTGTACTTCTTTAGTCTGGATGCCTCCAATATGCTTGCGGTCAAGACTGCCCAAACTGTATACCACTTGCCATATAAGTTTGCCGATATGAATGTGCAACGTAGCGGTGATGTCATCGATTATATTAGCAAGAGAAGAAACGGCAATCAAACATTCGAGTGTACATACAAACCAACCTCAGAACCGTATCTTGCCGAAAAAGGTTCTTTCGATGAATGGCTTACAGAGCGTTATTGCCTATATACACTAAACAATAAAGGAGTGCCGCTTCGCTGCGATATCCTGCATAAACCTTGGCCGCTCCAGCATGCTGAAGCGGATATCAGACAGAACACGATGCTGACCAATCAAGGCATTCAAGTTGAAAGCGACAAGCCCATCTTGCATTTTGCAAAAACATTGGAAGTCCGGATGTGGCCATTGGTCCGTGCGACCGACTAAATGCTTGGATATAGCCATTATATCGGTCAATGTTGAGCATTTATCGGTCTAAATCGGAATATATCGGTCAATTTCGCACATTTATCGGTCAAAATCTACATTTTATCGGTCAATGTCGCCATTCCTACAAACGGAGGGATCATGATGAAAAAATGGATAGGGATGTTGGCATGCAGTTTATTCCTTGTCTCTTGTAATGCTCAAGAATCAATCATTGAGATTGAGTGGGTCGATTTTGTTAAAATCAATGGCAAACAGTATGAAGGGGTCCATTCCGCTATCCTTGCCGATTCCACTTTTATCGGTGAAGAGATAGGAGAAGTGAAGTTCAAAGTCGCGGATCATGTATTCGATGTCAATTACAAGACGAAAGAAGGTGACGCCGCATTCTGGGAAAAGGGTACGGAGGTCTTTTCCGTACAAGGCAAGCCTGAATTTGCTGCTATTCAGTCAAAAGACGAGATCAATGGGTATGCAATCTATCATGAAGTTACGGAGAATCAAACATTTCGGGGCAAATACGAAGACATCGATGAAGAATCGATCAATCGAATAGATATATATAAAGAGGATAAAGATAATCATCCTGTACTGACCCATTCATTATCGGATAAACATGAGATACAAGCTATGACCCTGATACTTAACGAAGGAAAGACGAACGCCAGCTTTAATCCGAATACCAGCCAAGGAGACCCGGCTGGCTATCAACTCGCATTCTATACCGAAGAACCGATCGCCTATACGTTCCCCTTATTTTTCGATGGGGAACAATGGTATTGGATACCATGGGATACCGTTCTTTTATCAGATAATGTTGAGAGATTCATAACGGAAAAATAGAAGACTTATAAACCTGAAAAACTCCCCTTCTTCAAGGGGAGTCTCGGTCAAAAGATTTATTTGATGTAAATATCATGCAATTGAATGATATGATTCTTATCTTTCTTCTGGTCATCAGAATCGACCACCAATTCTCCTTTATAAAGCGTCTTTCCAGTCTTCGGATTGGCAATCAGCAATTCACCTTTGGTAATGGCAAAGATGCGTCCATCCTTTATCTCAGTGAAATCAACAGATCCCGGTTTGTAGTCATTGATTACTTTCCGTTTATCGATATCAAAGGTGAGGATACGATTCATCCCTTCCTCCCATCCTGTCACGTAGAGAGTCTCCTCATCATAGAAAAAGTCACTTTCCACAGATTCAAAGGTGATATTCTCTTCATTTGGAATCTTGATTTTTTCCAGTTTCTTTGTGTCGTAATGATAAGCGAATAGTGAACTTTCACCCCTTTTTTCCATGAATCCTTCCTCTTCACTATACCTACCTTTTACTAACGCCAGTAAGAACACATGACTTGCCATCCCTCTATCGACTTTTGACGGCATAGAGAAATGTCCTTCATTGGATGAATCAAACGTTTCGGATAAAAGCGTTTCATCGCTCACGATTTTTTGACCGGCTAAATCAATGGTGTAGTGGTGTATCTCAACCGTATCTTTTTCATCCTTCGTAATCACATCATTTTGAGTGATGACCTGTAATTTGGATTGAGCGAATTGAATATCCCTTACTGTGATATCATCATATTTTTCTTGTTCTGGCACATCTATTTCATACGACTTTTCATCTTTGTTTTTCTTTTCTAAACTATCAATATTGAAGTACGAGCTAAATTGTCTATTCTCATAATCCACATTCATGGTTACGAACGTCAGGTTATCTCGATCTTCATAATACGTTTCGATATATTCTTTATCCCTCATGAAGGAACGATACTCATTCACCAACCGTTTATAGTTAGGATCATAGAAATCGAAAAATTTTTCAAAATAAGACTGTTCTTTTGCATATTTCAATTTATTGGATTCAACACGAAAATGTTCACTTAGGCTGCCCTCTTCATAATATCCTCCCAAGGCAACCGATTGTAATTCCTTTTCATTACCTTCTATCGTTTTAAATGTAAGTTTGGGAAGGTTTGAAGCGTAAGAAGTTACTTGAGCATAATACGTTCCGATGCTAAGAATCATAACGACGACGATGAGGATGCTGCTGATATATCTTTTCACCCTGTTCACTCTCCTTATATTAGTAGTTGGGACATTATACGGTTACACGTTTCTTTAACAACCAAGAGCCAAGCCAGATGGAGACGGCTGTAATGATAATCCCCAAAGCGATTAAACTACCGAAGATTTCTGACGGATAAAGAGAGATTCCGTTAGAACCATTCAGCCAAATAGGCGATAGGAACAATGCGCCCGCTAGTACGGAATAAATAATGCCTAGCACAATCCCTTTGATCCGGTAACTTCTTTCCAACATGATGGCTGTGAACAGGACAAACAGGATCATCAGCCCGATTCCATAGGAAATGATAAATTGAGTGAATGAGCCAGGAATGATGAGCGCTAATACTCGGTTGGATTCAAGGATGGTCATCACACTCATTTTTACGGTTAAGAACACTTCCGGCATCATGGAATTGAACAGAGCATTCTCCATCGGCAGGATGATCAATTGTAAGGAAATCAGTCCTAATACCATTAAGAAAATCGCTGTAGCTTTGGATAAATAGAGAGATAATCTCGTAGTCGGCAGCATCAACAGGCGATAAATAAAAGTATTTTTCCCGAACCAATCACGGTACCAAATGAGAAAGATGTAGAATATAAGGGCAACGGCACACAACGCAATCGGTCCCATAAACCAGAGCGACCCTGAAACCAAGTTAAAGTTCACTCCGCCATACACTTCTAAATAAGTAGCTTCGGTCAATTTTTCTTCTAACATGGTTTGATCAGTTTTATTTAAGAATCCTTGTACTTTAATGATCACGCCTACAAATTGCGAAAGGATCGTGATCAACAACAATGAAAAATAGATTTTACTAAAACGGTTGATTTCGAAATTGACTAGCTTCATATAACGCATCATCCTTGATACACCTCTCTCATTACATCGACTACTGATTTCCCTTCCTCTTCACGCATATCTTCCGTATTGAACTCTTTCACTACATTTCCGTTTCCAAGTAAGATGACCTTATCGATTAAATGTTCAATATCACCGATTTCATGGGTCGTGATGATGACTCCCCTGTCCTCGATCAAGTGACTGGCAAAGACGTCAGCAATTTGTTCCCGGCTAAACATATCGATGCCGGAAAATGGTTCATCCATTAGTACGTAATCCACATCAAGCGACAGACCCAGCATCAAGTTGACTTTTGCCGTGTTCCCTTTTGATAAATCCGAAATCCTTGTGTTTTCCTCCAGTTTGAAAAAATCCAGCAACTCATTGGCTCTTGACTGATTCCATGTAGTATAGAAATCGTTCATGAAGACCATCGCCTGCTTGATCGTCATTTGCGGAAGCATAATCGGAGCGTCCGGAATGAAGGTGATCTTTTCATAACTGTTTGTATTGAGCTTTTCATGATCGATCAAAATTTCCCCGCGATACGGCGTCAATCCCATAATGGCCTTCAACGTCGTGGTTTTCCCTACACCGTTTATCCCGATCAGGCAGGTGATTTCCCCTTTGTTCGCGGTAAAAGACATACCATCCAAGATTTTCTTACGGCCGTACTTCTTAGAGATTTGCTTCACTTCGATCATTTCTCTTCCCCCTCTTTTACATATTTATCTTTCACGACCTGAAGTAGCTCATCAACCGGTACATTAATGGGACGAATGGCCTCTACAAAAGAATCGACCGCAGCAAGAATAAGCTCCTGTCGGACATCATGTAACATCTCTTCATTCGTAGTGATTCGACTTGGGAAATTTCTTTCAGTATGAATCAAACCTTGTTCCTCCATTTCTTTATACGCCTTTTGAGCCGTATTCGGATTAATATTCAATGTTGCCGCCAATTCCCGGCGTGAAGGGATTTCCTGTCCCGCAACTAACTCTCCAATGGCCATCTGTTCTTTGAAATGCCTCACCACTTGCAAATAAACCGGCTCACGGGCATTAAACGAAACGTTCATTAAACCACCCCTATATTTAATAAAAAGATCTGATAATCACACTTGGACTCAAGTGTATGTATTAAGTGGTTCATACACCTTATGTATGTACTATACCCGTAATACACTTCAGCTGTCAATATCGTTTTAAAAAATATTTCCATTTTAGGATGAAGACGATTCCTCCAAAAATACTCTATAGATAAATGGAAGGCGATTGACAAATCACTACTATGTGATACTATATACTAGTAGTAAGTAATACTAAATAGCGTATAAAATCCAACAACAAACATATGGGGTGAATTCTTTTGGAGAATCTGACAGAAATGCTGAAAGGGGTGCTTGAAGGTTGTGTGCTTGAAATCATCAGCCGGGGCGAAACATATGGCTATGACATTACACAGCAACTACAAAAACTTGGCTTCGTTGATGTAGTGGAGGGCACGGTTTATACGATTACGATGAGGCTTGAGAAGAACAATCTGGTAGACATCGAGAAAAAGCCATCCACGATGGGACCACCAAGGAAATTTTACACCCTCAATGCAGCGGGTCAAGAAAAGCTTCAAGTTTTCTGGACAAAATGGGCATTCATTTCAAGTAAACTGAATGAACTTAAAAACTTACCGATTGAAAGGGGAGACGCAAAATGAGTTTTTTTGAAAAAATAATGGGAAGTTTTGATGAAAAGAGAGAATGGAAAGCGATGGAGGCGCGTGCGAAGGCTCTTCCTAGTGAATACCATAACGCTTACAAAGCGATCCAAAAGTATATGTGGACTGCTGGCGACAGCCCCACCGATTGGGAGGGTACCAATCGTATTTTTTCCGGTATTCTCGATCTTTTCGAGGAAGGTGCAGCGGAAAGCAAAAAAGTCACTGACCTGACAGGTGAGGACGTGGCTGCCTTCTGTGACGAACTAGTGAAGGATGAGCAAACTTGGAAGGATAAGTATCGTAAGAAATTGAACGATACCATCGGACGTATTGATTGAATCTATTTGAAGGATAAGAAGCAAACAATTTTAAAGAGCCTCGCTACGTAAACTGTAGAAGGCTCTTATTATTTTTGAAAAATGTCAGCAAACCCAATGGGCCTGCTGACTTTCCGTTCAGCTTGGATCATTTTCATCCAATGAGAGTGTGACGACTTTTGTATAGTCTCCTTTTGCCACCTCTTCCGGAGTGGCGCTTTCATCCAGCTCCTCTTGCGTTGTGATTCCATCGGCTACGATTGGTTCTTCTTCATGATTTTCGCGCTTTTTCATGGGCTATCCCCCTTTCATTGATAGAATATCCAGGAGTGGCTTTTTCATTCTTGAATCAGTTTGCATAAAAAAATGCCCGCTTCATTTTACTGAGACGGGCATCTTTCTTTAAGTACGCTTAATGGAATTTCCCAGTTAATCTAAAACTAATTTCTGCAACAACCGTTGAAAGGACAAACGTTCCTGTATAAACAACTAGAGAAATGACAACGATTCGCCACCCTAATTGTTTGAATTCCTTTAAATCTTTCCCGAAGGATAGACCCGCATATGCCAAAATGGGAGTGGCCAGCGCCATGAAATTCACATGTTCCGTTACCTTGATGATTTCTGCATTTCCGGGAAAAATAGGCGTTGTAATCAGCAGCGCTAACATCGAAACCCAAATGACGATGGGTAGTTTTATAGGGATGACTTTAGCCAAAAAGAACCCTACGATCGTAACGGCAACAATGATCAACATGCCTGGTAGTGCATCTATAGGTGAAACATCGTATCCAATCCAATTTCCCATAAGGGCTATTATTCCAATGATTATAAAAGTCAATATCTTATCTTTCATATAACCTCTCCCCTTTAAGTCCTGCACTGCCTTATTTTTCAATCACTTTTGACTTACGCCCCAAAACGGGTTCTAATCTTTTGTATAAAAAGTTTGTAAAAGGAAGGGAGAAGAATACACATATGTATGTCCCTAAGATTGTTGTAATTAAGTTAGCCGCACCGGCAAATACAGCAATATCCTTTGCGGATTCCGGGAATATTACCGCTAGCGCTCCAGACATGGCAGCCATCATGCTACCTGATCCCACTCCTGCACCCATGGCAAGTGAAATCGGATGGAACCAACCAGTTTGAGCCAAAAAGCTCGCTAACACGGAAAGGTATAATGCTCCAAACAAAGTCCCGCACACATATACGCCCAGTGCTCCCCTGCCTTCAGGTGAATCCGATCCATATTTTTCAGCGATGATGGCTAAGTTTGGTTCTCTATCAATCGAAAAAGTGGCACCGACTGCTTCTCTTTTCATGCCAAGTAACAATGCAATCGGTAAACCTAATAGGATCGTCCCTGCGAAATGCCCCAATTCCTGCAAGCCTAAAGCAAGGCCGGCATCAAATATCTGTGGCAAGGATGGTCCCATTAACATGCCTAATTTGGCTACAAAAAGCATGAATGAAATCCCTAAAATATTGGCCGCCACATTCATTTCCTTCGGTTTTAAGACTTTCAAAGAAGGTAAACTAATGACCGCACCGATGATCAATGCATACAACATGGGAAATAAGGCAATGGCCCCAATACCGATATTAAAGGTTTTTACACCGATGAATTCTGTTATACACACTAATATCAAAACAAAAAAATGAATTTTCCAACTACGCAGAGAATTTTCTTGCACATTCATCACTCCTTTTTTGTCTACGATGGTACGGACTTCAAAAAGGAAAGCCCGTACGATCCATGTTTGCGATGTTATTTATTGAATTTTCTCAGTCGTATGTAAAGCTATGCCCACGATAAGTGAAATCCCCTGAATCATCGCTTTCTCATCTGGCAGAAACACGTCGCTATGTAACTTCATAGGGTCATCCGGGTTTTCCGCTACACCTAAGAAGACAAACGTACCCGGAACTTTTTCTAAATAGAAAGCGAAGTCTTCACTTGCCATACTTGGTTTACTCAACCATTGAACGGACTCTTCCCCAAATAAGTCCGCCGCAATCGCAGCAGCATGTTCATTGAATGTTGAATCATTTATGGTAACAGGGTAGCCCACTGAAAAGTTAAAATTGATTTCCACTTCTAGTTTAAGAGCCGAAGCCACACCTTCAACGATCCGCTGAATACTGTCAGCCACTTTCTTACGGGTATCGGCATTAAGAGTACGCACCGTTCCTCTAAAACTAGCTTTTTCAGGGATGATATTATAGCCATCTCCTGCTTCTATCGTTCCGATTGTCAGGACGACGGAGTCAACCGGATCCGTTTCCCTGCTGACTATCGTTTGGAGGGCCGTTACGATATGAGCAGCCCCGACGATTGCATCCACCCCTTGATGAGGTGCTGCCCCATGGCCTTGTTTGCCTTTTAGCACAACATCAAAGGAATCCATGCTTGCCATGATGGCTCCATTTCTAAATCCATATGTTCCAGTAGCTAACTCAGGCCAAACATGAAAAGCAAAGGCATGGTCAACTGCAGGATTACTAAGAACTCCTTCATCGACCATTACGCCTCCCCCGCCCTTCATCTCTTCAGCGGGTTGGAAAATGAATTTTATCGTACCGGAAATATGTTGCTTATTTTGGGATAAAACATGGGCGGCAGCCAGTAACATCGCGGTATGCATATCATGTCCGCACGCATGCATCACACCAGGATTTTGAGATTGATAGGGCACACCCGTTTTCTCCTGAATCGGTAACGCATCAATGTCGGCCCGTAACGCAAGTACTGGCCCCTCTTTATCGCCATGAAGAAGACCCACAACTCCCGTTTTCGCTACTCCTGTAGTCACTTCGATTCCAAGCCCTTTCAAATAATCCGCAATCATTTCAGCGGTTTTTGTCTCTTCAAATCCAAGTTCAGGATTTTCATGGATCATTCTTCTTATTCTCACAGCTTCTTCATAGATCCCTGATGCCTTCTCCACGATTTCAGTTGCCGTCAAAGAACTTGTAACGCTTTTTATACTCACAATCCTCATCCCCTATACTACTTTGTACATACTATTAAAATAATAATTGCCACAATTATATTTAAATTACATATTTAACCTCAATATCCACCAGTGCTTTTATACTACCATTTCAAATATCACCTGTACATATCAGAAAATACCAATAATTCTGCATATTCATAGAATTATGGTCTTCTAAATAGAGTTACTTTAGGCAATGAAAGAGCTGATTTTATTGAGTTTATAAGGTTAATAGGATCGGGCATCAGTTTATATCTTCTATATACCTTTATTTTAATTTTTAGAAAAATTTCTTTTTTACAATATTATTTTTTCTAAAAAGCGAATTAGAAATGTTATATCTATATAAAAAATAAGCCCTCGCCCTTACTTTCTTGGGATCGACGACTTATCATATACTCAAGCTACGACTCTTTGGATGGAAAAAGGCCTCACATTCTTCCTCGCTTATCTCTTTATCGGGCGTTCCAACGTCAGTATTTCATCTTCCATGGAAGAAAACTGTTGTTCCACGACATGTTTAACATCTTGGACGGCCGCGTTATAGAAATGAGGAGCAAGTGTTTCCTTGACGAAATCCAATACTCTTTCCGCGGCAAATTCCGTGATTTCCTCATCTCTATCTTGCGAGAAGAAATACTGGATATCGGAAATCATTAATTGCTGTTGGTCTTTTGTAAGTTTTATAAACAAAATCGAACACCCCTTCATGGATAGTACATGTAATTATAAATGGTGATGGTCCCCATTTATAGCCTGTTTTTTCATAAAAGAATATGTACAGCACAAAAGTAAAAAAAAAAACGACCAACAAAGCAAAAAGCTTCGTTGGCCGTTTCCGTTTAATTACCCTTTTACAGCTAATTCTGCTAGGCGCTGTGCAGAAGCCTTTACTTCTTCCAACCCTGCAGAAATGATTTCTTGTGCTTTATCAGGCATTGCATTGTGACCTTCGATGATGACTTCATCAATGATTTTCATGCCGAATACGCCACCGAATACATTGCGCATGTAGTTCACTGCCATTTCCATTGGAGCCGCTTCTGGAGTTGAGTAAATTCCGCCGCGAGCGTTTAGGAAGATCGCTTTTTTGTCTGTCATTAATTGAACCATGTTCCCATTTGCATCATATTTGAATGCGAATCCTGCCGCATACACATAATCGATGAATGTTTGCAATTTAGCCGGGATTGTTAAGTTCCATAATGGGAACGCGAATACCACTACGTCAGCTGCAGTGATTGCATCCATTGCTTTTTGTTTAGCAGCCAAAAGACGTGATTCAATATCCGTTAACTCTCCGCCTGTTTGCACTTTGCCGAATGCGTTGAAAATTTCTTGACCAAAGTATGGTGTATCTTCTTCAAACACATCATAAGTTGTTACATTTACATCTTTACCTTCTAATGAAGCCATGAACGTTTCGTACATTTTGCTTGAGATACCTTCTGTTGCCGGACGGTTGTTTGCTTTCACTACTAATACATTCATTATATAAAATCTCCTCGTATTAAAATATTTTGATTTAAGTTATCTTTAATTCAAGATATTTATATCTTACAAGAAAGCATGCATATTTGTCAACACACTTGTTTGGAAATTGTTTGAACTTTTATCCAGATTATTGATAATTAGATCATTATCCTCATTCTCTTTCTTTTAAGTGTTCCGCAAATCTTAATAAATAACCGTCAGGATCCATGATTAAAAAACTCTTTTTGCCCTAGGTTTCTATCGCTCCTTGAGCATGGAGAAGAAAAATTTTCTATGTACTAAAAAGAGGGCGAATCCACTACTAAGTCGTTTAGTAATGGGCTCACCCTGTCTATTCAGAAAAACATTTTTATTCAGCTTCTTTCTTTAATGAACGTATTGTCTTCGTTCATGTAAACATTCATGAGCAAAAGAATCAAAGTAAGCTTTTAATCCACCTTTACCAAATTGTAGATACATTTTATTGGGATTATAAAGATTTTTTGAATGCAAATATCTCAAGAAATAAATAATTCCCTTCCGCCTCGCTGTAATATTATAAAATCCATATTCAAAAAACCATAAATCAATACGATTAAATATACCTTTATTAATAAAAAATATTTCTGAACACCAATTCACAAACGCTAGATCAGGCAAATGTACAGCATTTTCATCTATGATTTCTTTTAAATCTATGCCGTGCATCACATAATCCTCCTTTTTATTTACGTAATGCTAAGTCATTCTAAAAGTAATGAAGTAAATAACGGTATCGGACGTATATCCTTTGCGGATGGGAAAATGTTCTGGAAGACAAAGTCATCATGACTGTGCACAGATGTCGATACACACTTTATATCATCTAATTGAAACGAATACATCTTGTTATCCACATTTCCAGAATAGATGATTGTCGCTTCATTTTTTCTAAAAAGCGCCATATTCGCTTTTCCTTTTAATGCACGATGTGTTTCTTCCAAAGCTTCTACCGGGCGATTGTATTTTTTATGGTGTTGAAAGAAGTATTGGAAGGCTATTTCGCTATCTGAAGTTCCTTTTAATAACTGAAGAAAAGACGACCGGAAAGACTCATGTTCTTCAAAATTCCCATTATGCCCAAAAGCAAGGGAGTGGTCGGTTGTTAGGTACGGTTGAATATTGAAAGGAGTAATGCTGTTCATCAAGCTAGGCCGACGCAAGTGTATAAAAATTTCTTTGGAGGTTATACCCTTTAGCCTTTCAGATGCTTGTTGATCTTTTCTAATCCCGTCCACGGATTTATAGCAGCGTAGCTCCCCTTCAGTGTCCTTCCAAGCAACACCCCAACTGAAACCACCGAGTCCGTATTCGTCCAATAATTTCGCATAACCCAGAACCCATTCCATTGGAATAGAGTTCTGAGACTTTACGATTAATAGTTCACACATACAAGTCCCCTCCTTGCCTAGTTATTCGTAATTCTTCTTTGGAGGGTATGTTTCCATGGTTTCCATAGATCGACTTCCGATATAATTTCCATACACTTGGCATAATCATCACGATCTATAGCCAGGTAATCTTCCTGATTGGCATCATGGGAGTAAATGCTCCTATCCTGGACATGTGCCAGTCGAACGGCTTCGGCTAACGTCTCATAAATAGTTATCTTTTTTTGTAATTGTTGAATATATGACTTTAACTCTTCTATTTCTTTTTGCTGTTGCAGATCCATACCATCTTCACCTCGTCCTCCGCTTTAAAAGATCTCAAAATACTCCAGGTGTTCCCATTCGGTCACGATATTCGCATAGGCTTCTATGTTATTTTCTTGAACATATGTCATATAACGATTTATTTCACTTTCTTTCATGCTAATAATATAATTCACAAAGTCTGTTCCCATTTTATTATGGAAAACTTCACTTTCCTTTAGTGAGTCCACAGCAGATTGTAGATCTTTTGGCAATAACGGGCGGTTATCATTATAGGCTTCTGTACTTAATGGCCCTGGTTGTAGTTTCCTCTCTATTCCATCCAGTCCCGATAAGATTTGTGAAGCCATGTATAAGTATGGATTGGCAGCTGGTTCTCCAGCACGGTTTTCGAAGTGAAGACTATCATCTTCGATTCCACCGATTACACGAATCATCGTCCCACGATTATCCAAACCCCAACCAGCACGATCTGGGGCTAATGAGTTAGGTTTAAAACGCTTATATCCGTTTACTGTTGGGGTTGTAAAAACGGTTGCCGCCCTTGCATTTTCTAGGATACCGGCAATGAACTGTTGTCCGATTTCGGAAATGGGACCATCTGAATTGTTTGGTATAAAAGCATTTTCTCCTGTATTTATGTCAATCAAGGATTGGTGTAGATGCCAACCGCTTGAGAAAAACCCTGGAATCGAAGGCCTGCACATGAAGGTGGCTAAATATCCGTGGCGTTTACAGATTTGTTTTACAGCTGTCCGAAATAAAAGCATGGTATCCGCTGTATCAATCCCTTTCATTGGTGCAAACGTAAATTCTAATTGACTTGGGCCCCATTCATCCTCCATCGTGAGCAAAGGTAAGTCCAATTGTTGGATATTTTCAGCGATTATTTGTAAGATGTCATCTATTTCATCATTATGCGCTTCCAGTTGATATTGATAGCCGCGCGCAACCGGTACTACTTTTGGAGGTTGCCCTGGGCTACCAGGCGCTCCAAGTAATGAGGCATCTATTTCATCGTCTACGATTTTGGTTAAGGAAAATTCCACTTCTAATCCGGAAAGTAGGTCATAGCCTATGGAGTTTAGTTCTTTCAATGCCTTTTTACAGATTTGACGGCTGTCATAGGGGAGAGGGTTACCATTTTTCAAATAGGCATCACATAATATCCATCCAGTATGTTCAGCCCATGGAAGAGATTTAAATGTAAGGGGATCAGGTACGAGTGTATAATTTGGGCAGCCGGTCATTTCATCTGAATCGAATCCGCCGCCTTTCATAAAGGGGTTATATACAATGGCATTGGCTGTATCGAAAAATAGGGGACCCGTATTAAAATCAATCCCGTTTTTCATTGCCCCTAAAAATGCTGGAATGGTTAAAGTTTTAGCCCGTGATATACCATGTTGATCCGACCATGCGACACGTATCAAACGTAAACCCTTTTCTTTAATCACGGCATGAATTTTTTCAACGGCTTCACTTTGTTCCGTATTCCATAAGTTAAAACGATCGATAAATCCCCGGTTTTTTACGATTCCTTGGCTATTCATATACAAATCTCCCCTTTTTTTATAAAATAAACGTCATATTTTCATGGCCTTGATCGCAATCAATCAAATTCACTTGCTTAACGGCTATTTTCCATTGATTGTTTTCCTGCACTAATCGATAGCCATTCCAGCCTGCATATGATTTTTGTTTACCATTACGAAACTCGGATACCAAGAAGTTAGTGCGGGCCCGAAGATCTTTTTGGTTGGATTCTTTCCATACCTCTATATTGCTTTGCAAACGAATGGTTCTTGAACTCGGGATCTGTGACCAGGCATATCCAGTACGAAGACGGTAGACCCGGTCTTCCAAGCGGCGTCGATCATCAAAAGCAATGGATACTTGTTTTTTCGGATTACCTCCACCGGGTATAGATGGAATCCAATATAAACATTCAGAAGAAAAGAGGTTCAGCCAATCTTCTAGCTTACCTTCATCCAATAAGCGTGCTTCTTGATACAGGAATTTTTCAATTTCCCTCGTTATTCCATCATCAGCAACACCTACGTCTAATTCCCAGTCTTTTAAATGATCGATTAACTGGTTGTAGTAATCGTTATCCATATAATTCGAGAACTTGGAACTATCTACTTTCATGTTTGATCCCTCCTATTCTTAATGCTGTGCACCTGAATGGACTTTGCTCGTCATCAACCTTTTCCACTCTTTGTAGTAATTACGGATGTACAGTTCATCCGTGACCGGTCCGGTTATCACACCTTGTTCGTTCGTGGATTGTTGATTGGAAAGACCAAATCCCCTTTCGGTATTGATCCACTCCACTTCCGAAATAGACAGTCCCCGTTGGCACTCCTCGAAGTTCGTCATATCATCAGGTTCCCCGAATGCCGGAAAGTCTTCCTGGCTTCTCATACGCAATGTATTTATTTCCTCAGGCAACCCTTCAACTGCAGTGGAATACCATATCAACTCTGTACGATCTACAGCATGTGGCTGAATCACTTGGACTTGATTGCCTATGAATAATAGGTTTGGAAAGATATTAAGATTCATCTGGGCACCAATTGCCTGATCTAATAATGCATCTGCCTCATCGCCATATTTTTGACGGACATTCCCTTCATTAACTTCACGTCCTGGCTGTGCTCTTTGTTGTGCCCAGTACTCACCTGTTTCACTATAGTTAGGACGTTGATCGATAAAAGTATGACCATTCCCCAAATACTGTACGTACATTGGACCGTAATCAGGGTTCGCAGAGAAATAAGTCATATCTTTGTTTTCCCCCATTCTTCCACCCATTTCAAGCAGGGAGCGGTGTGAGAAAGTGACATGATAACCATCTGCCGCATTATCGTATGTCAATTTCCAATTTCCTTTGTAAATCATCCGGTGTGCATTACCAAGGATGATCCTTTTCCCATCATAGCGATCGAGCCATTGATCCATTAATTCTTTTGCCGCCCCAAGATGTTCCTCCAAACTAGGAGCCTCTTCATTTAAAGTAGCAAAGATGAATCCACGATAACTCTCGACTCTTGGTACTTGCCCTAATCCTAGTTCATCTTTATTAAAAGACTCCCCATATCCCTTGGGCCATGGGACACCAGCCAGTTCTCCATTATTCCGAAAGTTCCACCCATGATATGGACAAGTGAATACTTTTGCTGAACCCTTTTCCGCTCGGCAAACCGTCGCCCCTCGATGCGTACATCTATTGAATAGGACTCGAAAAACTCCATCTTTGTCCCTTACAGTTATGATAGGACGTTGGCCGAGGTAGCCCGTCTTAAAGTCATTATTATTGGGCACTTCACTTTCGTGTGCTACATAGACCCAAGTCTGCCCGAAAATATTCACCATTTCTTGTTCGAAAATTTCCGGTTTAGTATATAAATGCCGATGTACTCGGTTTGGCTGGATTAGTTCATCCCAATTTTGTTGCTTCATTAGCTTATCCCCCTCTAGACCTTTATTGAGCTAAGTACCCTCCATCTACAACGAACGAAGATCCTGTAACGAATGATGATTCTTTGGATGCTAGAAATAGGATACAGTTCGCAACTTCTTCCGACTCGCCATACCTGCCGATTGGATGGGCTCCCCCAACTGCACTCCAAAAGTTCTCCAGATCATCTGTGTGCGTTTCATTAATTTGGTTCGTTTTTGTTGCACCTGGCGCTACACAATTCACTCGAATTCCCTCTTTCCCATAACGGGTAGCTAATGAACGGGTAAGTTGAAGAATACTGGCTTTAGTCATGTTATATAAATAGGTGCTTTTCCCCATCATCTCTTGACCGACGAAGGCTGAAATCGAACTCAAATTGATAATGACCCCACTCTTTTGCTGTACCATCGTTGGGATGACCGCTTTACAGGTGAGAAACATGCTTTTTACATTCGTCGAGAACACTTGATCGAATTCCTCTGTTGAAGTCTCAGTTATATCTTGAATCCAATGAATACCTGCATTGTTAACTAGAATATCAATTCTACCGTACCGTTTTATTGCAGCATCGTGTAGCTGTTGAACAGTGGTTTCCAGAGAAATATCACCAGGGACTAACACGCACTGATCAGGATTTGATAATTGCGAAACTACTTCTTCTAACACCGCTGCATTTATATCATTTAAAACTAAATATGCTCCTTCTTTTGAAAATCGTTCAGCCGTGGCCTTACCGATACCACTGGCTGCCCCCGTTATGATAGCTACCTGATTCTTTAATTCTTCACTGTTTGACATACTTCTTCCTCCTTCAAAAACGGCAAGATTTCTTCAGGATTCAAGCCTAAGTCCATGGTTCCGATTAAATCTAGGCATGCATCTTCGTTAGGTGGCATAATGGGTGCTGTCACCGCATCTCTAAGCATTCTTTCAAATGGCAGTCCTTTCATGAGACCATGTGCACCACAGGCAATTGTAGCTGAACGAACTACACGGCCAGTCGTTTGGGCGGCAATGTACTTCGCACGGAGACACGCCGCTGTCGTTTCAGGGCCCGGCCCTTTTGTATCATGTAACCAAGCGGCATGATAGACTAGGAATCGAGCGGCCTCGAGATCCGCGAATATCTCTCCTGCACGTGCTCTCATGGCCGGGTGATAGCCCATGGGTTGAGAAAAACCTTTTGGTTTTCTTGTCATCAACGTTTCCTTCACCCAGTTCCCGACCCCGCGCCCGATTGCGTAATACATCGATGCAAACGTCCCGAAAGCCCAGGCTGCGTTTTTCATAATAAACGAATTCAAAAATTCTTCCGTTTTATGAATGGCATTTTCCTCCGGAACAAAAACATTTTCATAGACTACTGTGTTACTGCGCGTTGCACGCATACCCAAAGTATCCCAAATGTCGATTACAGAAATCCCTTCCGATTTTGTTGATAAAAAGAAACCGATGCTGCTTTGTGGATTCTCGCTTTCTTCCGGATGGGCGTATAAATACACATAGTCACTTGCTTCAAACATCGACGCAAATGCTTTTTTTCCATTTAAGATATAACCTCCTTCAACTTTCTTCGCTTTTAAGGAAGGCGTATAGGATTGCCCTATTAAACTGGAAGAGGTGGGTTCCGAAACAGATTGGCACAATAGTGCGCCTTGGTCGATAACTAGATCGGCAATAAACTGTTTCTTTTCATCACTAATATCAGGATTCTCCATTATGGCTGCCGTCCCAGCTACATGCATATTCCATGACATCATGGTTGCCGCACAGCCTTGTGCAAGTTCTTCAACGGCAATCGTGTAACCGAGGAACCCTTCTCCAAGCCCTCCAAATTTCTTTGGAATCGTTAAACCGAAAAATCCAGCCTCTTGTAATTTCTTATAATTTTCCACTGGAGCTGACCGTTCTTCATCATGCTTCGCTGCACGAGTTGCAAAGTCTTTCGCTAGTTCTCTACACGTTTCTTTTAACTTCATTTGCTCGTCTGTCATTTGAAAACTAATTGTCATATAGGTATCCCCAATCTATCGATTATTTTTCAATGATTTCATGCCGTGTGTAATACCAGTTTAAAAAGCCTTCAATCGCTTATTTTTTTCTAAATTTTTAGATATCTATTATTAAAGGGAACATACAGGCTTTCTCCTAAGTTGAAGTTCCTATGCCTACCTATTTATTCACCTTCAACCTTTCTTCTCGCAACCTATTAGTAGCCTGTTCATCTACTACGAAGGTTATTGAATCGATCAACACACCATAATCTTCTCGTGCTTTTTCGATAGAAAGCAATCCAGCGATAGCTTCCTGTTGGACTTTATTTATATCGCGAAGGAATGGGGAACCATATCCGCCACCACCTCCAGAATACATTTCCATTACTGTCCCTTTTGGTACATCGAACAACATATCTTTTGAACCTAGTTGCTGTTCTGTACCATCTGGGAACTTCAAGGAAAATTGATTATATGTCCCATCTAAACCGCCATATATTCCTTTAGGTAATTCAGCACCTTCATATGCCATGCCATCACCGATTGTACCGACTGAGTTATTGTCCCCATCAATGCGCACCTTGACGTAGGTGCCATACCCACCACGGTATTGGCCTGAGCCAGCCGAGTCTTTCAAGAGTTCATATCTTTCTATTAAAAATGGGTCTTTTATTTCGAACATTTCCGGATCTTGCGAAAGCATGCAACCTGCTGCACCTGAAAAACCGATTCCATCAAAGCCATCACTGCCCTTCAAGGCACCCTGACCGCCTTTGGCCATAAACCCAAAATCAAAGTAAGGTTCATTATTTCTTGGATCTGTTCCCGTCCATACAGGTGGACACGCTTTTGCCCAACCCGCTGTTACATATTCAGGCACGGCCTCCTGTAGAGCATTCATAATCGCTTCGAGCAAAACGTCCGCCATTTGATTACCAAATAAGGTTGCTGCAGGGAATCTCGGGTTTACGATGCTTCCTTCCGGAAAAAAGCACTCCAGCCCTGCAAATAATCCTTCATTTTGGGCAATGGTATCGCCTGGATTAATCAACATCAGATAGGCAATGGCACACGCAGCCTTTGCTGAAGCCGGTGGCATATTTGTAAATCCAGGGGCTTGATCGGCAGTTCCTGTGAAGTCCATTTTCACTTTTCCATCGTCGATTGTAATGGTTACTGCTACTTTGTATTTCTTCTTGGTATCAAAACCATCGGAGACCATATAGCTCTCCCCATAATAAGTGCCCTTTCTCCACTTGCTGACTCTTTCCTTCACTTGCTTCTTTGTAGCTTCAATCACGTAATCTAAATGATTCCGGAATGTTTGTTTACCATATTTGGCTATAAGATTCACAAATTCTCTTTCTCCGATGTTGCAAGAGCCAATCATAGCTTTGACATCTTCTTCAACAACTTTGACACGTACATTTGAAAACAGCATTTTCCATACATCATGGATGACTTCGCCTTTTTTTACGATTTTCAACCCTGGGATCCGTATGGCTTCCTGCCACACTTCCGTATGTTTTGGATTATAACCGCCTGGTGTCGCGCCTCCTAAATCAGTTAAATGTCCCTTGCTGACAACCCATCCAACCAATTCGTCCTCATGGAATACCGGTTTATAAACGCCTACATCATGTGTTTGATTTCCCCCTTCAAAGACATCATTGTGTAGAATGATATCTCCAGGAAAAATGTCATCTTTAAACGATTCTATTATATTGGGTAATGCAGGTTGGGCCCCAAACCCGATTATCGGTATGTTCGCACTCTGTTCAATCATTCTCGCTTGATGATCGAATAGCCCCGTAACGAAATCTCCTGCTTCATTAAATACCGGTGAACGTGAAGTTCGCTGTAACACTTTTGCCATGTCATGGGTTATAGCATTTAACCGACGCTGAATGATGGAAGCCAAGATTGGGTCAACACTCTTTTCTACTATCCTACTCAATTGCGACACCCCGTTTCTCTTCAATGAATGGTTGTAACAATTTCTCATCCATCTCCTTGCGATACATGATATAGTTGTCATTTTTGTCGAGAAGAACATTGTACCCACTTAATACAACGATAGTCGTGACTTTCTGTTCGATGATGGCGGGTCCAATCACTTGATTACCATGAACCAATATGTCCCCGTCATAAACCGGCGTTTCCACCAAGGTTCCCTTTTGACCATGAGAAACTGGACGATAACCCTTTATTGCATGTTCTGATGACGTCCCTTTATATTCCGTTTGTTGCATGTTAGGTTTCTTCGTTACACCGATAGCCGATAAATTGAAATTGATCACATCCACTTGCATTTCAGGTGTGGAGTACCCGTACTGAGAAAATGGCCTCCACTTGCTCTATATTGATTTTTCCAAGTGGGGAACGATAGGCTTTGACATAATCATGACGTAAGTCAGACATCAACATGCCAGCAGCACAGAAAATGGATGATTCTTTTGGAACGATGACAAGAGTGTTATCCAATTCTTGAGCAATCGCTACCGCATGTAATGGTCCTGCACCTCCTGCACAAACAAGTGGAAATTCCCGAGGATCATATCCTCTTTTCACTGTTATTTCCCGTATGCCACTTGCCATATTCACGTTGACCATATCTATGATTCCTTGGGCAGCTTCTTGTACAGATAGTCCAAGAGGTTCAGAGATATGTTTTTGGATGGCCGTTCTTGCTTTCTCCACATCGAGTTTCATCTTTCCGCCTAAGAAAAAGTTCGGGTTTAAATAACCGAGAACTAAATTGGCATCGGTTACTGTCGGGAACTCGGCCCCGAATCCATAACAGACTGGACCTGGATGGGCTCCCGCGCTTTTAGGACCTACATGTAGCAATCCACCTTCATCGACCCAGGCAATAGAACCACCTCCTGCACCAATTGTGTGGATATCCACGGTTGAAAGACTTATTGGCCAATCAGCAATTTCACCTTCTGTTCGGATAAGCGGATAGCCATCCTTTAATAAGGCAACATCAAAACTTGTTCCACCCATATCCATAGTCAATGCATCCTTAATTCCAAGAGGTTTTAAATAATAACTACCTGCGATTGGAGCAGAAGCTGGACCAGATAATAAAGTATTGGCGGCTTTTTCGATAGTCGCCTCGGGAGTTGCCACTCCACCATTTGATTGCATAATTAACAGCGTGCCTTGGAATTCTATATCTGATAAACGCTGGATCAATTTCGTTAGGTATTTTTCTATGATGGGGCCAATGTAAGAATTGAGGACTGTAGTACTGACGCGGTCATAAAGCCTTGCACGTGGGATTAACTCGCTGGATAAGGTTAAATATACATTGGGAAGTTTTTCTTTTAGTATGTCACCGACTTGTTTTTCATGTGAGTCATTTGTATAAGAATGCATAAAGCAAACGGCAATAGCTTCGACCTCTTGCTTTTTCACATATTCCAAGGCATTCAATACATCTTGCTCAGAAAGCGGTGTAATTTCACTCCCAGAGTAATCAAGTCTACCTTCTATCCCTACTCTCAGATCTCGTGAAACGAATGGTGTAGGTAAATCATATTTGTTGTTATAAGCATCAGGACGAATTCC
The DNA here is from genome assembly GCF_044762055.1 of Peribacillus sp. NPDC097198. NCBI lineage: Bacteria > Bacillati > Bacillota > Bacilli > Caryophanales > Bacillaceae > Peribacillus > Peribacillus sp. NPDC097198. Next base: position 121,139 of record NZ_JBIWDO010000005.1, on the reverse strand, counting down.
CCTTCTTATTTGAAGAATATCTTGGAACCCTTCTGTTGTGAATAGAGCTGTTTTGGCTCCTGAATAGGTTAATGCTGCATTTGTTCCAACCGTTGTACCGTGTACAATCAGCTCGACATTTCCAATGAACTCTTTTAACGAGAGTCCATGGTTTCCTGCCATTTCACTCAAGCCATTGAAGAATCCGATTGTAGGATCTTGGGGTGTGGAAAGGGTTTTATACACTTCAGAATTCCCATTTTCATCAATTAATAAAAAGTCAGTAAAAGTACCTCCAACATCGATTCCTATTCTAAACTTCATCGTATAGTTTCGCCCCCTATTAAAATAACTTCGTGATTACGTGATGATAATCGTTCGGCACCATCCTCTGTAATGACAAAAACATCTGACATGTAAGCGGATTTTTGTTTATCGGTTCGCATAATTTGAGGGTGAAAACTGATGACCATACCTTCTTTCAAATAAAGTAATTCTTCATCATCTTTGCCTGGCACTTCTACTCCAACGAATGCTGTATTCGTTTGTCTTGCGACGAATGGTCGTTCAATTACATCCATTCCAATTCCATGACCCGTTAAATGACCACAATGATATCCTTCTACTTGTGCCATTTTTTCAACCTGTTCTTGAATATCCGTCACTTTAACTCCCGGTTTCATCGTCACTTCGGCATATTGAATACATTTTGCCACTAGACCTGCCAATTTCTCCATTTCTTCATCTCGCTGTCCGAAACAGAACATTCTGGAATGCTCCACCCAATGTCCTGAAGGTCCAGTAACTTCTAAAGAAATGATCAAGTAATCTCCATCCTTGATCACTTTCGGCCGTGGATTTAAGAAATATGGTTCTACTGCTCCTGCTTGTTCGCTTGATAGAGTTAAATACAGAGTATCTTTTGCTCCTAAAGCATGAGCCGTGGAATAAGCGACCGAAACAGCTTCCTCTTCAGTTAAACCCAGTTTGATATGATCGATAATGGCATCGAAACTTTCTTCAATAATACGATTGGCCTCTTTAATTCCTTCTATCTCTGGTTTACTTTTAATAGAACGAATTTCATCAAATGCCACACTAGCGTCCACCCATTCAATATCAGGTAATTCTCGAGTTAAATAATGGAAGTCTTCGATTTTCATTGTATTATTCAATCCAACTACTCCAACTACCCCCGTTGTAACGTTATGCCCTTTTAACCTTCGGACTACTTCCATGATTTCATGGTCGGAAGGGAATAGCGTATCTGGAACGCGACGATCGGTACACCAATGGAGCCCGGATGGAAGAATCTGATATTGGTCATCTGGCAACACTAATCCGAAACCGTATCGATGGATCAAGTGATTGTCAAATAAGTAACGCAGGGAACCTTTCTTCCCTAAATAAGAATCAGCTACAAATAACATACCTTTGTAATTCTTTTCTCTGACTACATCCCTTACCGCTTGTAACCGTTGCTCTCTTTCTGTTTGTTCAAGTGTAATGATCACTTTACCACCTCTTCTTTAGTTATTAGAAAATTCAATAAAATCTAATAACATAATCTTACCACCTTCATTCCAATTGTAAATAACCTTTAATTGTAAAATGTTTTTACATTTAAAGGTTATTTACAATACTATTGATTTGCGTTGAAAAACACATTACTATCAAATTATATCAATTTATGTAAAAATATAGTAATATTCTATTAAGCTCCACAGTAAACAAATTAACTTACTAAATACAGTTGAACTCATTTATAAACGCTTAATCTATAATCAATTTAGTTGTTTTGTCCGTAAAAAATCCATCGAGGTGATTGGACGTTGATCCATACAAAGAAACTATTAAGTCTATCCGAACAAATAGCAGAGCAAATTAAAGATTCCTTAATCAATAAAGACTTAAAGCCTGGGGATAAACTGCCTGGGGAAAAAGAACTTGCCAATGAATTTCAAGTGAGTAGGCCTACAGTTCGGGATGCCATTAAAATATTGTCGTCTTCTAAATTAGTCATAACAAAACCGGGAGCTAAGGGGGGACACTTCATTACGGAGTTTGACCCTGATTCATTCGTAAGTGACTTTAGCGATTACATAACTCTTTCCCTCAGTTTAAAGGGGATTACGTTAGAGGAAGTAATCGAAATGAGAAAAATGATAGAGATCAAAGCATGTGGAATTGCTGCAGCAATGCGTACAGATGAAGATCTTATTAGGTTAAAGAGTTTAATTCCAAAAATAGATTCCGTTAATGATTCGCACTACTTTAGAGATGACTTTAAATTTCATAGGGCTATAGCAAAAGCCACAAAAAACCGACTCATAATGATTAATATTGAAGCGATTTCAGAAGCGATTATTCCATACTTTCAGTCAACTGATTGTTCCACTGAATTAAAAGAGGACCTTAACAAGGAACTGCACGGCATATACAAAGCCATAGAACAGAAGGATCCAAAAGCTGCAGAGGAAAAAATGAAAGAACATCTGAATCATTTCATAAACTTCATTCCTCAATTTGAAAGCGCCAGTAAGGAATTCCGTACATCTTGAGGCGATATATCGGTTGAATTTTAATGGTAAAGAAGTGCATGGAAAGAAAAACAAAAAACCGGGCAGAATCGCCCGGCCTTACTGGTTACACGGTTTCTATAATCTTGTTGACCAACGTGTTGGCTGGCCGATTCAGTCCTAAGTTTCCGCGTAAGGTATCTTCTGTGTATTCGGTACGGAATATGCCACGTTTTTGCAATTCAGGGATGACATGATCGACGAAGTCTTCAAGGCCGCCCGGTAAATAAGGAGGCATGATGTTGAATCCGTCCGCCGCCCCATTTTCAAACCATTCTTGCAATTGGTCTGCGATTTGTTCCGGTGTTCCTTTGATTTCACGATGGCCTCTGGCGCCGGCTGTTCGTTGATATAGCTGGCGTATGGTCAGGTTTTCACGTTCAGCCAGATCCTTCAATAATGTAAAACGGCTTTTACCTCCATTGATTTGTTCTAATTCCGGCAGGTCTGGCAGTGGTCCATCAACGGGATACCCTCTTAAATCCACACTGATCATCGCCGACAAAAGCGCAACGCCGGCTTCCTCTGGGATAAGTTCCTCAAATAATTGCTTCTTCTCATTCGCTTCTTCTTCTGTTGCGCCAATGATTGGGAAGACACCCGGCATGATTTTCAGTTCCTCAGGGGAACGGCCATATTTCGCCATCCGTCCTTTCACATCCGCATAGAATGCTTGAGCTTCTTCGATTGTTTGCCACGCTGTGAAAATCACTTCCGCCGTTCGTGCCGCCAGCTCTTTTCCAGCTTCGGATGATCCCGCTTGAACCACAACGGGATGTCCTTGGACCGGACGGGAAATATTCAAGGGTCCTTCTACGGAGAACCATTCACCCTTATGATTGATGGCATGGATTTTCGAGCCATCGGCAAATTGCGCGGATTCCTTATCCATGATCAACGCCTCATCTTCCCAGCTATCCCAAAGCTTTTCTACAACGTCCACAAATTCCTCGGCCCTTTCATAACGCTTTTCATGTTGAAGATGATGATCGGAATTAAAGTTCCGTGCTTCGGCATCCGTATTGGATGTGACGACGTTCCACCCTGCACGACCATTGCTTAAGTGGTCGAGCGATGCAAACTTACGGGCTACATGATAGGGTTCGTTGTACGTCGTGGACACCGTACCGACTAGCCCGATTTTTTCCGTTACCGCTGAAAGTGCTGATAATAGAGTGAACGGTTCAAAACTAATTCCCGCTCTTTGGACGTTTTTAGCACCGTTATGTTGCAACGCATTACCATCCGCAACAAACAGCATATCGAATTTGCCGCGCTCTGCTGTTTGGGCCAGTCTTTTTAGAAAATCAAAATTCAATATATTATGAGTTTCAGCCTCGGGATGGCGCCAACCGGCCACGTGGTGTCCAGGAATCATGAAAAAAGCGCCTAATTTCATTTCTTTTTTATTCGTACTCATCTAATCTCCTTCTTTCTACTATTCTATTTTCAACACTTATATATGAGCGCCCGCCACTTTTTCAAGGAGAGTGTTTTTCGGACGTTGTAATCCCAAATTTTCACGCAATGTGCTGCCTGAATACTCCGTTTTGTATATGTTCCGCCTTTGCAATTCAGGAATGACTTGATTGACAAAATCATCTAACCCGCCCGGTAAATAGGGAGGCATGACATTAAATCCGTCTGCCGCTCCATTTTCAAACCATTCTTGAAGTTGATCAGCAATTTGTATTGGTGTCCCTTTAATTTCACGATGCCCGCGAGCACCTGCAATATGTTGATATAGCTGACGGATTGTATACCCTTCACGGTTCGCCACATCCTTCAATAACTGAAAGCGGCTTTTTGTTCCATTGACTTCTTCTAAATCAGGAAGTTCAGGCAAGGGACCATCCAATGGGTAACCACTCAAATCGACATTGACCATCTTCGATAAAAGAGACACACCGGCTCCTTCTGGAATCAGATCGACCAATGCTTGTTTCTTCTCATTTGCTTCCTCTTCCGTATTCCCGATGACGGGAAATACTCCAGGCATGATTTTCAGTTCCTCAGGGGCACGACCATATTTCGCCATCCGCCCTTTTACATCCGCATAGAATGCTTGTGCTTCCTCTAATGTTTGCCAAGCAGTGAAAATCACTTCGGCCGTTCGCGCCGCCAATTCTTTTCCGGCTTCGGAAGATCCGGCTTGAACTACAACCGGATGACCTTGAACAGGACGGGAAATATTCAGTGGTCCTGCAACGGAGAACCATTCCCCTTTATGATTGACGGCATGGATCTTTGAACCATCCGCAAATTGCGCCGATTCCTTATCCATGACCAATGCCTCATCTTCCCAGCTATCCCAAAGCTTTTGAGCGACATTCACAAACTCTTCAGCACGCTCATACCGCTTTTCATGAAGGGGATGTGCGTCGAGATTAAAGTTGCGAGCTTCTGAATCAGAGCCTGATGTCACGACATTCCATCCTGCTCGCCCATTGCTCAGATGGTCCAAAGAAGCAAACTTACGGGCGACATGGTAAGGTTCGTTATACGTCGTCGATACGGTACCAACCAGCCCGATGTTTTTCGTTACCGCTGCAAGCGCCGATAACAAGGTAAATGGTTCAAAGCGTGTATTTACGGTTTGCCCTAATACTTGTTCATCCTGCGTGTTAAGTGATACATGATCGGCAAGGAACAGTAAATCGAATTTTCCGCGCTCTGCCGTTTGGGCCAGCTTTTTTATAAAATCAAAGTTCATGATATCCCTTACCTCTGCTTCTGGATGACGCCAAGCTGCCACGTGATGACCTGGAATCATGAAGAAGGCACCTAACTTCATTTCTCGTTTATTATTCGTCATCAAACCACCCCTTCTACCTTCGATTATTGATTGACTTTCCAAGCCGAGAATCGTTTTTCCAGAGACACTAAAACATAATTCAATAACAATCCAAGCAAAGAAATCGTTATGATCCCGGCGTACATTTCAGCGATTTGGAAATTCATCTGCGCATAATTGATCAAGTAACCTAAGCCTTCTTTGGCTCCTACCATTTCAGCTGCAATTAACACGAGAATCGATGCCGTCCCTGCCATCCGTATTCCGGTAAAAATAGTCGGAATAGAGGCCGGCAAAATAACCTTATAGAATAGTTTCTGGGAGGATAATCCCATTGATTTAGCTGACTTGATGAGCAACGGATCGACATTTTGAACGGCGTTGATGGTATTTAAAAGAATCGGAAACGTACAAGCGAACAGGACAATCGCTATTTTGGACACTTCCCCAATCCCAAGCAATAGGATAAAAACGGGCAATAAGGCCAACGCGGCTGTATTGCGGAATAACTCCAATACTGGGTTCAAAAAATCTTTGGCCAAAGGAAACCAGCCGATGATCAGACCTAAAGGAATCGCAATCAATAGAGCCAACCCAAACCCAATGAACGAACGGAAGAAGCTTGCCTTGAAATGGGCGAATAATTCTCCTGATGTCACCAATCCCCACCATCCTGCAACCACTGCCGAGAAAGGGGGGAAGAATACGGAATCCACCAATCCAATTCGTGGTGCAATCTCCCAAATGGCTAGTAACAGGACGATCACGGCTGTCTGCTTCACAAGTTTTTGAAGCCAGGTAAACGATAAACGGATAGGCCGCTTTCTTTCAATAGGTACAGCAATAGCTTTTTCTAAACTGGACATCTATGAACCACTCCTTTTTTTATGAATTAAATGGAAGCCGCTTGATAGACCTTTTCATGAAGAAGGCTCCATATATGATGTCGTGCTTTTACAAAGTCTTCATGTGATCGAATGTCCACTTCGTTCAAACGTGAATCCAAGGGGATATCCACCATGTACTTGACCGTTCCTGGATTCGTGGACATTACTGCGACTCGCTGCCCTAAGTACACAGCTTCATCGATGCCATGCGTGATGAAGATGATCGTTTTCTTCGTCTTCTCCCAAATCCGTACCAATTCACTCTGCAAGGTTTCTCGCGTCTGCGCATCCAATGCGGCAAACGGCTCATCCATCAGTAGCACATCCGGATTATAAGCTAGACTCCTAGCGATGGCGACGCGCTGCTTCATCCCACCTGACAATTCATGAGGAAAACGATCTTCAAACCCCTCCAACCCGACCAAAGATAAGTAATATTGCGTCCGTTCATGTCGTTCTTTCTTCGGAACTCCCTTAGCTTCGAGACCAAAATCAACATTGCCTCGCGCTGTCTTCCAAGGAAACAAAGCATATTGCTGAAACACGATTCCGCGGTCCAATCCAGGTCCCGTAATTTCCTTTCCATCAAGGAGGATACGGCCTGAAGTCGGTTTCGTTAAACCACCGAGCAGATCCAACAACGTGGATTTCCCGCACCCACTTGGACCGACCAGCGTTAAAAATTCACCATCTTTCACGGAGAAGTTCAAATCCCTTACCGCCGTGAACTCCTTCTTCGAGCCTTTTCCCTTTTCGGTATCCCGTACAGTAAACACCTTTGTCACTTGATCAAATCGAATTTTATCCGCCATATCCACACCCCATTCATTTAGTTTCAAGCTCTTTCGTATATGGATTATATTCATTCGTATATAAGTCATCCAACTTCACTTGGCCCTTTTTGATTTCCCCGTTGGCTTCTAGCCAATCCGCCCATACTTGGAATTCGGATTCTTTTATGTAGCCACCTTTTGCGGCAACACCCGGACTTTTCCAATATTGAACCGTTTCCGAATCTTCTTTTCTACCTCGTTTCTCTATGATCGATTCAAAACGGGCAATCACTTCTTCACGAGGTGTTGTACGTGACCATTCAATCGCTTTTGCAGTTGCTTCCACAAATTTTTTCACGGTATTCGGGTTTTCCTTTATGAACTTATCCGTAAAGACATAACTTCCTGCCGTAAAGGTTCCAAATAGATCATAATCACTAAATAATTTACTGATGCCTCCATTATCCAGTGCCCTGTCACGTGCCGCTCCATTTAAAGCCACGACATCGATTTGCTTTTGGCGTAATGTTTGTTCACCATTCCCCGTTGGCACCACCACTAACGTAACCTGTTTGATTTCATCATCCGTGAGGCCATTTTTCTTTAAATATTCCTTTAGAACCAATTCAAGATGGGCTCCAAGCGTATTTACCCCGACTTTTTTACCGATTAAATCACGTGCATCTTTTATCGGGCTGCCTTCTAATGTATAAAAGCCGACGAAGGTGTCTTCATCACTCCCATAATAGCCAATGACCGATTTAATGGGGGCGCCGCTTGATTTCAATTTGATGATGGCTCCATTAAAGGCACCACCGAAATCCGTTTGACCCGTCGCGGCCGTTTGAATATCCTGAGGTCCGCCATTCACATTTCCCACCCAATCTAACTTAATCGGATCTAAATAACCTAAATCCTCCGCCAGTTCTGGATAGAGTACCGATCCAGCATATCCCTGATACTTCAGTTCCACTTTTTCATAGCCATCCTGGTTTTTCTCCACTGCTTTCCCTGAAGAACAACCAACTATCACAAGTAATGCACCAATCCATACTAAAAATAAGGCCTGTCGAGTCATTTTCATTTTTTACTCTCCTTTATTTACGGGGCTCTTAAACACAAAAGACCCTCGATTAATTTTCCAATTAAACGAAGGCCTCCAGAAGTCTAGTCAGCCACACTATTCAATTATGATTCAGGGACCACATGAACATCCCTTTGAAGATTCTTCCCATTAGCGCTCCTTGCATTGGATCAATATGTATATATCTGAAACGCAAGTCCCCCCTTTCTTAAACAAAAGAGGCCCCCATTTTCACCATGTGGTGAACGTAGGGGCCTCCGGTTAACCAGTAAGCCAATTCATTTAATTCCAATAAAGTTTATAGGTTTAATATATTTACTTTTTCAAAAAATGTCAATCATTTTCTGAAAGTTCTTTCTTTTTACCCATATTTTATGTAAAGATAATTCGCTATTTAATTTAGATTAGACAGGATACAGAATGGTGCAGCATTCATTCACCAACAGGAATCACTGTGGGCAGGTCACTTCTTCAACAATCGATTCCCCCTCACTCTGATCACGATCTGACCACTTCCACTTTTCCTGCAATCGGATTCTCCCATCAGATAGGAACTCAGGTGTGGAAAAGCATTGCCCGCCTCTGATCTCCTGCTGAACATTTACATGGTTATACCTAAACTGGATGCAGCCATTTTCCTGTACAATCCCGATCATGGTCCCTTTTAGGATGTCCCCTCCGCTATAGGTGGCGAAAAGAATATTCCCTTCTTGATGATAGTCAAAAATGGTTTTTGAAGAAACCTCTCCGTTTGCTGTATTATCAGTCGATACAAAAGTACGTCCATCGTAATTAATCATAAATAAAGGCTCCTTTTTGTTTGTCCTCTTGACCTGTGTACTGCCAGACCCAAATAATTTTTGCTCTCCTAATCAATCAATATTTATATCGATATAAAATTGTTTAATCAACGTTCATTTCCTTACAAGCCCATCTATCCCCTCTAGCATTGTGTTAAAATTTGGTTATATAAACTAGAAAGAGGTTTGTACATGAATAAAATGATGTTTTACTTTTGGATAGTGGGTATCGCCATTATTGCTTTTTTTACAGGGGAAATTGCTACGGTCATGATGCTCTACCTAATCTTGATTGCCCTACATGCCATCCATTCAACACTTAAAGATTTTTATGATGATTGGAAAAGTAAGCAGTAAATGATGTTCGAATGTTTGATTTCTTTTCTCTTATTTGTTGCTCATGTGAATTTAATTCCTCAATTTTTCACTATGAAGTTAGCAAATACATATAAGAATAAAGCTTAACTAGTTGGATGGGTAACTTTTTTAAAGTTACTCATTTCTTGAAAATATCAAACTATCTCATACATAGCCAAGATTAATATATTGGTAAATTGGTAAGCGACCCCGATGGTTCACTCACTCTTCACCTTCAAAGTTCAAATAGGTTACGTCTTCTTTTTTAACCACCGTAAATACTTCGTTATCCTTTGCATATAACACGGTATCGCCATAACTATACTCTCCGTGATTAAAGGAAATGCCGAATTTATTATTGCTTGGGTAGCCATATATGTAACAAACGACTTCCCCTTCTTTCATGAACACGATTTGATTCATGCCCTCGTTGACCGTTTCCTTAATTCTATCCCACTTATATCCGACCGTATCATACACATCTTCTTTTGTATAATACGCGGGAAATGAATAGACTTTATCCCATTCAAATGGAGTAAACTCCGTCAAATTCACAGGTTCGTCCGGTATCTCCATCGTCAGGATCTTATCTTCGAGCAGCTTTGCATTCGTATCCCAAATCTCCTTTTTAAAGGGATTCGCCCATATGAAGACAATGAGAATCGTCAAGAACACCGAAGCTATCATATACCTTTTCTTATTATTCATATAACCTCCTCCTTAAATTGTTTTTTAAAAGTAATCCGGGATTTCAAAAGGATCTCTATCATTTTCTTTTGAGTAGTACATACATATGCTATCCTTATATTTTTGCTTAGCAGGTGGCAACTCAATAAATTTCAACTTGTTATAGAATTCCATTCCGATATCGCTATACAGGAAAAAATCCGTACACTTTTCATTTCGCTCTAACTCCTGTATGACTTGTTGAATCAGGGCAGACGCATAGCCTCTTTTCCTTAGGGTAAAGGGGGTGGCAATTGATCCAATTCCTCTACTGGTGCTACCTTCTAATGAAGGTAGTTCGTATACGATAAGAGAACTTATTACCTCTTTTGTTTCTGGATTTTCTAAAATGTACCATGTGCCCTTCTTATACTTACTAGATTGGTTACACATCGTTATATATTCGTCAGAAGGCATGTTTTCTCCCCAAACATCGTACCCCATCAGATACACTGACTCCATATCCTCACTTGTTGCTTTTCTGATCTTCAGCATATACCGACTCCCTGTTTTTACTTGGTCCCTACCGGATTTTCATGTAAAATGACTCAAAGGAGGTTACGGATATGGAACTACATTTGCCTAAACGCATCCATAAGTTTTATTGGTCTTTGTTCCCTATAATACTTGCTATAATTGGCTATCATAATATCTTTAAGAATTGGGAACTTCCACTCTATGGCTTCAATGATCTTGAAGATTTTGAAAGACTCTTATTTGTATGTGGTTTAAGCATGTGTGAAAGTGCTTTATTGACAGTATTTCTTTGGTGGGGCATAAAAATTTTGAAGAAGATTTTCCTATCCTAGAGTCATAGATTCCCCGTCATTATTTCTTCCTTTTCTTCAAAATATTGTGCTTTGGAAGGGGTGAATATGGTCAGACAAAGGGCCCCGGCCAGTACAATTCCTAATAGGCAAAAGCCGATACAAACCATTTGCAACGAAAACCAGTCGGCCATTAACCCGAGTAACAACGTCAAAACAATTTGTACGATGCCTTGAACCATTTCTGCCATGCTGCCAAATCTCCCCATAATCGCAACCGGTACATTGTTTTGGAAAAAGGTGGCGTATCCCGCGTTCGCAAATGACATCACAAAGCCTAAAAACACGAAAGCTGACGTCGCCGTTATAAAGTCCACGGATGCATAAAATAACAGGTATCCGATTGTTGATAGGAACAATCCCCCTCCTACAAAGTATCGAAGCGACAGTTTCTTGGAAACCGCAGCCGCAACGGCCGCACCTCCCAATGCCCCAGCACCCGTGAGACTTGTAATGAAGCCATATTCCTTATCCGTCAATTCCAAGTGCTGTTTAATGAAGGTGACTTCTTGTGAATCCAAGGCATAACCGATGAGCACGGCCCCTTGAAACAAGATGTATACTGTTATGAAGAACTTGGCTCCCTTCGTGAATTCCATGACTGCTTTCCAATCGTACAGGAGCGTTTTCAAGGAAACGGGGGCCCTTCCTACATCACCTAAATCTTCGTCCACATCCGGAAGAAAATAGATGAAACCTGCACAAACGAAAAATGTAATCGCATTGATCACAATACATAAATCGGTCCCTACCGACATAATGAGGATTCCTGAAATGGCGGGTCCCAATAAGAACGCACCTGAACTGGTCAAACTCATGATGGAGTTAAAACGTTTTCGCTGTTCAAGAGGAACGAGCTTCGTTATGTAGACCGATGAACTTGGGCCAAAAAAGGCGCCCACAATATTGATTAATAGTAGCACCGCATAGATAGACCATAATGACCCGATAAAAGGTATCAAGAATATCAAGATCCCTCTTACGACATCAATGGACATCATCAACCGGCGTTTATTGACCCGATCAATGACACTCCCCGACCAGGTATTCGTGATCAATGTCGCTAATGGCCTGATCATATACAGTCCAGCCACCGCTGCCGCTGAACCGGTCAAGTTCAAGATGGAAACATTAAGGGCAATTAAGTAAATCCAGTTTCCTAGATACGAAACCCCTATTCCTGATAGTAATAGTATGGGGTTCTTCCAACTCTTCATTCACTCACCCCTTTACTATCGAAGAATTGTTATCCAGTGACTCTATAAAAGTATGTAGCGTTCGTGAATATAATTCAGGTTGGTCTCTATGTACCAAATGTCCCGCGAATGGAATGATGGAAACGTGGATATCCGAATTCAATTGCTTATAGGTTACGGCCACTGAAATTTCGTTTTTCTCTGCTTCGCCGACCATACACAAAGCCGGCACAGGAAGATGGGAAACATCACCCGTTTCGGCGAACGGATAAAAATCGTCTCCTTGAAAAGAGCGGAGTAACGCTTTCCAGTCATTGTTTCCATGCATTCCATCCAAAATCGAAACCACTTCTTCATTTTCAAATAGTTGTTCGTGGTGCTCTGCTTCCTGTTTCGAAAGCTCCTTCCAATTATCCGGCTCAATGGGGAAAATTCCGGAGAAGGTTAAGGATGACACTTGCTCGGGATATTTCTTAGCAAACAATAAAGCGGCTATGCCGCCAAGGGAAACTCCGGCAATATGGCACTTTTCAATCCGCAATGCCTTCAATGTGTCATGGATGTCGTCTGCGCAATGACTAAAATAATGATCAATCGGACCCTCCGATTGACCATGCCCCCTTAAATCAGGACGAATCACTTTGAAATTCCTCTCTGAAAAATAATCGCTTTGTTCCTCATACTCCGTTAATCCCGTCATACCGCCTGAATGAATCAATACAAGCGGGAACCCTTCTCCTGAAATACTTGTATGTAAAATCATCCCCATCTCTCCAATCATTCTATAAGTTTTCATTTATTATACTATTAATCATACATATTTTTACATAATATTCAGATAAAAGGGGTTGTGCAGCAACCCACTATAATCACGCCTCCCAAAGCCCTTAATCAATAAAGCCAAGAGTTTTGCACTATGTTTTTTGTATTTAATCTTTTGTTGTTCCTTTCTTCTTTTTACGGTTTCGATAAATGGCTAGAGTAGAAATGGTAACTATATAGATAATAAAAAGAAAGAAAAGAACCACTTCCTCTACCTCCATGACAAGAAAAGGATTAAACGTGTCTATAATGGAAGTGGGCACATCAAAGCCTATGAGCATATCTATTCCTAACGAAAACAAAATCAAGCATACAAATATCAAAATAGAGATTCCTAATACTTTCAAGCCTTAACACGCTCCCCATAGATTTTGGTCCCACCGATTTATCAGTTCACTTTCAATCCTTCATCCTTCCCTTTCCTATTCTTGATAAAAGCAATGAGCAGAAGGAAAAGAGGAATAACCAACTGAAAGGGAAGATGGATATACAAAGGAGCAACCTCTAGTCCTTTATATACATGTTCTGAAAAGTTGCTGGCAATTAATATCGATAGTAGTAAGACGATGAACCCCATTGGATAAACCAATACAGAAGATTCTTTGATCTGGAACAAATTAGTGGTACCTTCCACAGATGCATAGAAAAAAACACCTAGCTTAAAGAAGCCTGCAAAAACAGAGGATAGCATAAAAGTAACATCCAATCTTTCTAAAAACCCAGCTAGCTCTATGGTCTGGATAGTAGAAAGAAGGGGAAACTGCGTGCGTGAAAGTAGACTCACACCGAGTACACTGATATTTATTGTCATGATCAGTGCCAGAATCACGCCACTTAACCCTAGTCCGTATAATCCTGTTTTCATCACCTTTTCGGGCTTGTTCAAAAAGGGAAAAATCATGGTGAATACAATAATTTCACCGAATGGAAAGTATAGAGTAGTAAAAGCGGTTTTTAGGACTGGCCTTAATCCTTCTTCCAATACAGGTTGCAAGTTAGAAATATGCATACTTCCAGAAATACTAATTAGTATGAAGCCGCTGATGCCGAGAAAAGCGATAATAATAAAAATCAATTCTCCAGTTCGGGCCAGGACCTCGATCCCTTTTCTAATTGTATACACGACGACTATGATCATCAGTGCATTCATAATAAATAATGGACTTTCTGGAAAGAAGACCGTGATCAAAAGTTCCCCAAAATCCCTCAGGACTCTAGCCGAAATATAAATAAAGTAAAGGATGTAAAGGAAAGCCAATATTTTCCCTACAAAGCTACCTAGTATTTTTTGCAGATATTCGGTCAAATGAATATCTGGATAGTACGAAAAAAGAGCATAATATATCAAAAATAAGCATAACCCGCCTGACAGTCCAATTAGTATAGCCAGCCAAGCATTCTGTTTCGCTTCAACCGCGAGGGGGACCAATATCGCACTGCCAAGTTCAAACAAGACAATAAGCACGAACAGCTGATGTGTACTGATCTTTGCCTTTTCCAATAAAATTCACATCCCATTTTAGACTTTACATATCTGAAAGATATGAATTTTTTCTTAACCCACTCCGCCTGATAAAAGCTTCTACCTCAACCTTTACGGTCAATTTCGGGAAGTAAGCTTCATTCCACTCACTTTTCATACCTTCCCATTGCTTTGGGTCGGACCGATGAACCACTTCGCCAAATCCGAAAATATCCGTTTTATTTAGTTGAGTCTTCTTAACTGTCTTTTCTAGCTCCTTTTTGATTTCTTTTCTCACTACTTTTTCCAATTCCAAAATTATAGAAGGATCATTTAGATTGATGGGTGTCCTTAATTCGCGAATATCTCCTTCCGCCCGGATTCGTACCGTAATGACAGGGAGGTCCTTCTTCGTGTCAGCAGTGACTTTAACTTTTTGACGGATAACATTATAGACAAGGCTATTTTTATTCCCTCTCCAATCCAGTTCAACATCGGTTTCTTTAATTCTGTCCAGTATCCAAACAACACCTCGGGAGGTTTCACCCTGATACCAATCAATTAACTTCCCGTCTCTAAAAATGGCTAGCCCGTGCGCTTCCAGTGTTGTATCGAGCTCCGACTTTTGAACATTCGTCATATCTTTGCCCTGTTTGACCTTCCCTTTCATTCGAAAGCCGCTGAGGACCGGTTCCCTTCCATCGGCAGTAAGTACAGAAATGAATTCCTGAATGGAAACCTCCAAATGCTCTCCTTTTGTTAATTCAGTAATTTTTAATGTGCCGTTCACTTTCTCTGCAGGAATTTTATCTATGGCCGTCAACGTTTTAAGCAAATCCCCCGCTTTTGTATCATGGGCAATCACAAGTTTTAATGTGGCTCTGATTTCTGGATCCCTTTCAAAAGCATCTAAAATGGTTGAAATTCCTTCTTCCTTTGCCAGTTCTTCACTGATGACTAGTAGATTTGCATGAGCATGATAGAGCCTACGAGAGACTTTCGATGTTGCGTTGAAATGAGCCTCCAGCGTACTATGCCCCTTAGCACTGTATACGGAAACAGCAGGACTTTGTCCGCCCCCACCGCCCTGGAGCCCTCCTGCTACGTTACCTGGATTGATTATTTGTATCGTCTTGGTATAGGTTCCATCATCATTCTTATCAATCGCCATAGCAGAAATGATGGCTAGGTCGTTTAACTCCTTCTGGTTCCAACACCCTGATAGGAAAATGGGGATTATCATCATCATATAAAGAAAAATCGATTTATGGTTCATTGCGACCACCTTTTCTTACGGTAGAATTCACCATGTTGCGAGGTCCTGGGGGCTTAGGTTTCTGAGTTTCACCTTGTCCAGTATTAGTAGATTCGCTCATTAATCTTGGTTTCTTTTTGTAAGCCCAAAGTGGCCTACGGAAAATCGTATCTCCGACTTCATCCTTTATGAATGGGGCCAACGGAGACATATAAGGGACACCGAATGAGCGCAGGCTGCATAAGTGAACAATTAGGACGATAAAGGCAAGGGTGATTCCATAGAAACCGAATACCGCGGCACTTAACATGTATACAAATCTGATCATACGTGCAGATATAGCCACTTCATACGAAGGTGTTGCGAAGCTGGCAATGGCTGTTATTGAAACGACAATGACCATTGCCGGTGAGACTATGCCTGCCTGTACAGCTGCCTGCCCAATGACAAGCGCCCCTACGATAGAGATAGTCGAACCTATCGCTTTAGGCATGCGTAGGCCTGCTTCTCTTAAAATTTCAAAGGTTATTTCCATGATGAGCGCTTCGAGAAATGCCGGAAATGGGACCGATTCACGTTGTGCCGCAATGATTATGACCAACTTTGTTGGAAGCATCTCCTGATGGGAGGTGGTAGCAGCGATATAGACTGCTGGTCCTACAAGAGAAATAAAGAAGATGGCGATACGTAAAAAGCGAATCGCCGTAGAAATGTCAAACCGTTCATAATAATCTTCAACAGATTGAAAAAAATCATTAAATAAGGCGGGAACAAGCAATACGAAGGGCGTCCCATTAACAAATATGGCAATTTTCCCTTCAAGTAGATTACCTGCAATCTTATCTGGCCGGTCTGTATGGTTGATGGTCGGAAACGTCGTTTTTGTCTCATCTTCAATTAACTGTTCGATATATCCAGATTCAAGAATGCCATCGATGTTAATCCTTTTTAATCGGGTACGCACTTCTTCAATGATTTCCTTTTTTGCAATACCATTTATGTACAATAACGATACATCCGTTTTCGTTGTTTTACCTATCTTCATGGACTCACTCCACAAATCTGGAGTATTAATTATTCTACGAACCATTGCTATATTAGTCTCAATGGATTCCGTAAAGGACTCTTTTGAACCACGAATAGCAATACTTGTAGTCGATTCCTGAATGGAACGTCTCTCTCCACCCTGCGTGCTGGCACTGAGAGCTTCCCTTACCCCATCTATAAAAATGATGGTGTTGCCTGACATCAAGTCCGTGAATAAAGAATCCCAATCAACAACTTCTTTAATCTCTCCAAGAGCAATAACCTCTTCGCCAATAAACTGTAAAGCCTCTTTAGGAATGGACTTTTCGTGTAACACAGGATTATTAAGAATGGACTCTATTAAGAAATCATGTAAAGTTTGAGTGTCAATTAAACCTTTAATATATACAATGGCAATTTTCACCTTGAAGTTTTTTTCAGATAATGATCGAATCACGATATCCGAACTGTTCCCCGTTTTCTTCTTCAAAACTTCAAGATTCGCTTTCAATGTCATCTCCAAATAGTCTTTTAATTTAGCACTAGAAGGATCTTGACCGTTATTCTTTTCATCATTTCCCGAATCAGGCTTTCCTTTTATAAATGAAAACATGGCACCGACCTTCCTTTTCTTTTCCTATTCTGTTCGTGAATGTACCCATTTATGCAAGGCTCTCCCCGGTAAGAAGGACAAACTTTTGTCTCCCGCTACCCATGGAAATTCAACCCTATTTACTATTTATGAAATAAAAAAGCACCTCAAAACCGCTAGGTTTTGAGGTGCTTTTAGGTATACCGTATCAAATTAAAATCTTCAATATAAGGTTTGGATTAATAAGTTGTCCAACCGCCATCAGCTGTAACGACTTGTCCATTGATGAAGCTAGCATCTTCGGATCCTAAGAAGATAGCCAATTTAGCAATTTCTTCTGCTTGGCCGACACGCGGGTTAAGGGCCATTCCCAACCCTTGACGAGCTACACCCACTTCAGAAACGCTAGTCATCGATGAAGTGATGTTCGTCAAGACAGCACCTGGTGCGATGCCATTGCAACGAATGTTTTTGTCAGCGAACATGAATGCCGTGTTTTTAGTTAAACCGACCACCGCATGTTTAGAAGCTGTGTAAGCTGCACCTGCACGTCCGCCATGAAGGCCGCCCGCAGAAATGTTATTCACGATGACACCATGTCCTTGCTCTAGGAATAGTTTCGTCGCGATGCGCATGGATTTCATGACAGCTGTCGTGTTTACAGCAAAGATCATATCCCAACGGTCATCTGAAATTTCGTTGACAGGCTCCATGCCGTCCATGATGCCAGCATTATTCACTAAAATATCCAGTTTACCGTATGTTTTTACCGTTTCATCGAATAAGCGCTCTAAATCTTCAGCCTTCGTTACATTCGTATCGATAGCGAATGCCGTTCCGCCTTCAGCCACGATCGCTTCAGCAACAGCTTTAGCACCTTCTAAGTTCATATCCGAAACCACTACTTTCGCCCCTTCAGTTGCATAACCTTCCGCAATGGCTTTCCCCATACCTGATGCTGCACCCGTGACGATTGCTACTTTATCTTTTAATTTCATTATATACTCCCCCTTACACACCATTTTATTGAACACTTGTTCAATAAAAATTATAATGAAAAGAATGAATATGTACAATCGACAAAAATGGTAGAATGTGTTCATAAATAGACAGATTTAGGATGATGTGTCCGTTAAAGGAGAAATACAATGAAAAAAGATTTACGGGTGATCAAAACAAAGAAGAATTTGCAAACGGCCTTATTGACCTTGCTTGAGGAAAAACCACTGGAAAAAATCTCGATTGCGGAACTTTGCCGGGTAGCAAACGTGAACCGGGGCACGTTTTACTTACATTTTCAAGATGTACCGGAGTTATTTGAAATATACTTTGAAGAAATCACGATTGATTTGAAGAAAGCCTATTATGAGCCCTTTCATTTAACAAACAATCATATTGCGAATTTAGAACCACATATGGTCCGTATCTTTCATCATGTAAAGACGTTCGATACCTTTTATTCCATTGTTTTCAACAGAAAGGCGCCACTGATGTATTACTATACGTTATTTGACATCATCCGCGTTTATTTAAAGGATTCCATCGAGGAAAACATCCTCCATCCAGATGACTTTCATTCGGATTATACGGCAAGTTATCAGGCCAACGCCATCTTGGGGATGGTCATCGAATGGGTATCCAGGGGATTCAAGGAAACGCCTGAATATTTAAGCGAACAATTACTTCGTATGAACAAGAATAATCGATAAATGGACGAATTACCTGTAACTTTACGAGATGATTTCACACAATAGAAAACCCAGTAACCATGAATTCAGTTACTGGGTTTCTTTTGCTAAAAACAAGATTTGCCGTTGCTGAAATTATCCTATTCGAACTGGATTTGAATCGAAACGACTTCGGAGCGTGTACCAATCCGGATAGGCGGACCCCAAAAACCAAAACCGGACGTTACAATCGAATGCATCTGTCCCTTTTGCAAGTAGCCCCGATCATTTTCATAAATGGCATCAGTAATGAGGTTGCCTGGGAAGACCTGCCCGCCATGGGTATGACCTGACAGCATCAAGTCAACGCCTGCCTGCTGTGCTTTATCAAGTTCATATGGTTGATGGTCCAGTAATATAGTAGGTCTTGTAAGGTTCACACCATTCATCAGTGAGTCTAATGGTCGCCTGTCGTGATCGATTCGGTCTTTGCGCCCGACGAGCGTGAATTGCCCTTGAACGTCTACGATCTCATCATAGAGGATAGTGATTCCGCCCTGTTCCAAAGCTTCGATTAGTTCCTTTATCGTACCATCATGCCTATCGTGATTTCCAAGCGATGCATAGACTCCGTACGGGGCATGGAGCTTGGATAATGTCTGATCGATTTTTTGATCAAGGAAAGGCTGAATATCATCATCGAAGAGATCGCCTGGCAACAGGATGATATCTGGTTGGAGCGCGTTCATTTCCTTAACCAAACGCTCCGCGTGATTTTTACCTGACAGCAGACCAAAGTGTGTATCTGCCGCCATCGCAATATGAAGGCTATCAAGAGTAGAGGAGCCTTTTTCCATCTTGATATCATAGTTGCGAACAACGGGGCTGTATGCGTTATATGTCCCGTATACTAGAAAAAAAACAACCAAGCCTATCGTGACGATGCCCGCCCATTTATGTGTTATGTGCCTTGGTAGCCGAGTTAGGCGCAAGAGGATTACCGTAATATGGGCAAGGGGAACGAGCAGTAACAGCAAATAAAAGCATGCCATCCAATAAGCACCCACAATATTTATGAAGGTGAGCCCAGACATGCGGCCGACAATAAGCGAACTGGCTGCCAGCACGAGGACGAGGCTATAAAGTATCTTGAAACGCCGGCTTGATGATTCCGGGCGGAGCCAGCGATATCCCCGCCATCCGATATAATAGACAAGACCGCCATAAAGCAGCAAGGCGATGATCAGAATGAGGATGAGCATATGTATTCTCCTAACGTTTTATTTTTCAATCTCCTTTTTATACTTTTTTACCTCTGCAAATGAGCTACCGCTTACATTATAATTGTAAGAATCATACACCAAATGGCTATAAAATTCCTTTTAAATGTTTTTAACTAGATTGCGAGAAGCGTACGCTTGGTGAGATGAAATCTCATTATTAAAGATTTAAAGTAGAAAACCCATACCAATTGTCATGGGTTTTCTATAGTACTTATTTAGATGACCCTCAAGTTATAGTCAATCTTTGACTTCTTCAAGGTGTTTAAGATGATTAACTCCCCATTCATTAACGGGCTCAAGCGTTTTACCATATTCAGTGAGTGAATACTCTACTTTCGGTGGGACTTGTGGGTACACAACCCTTTTGATTATATCTTGGTCCTCAAGCTTTAATATGGACAGCTTTAAAAGAAGCAGGATTAGGGGCATCTTTACAACATTATAATCCACTAATTCATGACGAAGTGAAAGGAGAATGGAATATACCAACCAACTGGAAATTAATTACCCAAATGCCGTTTGGTAATCCGATTTCTCTACCGGGTGAAAAGGTATTTAGGCTAGTGACTTACCCCTATGTCATAAATTATAAACAGGAAACAACAAATGATTATGAGTTTTTCAAAATCAACCAAGAACTTTAACACAGCCTATATTATTTATAAAATTTGAAGCGATCTTCAACTGGTTTAATTTTAAGCTAAAGCTGTGGTAGATACATAAAGGGTACCTCGCTTAAAGTAACGGGTTCTCTTTTTTGATAATCATTGATAAGTTTCGGTGGGAAATTTTGGATATTTAATGTATGGTATTAGTATTCACCAAGCGAATGATAATTTAAAGTGGGAATGAAAGGGGATTAAAAGTATGTTACTAAAAAACATTTTGAATTTTTACAATTTATTGTTGTCTTTAGGAGCTTTTTATATGGGTGTGTCAATGCTTTTAGGAAGAGGAGTTTTCGAAACATTCCCACCTGAGTGGATAGGTAAATTGCCATTTAATAGTTGGGCGAGCCTAGCTTCATTTGGAATGATTATTTTTGGAATGGGAAATGCCTTTGCTTCCATTTGGGGATTTATAAAGAAAGAAAAAATAATATTTATAATGACCTTAACTATGGGTGCTTTGCTTTTCTTCTGTACGATTATATCAACTAGGTTGGTGGGAGAATGGTACTTACCAACAGGACAATTTCTGATATTAAGCATCATCCAAACATTACTTGGATTAGTTGGCTTCGTTATTTCTTACTTCACTAACAGAGCTTTGGTCGAAGAATAAATCAATGTCTTTATTAAAGGTTTTTATGTGCTTTTTTAAATCAAACAATAACTTTAACATAGCCATAATATAAAAGGGAAATCTGTAAATATAAAAGTCTGATACGATTTGACAGCGTATCAGACTTTCACTTGCGACTTCACTCCAACGGAATCTCAATCACTTGGTCGTAAAAGGTCGTGATGGAATATCCCTCAATTTCTATCCCGATGGGGACAAAAGGTTCCTTTTCATCATCCGTTGATAGCTCAATCTGATGATCGGTCGAGAAGAATCTCGGTTGCTCCCATTCATTTATCCGGTGGAAATTCTCACTCGCTTTATATGTTTGCCCCTCTTTATCTCTGTAGTAGCCATCCCTGATATCGCCTGATGACCCTTGCCCATCTTTATCATAGAAATGATAATGGAGCGTTTCGTATTTCCGCTTGGGTTGAAGTTCTTCGGTCATCACGACTTCAGTAGGCTTTCCGACCTTTATTGAATCGATGGAAATGTCATTCCCTAGATATTCAATTGTTTGTGGAAGTTCTTTTGAAGGGTCAATTGCGAACCGGGCTGAATCTTCAACAAAAAAAGAAGCGGGACCCATATGAACGCGGATTTCCTTTGGATGATCGAAATAGAGGGATTCAAAAGTAGCATCCGTTGATTCCCAGCCATCTATGCTCCCACCCCCACCACCGCTACCCATTACTGGATAAACAAACGCTCCGTTACTTTCAATACTGGCCATTTGAAGGTACTCCATGTTTTTCTCATCATTATCGTTCCGATAGCGATAGGATAAGATTGTCGCCGTCGGGGCGATCGTCACTTTATCAACTATAACCGGATTTTCTTCGATCTTCGTTCCCTTTTTAATCTTATACACAAGGGCCGGGTGTTTCTTCACAGGAATGTCAAACTGCCATTTTCCTTCAAAGAAGTCCCCACTTCCATTAGGAATGCCTTGAGAAACTTCTCCGTCTGGTGAATTTATCATCTTCTCCAGCTTAGTAAGCTCCACTTGAATCGTTCCTTCGTCAGCGGACATCGGTAACGCGCCAAGCTCGCCTTTATACACATAATCCTTTTCCGAATAGAGGGCCAAACTACTATTGATGGGTGAAAACGTAGAATCATCTTCCTTGTCCCAATCTCGATCTTGATTAGCGATTTTCATCCCTTCAGTGAAATTGATGCCATATTTGTTCTCCTTCTTTCTATCTTCCACTTCATAATAAATCAGCGTCTGGATGTCATCGGCCACCACATTCGTAATGGTCACCTTCACCCCATTACTTTCAGCCACAAGGTTCAACTTCTCTCCAAGCCCCTGCTCGATATAGCTTTCCACCTGCTCAGTTTGCTTGTTGGTTGAATCCTTCCACCAATCCATCACACTTCCAAAGCCATTCGTTGCTACCGCCGTCCCCATGAATATTAGTAAGAATAACGCGGCGGCCATCCCCATCATCACCCGAAGTCGATGGTTGGGTATAAACGTGCGCCTGCCTTTTTGCGTGGTGGAAACCCTAGTGCGAACCCTAGTCATGAAATCCTCCGGAACTATTATGCTATCATTTCCTGACTCAAGGCTCGCAATCACCTGTTTCAACCCGTTCATTTCCTTTCGGCAGCCTTCACATTCCTGTATGTGTTCTTCCATCTCTTTTGTTCTCATCTCATCTAGAACGCCTTCCAGATAATCCAGTAAATCGGCTTGTACATCTTTACACTTCATCTGCGTCACCGCCTTCGATTATTTTTCTCAGCATCAAAAGTCCTCTATATATTCTGGATTTAACGGTCCCGACCGGCAGTTTAAAAATGGCTGCTATTTCCTTTTGTGAATAGCCTTGAAGGTACCGTAACATGATCATTTCCCGATACTTTTCATCCAGGCAGTCCAGGTCATCCAACATTTCCAACTCATCCTGAAAGTGAGAAGCCGCCCCCATATCTTGTGAGAATTCCATTTCACTAGGCTTCCTTTTCCGATAAATGGCCCGGCACTCATTGATGAATATCGAAGTGACCCATGATTCAAACGATCGGTCTTCCTTCAACTGACCGATTTTGGCATGCACCTTCATGATCGTATTGTGAAAAACATCCTCTACATCCTGATGGTTCTTCAGATACGACCACCCCAGTTTATAAAACTTCGATTGTCTAGTAGTAAACCAATCTATCACAGCGTTCATATCTTGCTTCTTTATTTTCGCCAATACCTTATTCTCCGAAATCGATGTGATCACAAATGCTAGTCTCTCCTTTCCAATTTCCCCTTTTATAAGTAGAGCATCTAAATATGGATAAAGTTCCCTCGTTCATAAATTCTTTTCAACCTTACCTCCATTTTATAGTAAAATAGTTCAATAATAAGGAAATAAGTAGGAGGTAAAGAGATGTTTATACATAAGATTGATGAAGAAGTTTCTTTGAGGATGCTAGAAATGAAGGATGCGAAGAAAATTCTCCAGCTAACGGACCTATCAAGAAATTATTTACGAGAATGGCTGCCATGGTTGGATAGGACAACCAAGATTGAGGATACACAAGCCTATATTCAACACTGCTTGAACGGGTTTGCTCATAATGCGAGCATGACAACGGTCATTTTATATCAGGGGGAAATTGCCGGTGTAGCCGGATACAACCAGATCAATTGGGCAAACAAAACAGCCTATATCGGATATTGGCTGGGAGAAGAATTTCAAGGGAATGGAGTGATGACCAAAGTGGCCAAGGCATTGACCGACTATGCTTTCAACGAGTTGCACCTGAACAAAGTGGAAATCAGGGCGGCGGCCGCGAATAAAAAGAGCAGAAGCATTCCCGAACGATTGGGGTACGTGAATGAAGGCTGTATCAGACAAGCCGAATGGTTATATGACCATTATGTGGACCATATCGTGTATGGGATGTTGGCTGAAGAGTGGGAGAAGAAGAGGGTGTAAATCACGTTATATCAGGAGGGGAAAATGGTGAATAGTACGAGTGAGAAACGACACATGAAGAAAATCAGGACTTTTATTTACCTGTCGGTGGCCTTGCTTTTTTCGATGATTTTTATTTTGGTTAGTATGTTCCTTTTATATTTTCCTATGGTAAGTCTATTAGATTTTGCCTATTTCCCACCAAAACTCGCTCTTGGATCTTTCTTGGCAGCGCTTGTATTTTCTATTTTGGCCATAAAAAATCCCTTTGGTAAGATTTTGATAGCCGTGAACGTAGTTTTCGTGCTCTTCATGATTTTTCAGGGAGTATAGTGGAGAAAAGCCTTCAATCGGCTTTCTTCCACTTTCTTTAATGACCTGGAAAAACAGCTGGAAATGGGAGAAAGGAGTGTATTCTCGTTCTCAATAACGCATCACCCTTTAAACCCTTGTCATATAACAGGGGCAGACAGGGAATCGAAGCATTTTTTTGTTTGTCGTCCCCTATATAGAAGGAAAAAACAGCGATGATATTTGTAACCGTTTTCCTGTTAATCCGTTGGGAATTATATGTTTAACCGCCCTCCACGATGGCTAAAGTATTAGTAGATTACTATTTTGGAGGAGGAGATTTTTTTGAATATCTATGAACAGCAAAAAAACGGACAACCGGGACAAACACAGTCCAAACAGCCTGGAATTGAATCAGAGATGAATCCACTTCCGATTCAACCAACGGACTATGTAGGAAGCGGTAAATTAAAAGATCAAGTCGCCTTGATTACAGGTGGAGATAGCGGGATCGGACGTGCGGTCGCCATCGCGTATGCAAAAGAAGGTGCCCATGTGGTCGTAAACTATTTGAACGAACATAGCGATGCAGAGGAAACGAAGAAACTGATTGAAGCGGAAGGCGTGCGATGCCTACTACTTCCTGCTGATGTTTCCGTGGAATCGAATTGTAAGGAATTAGTTCAAAAAACATTGGACGAATTCGGTAAACTAGATATCCTGGTCAATAACGCAGCCGTACAATATCCGACCGAGAAAATCGAAGATATTACGGGCGAGCAATGGGACAAAACGTTCCGCACCAATATCTATTCCGTATTTTACATGAGCAAATATGCGGTTCCACATATGAAACAAGGCAATTCGGTCATCAACACGACATCCATCAACCCTTATAGAGGACACGCGACATTGATGGATTACACTGCGACAAAAGGTGCAATCGTCGGATTCACTCGAAGCCTCGCACAGAATGTGGCAAGTAAAGGAATCCGTGTCAACATGGTAGCGCCAGGCCCAATCTGGACTCCACTTATTCCAGCGACATTCGATGAAAAATCCGTAGCTGAATTCGGCACCGAGGCACCACTCGGCCGCCCAGGTCAACCAGCCGACCACGCCGGAGCCTACGTTTTACTCGCATCGAATGAAGGTGCCTACATTACAGGACAATGCATTCATATCAACGGTGGAATTACGATGTCATCTTAATCCACCAAGATTTAAAAACGACCGGGGCACAAAGCCTTCGGTCGTTTTTTCAAGGAGCACTTTTAATTAACTATTTTTTTCTCGATTTCATGAATATAAGCATTCAAAATACCAATTTGCTCCTCTAATTTTTTCTTATGCTGAAACAAAATTTCTTTAGTGTTTATATCTTCATGTTCTAATTGTATGGATGACATGCTGACTCGTATCTCTTCAATCGACATGCCTAGATTTCGGAAACATCTTATTAAATTAAGGATTTCTATGTCTTTATCATCGAATGTACGATGGCCTTGTTTATTTCTTTTAATAGGAGGAAGTACGTTTATCTTTTCATAATATCGAATAGTGCTTGAAGGAACCTGAGCTAACCGGCTAGCTTCTTGAATGGAATACAAAATGCTTCCTCCTTGACTTAAAGTATGGTTTAACCTTTAAGGTAAATACTATCAAACAAAAAGGAGAATGTATAATGAAAAATATCTTAGTAGTAGTCACTAATGTTTCTAAATATCCAAATCAGGAACGTGCAACAGGATTATGGTTGGGAGAAGCCGTTCACTTCGTGGACGAGGTGGAAAAAGAAGGCTATAAAATCGATTACGTTAGTCCTAAAGGTGGGTTTACACCGATTGATCCACACAGCTTGGAAGCCGATCAAATGACTGAATTGGATTGGAACTATTATTCAAACAATGAATTCTTAACGAAACTAGGCACTACTTTATCGGCAGATGAGATTAATCCTAAAGATTATGATGCCATTTATTATACAGGTGGGCACGGGGTAATGTGGGATTTCCCTGAAGATGAAAAGTTACAAAGTATCGCTAGTGCAATCCATGAGAATGGCGGAATCGTCTCAGCTGTATGCCATGGTTCTGTAGGCTTATTAAATATTAAAAATGCAGAAGGTAACTATTTAATTGCTGAGAAAAAGGTTGCAGGCTTTGCAAATACGGAAGAAATCGCACTTGGACTAGACAAAGCGGTTCCATTCTTAACAGAAGATGAGCTTGTCAATAGAGGAGCCAATTACGTGAAGGGCGATGACTGGGCAGCATTTGCTGTAGCTGATAATCGCGTTGTCACTGGACAAAATCCAGCATCAGGCGCGGCCGTTGCGAAAAAGGTCATAGAACTATTAAAATCCGCACAATAATAGTAGGGTATTCGAATCCAACTGCATCACATCCCTGTGTCAGCCACTATTCTGACAACTGACATAGATGTATTCGCATTTTCTATAAAAGAAGAAGTAACCAGATGGAACATGGTTGCTTCTTCTTTTTTTATTAGATAAAGAGATTGCTTGTTCAAGGTTGTTTGTCCGAATCAAATTACATTTACCTTCTAAATAAATCCTTCGTTTTTAAGAGCTTGAACGCCTTTTAAGTAGTTCTCCTTCGGGCGGGATACATGCTATTTTGTTTGATCTCAACTCAGCCCTACTATTAAAGCACACACACTACTCTGCATTTTAACAAACATGACTTTTTTCGAAAATCTCCGAGATATAATGGTTGTGTTTATAGTATGATAAATATGGTTATTTTTGTATGTTTAGTTAAATTATATAAAATACGACCAAAATGAAGGCTAATGCTCGCCTTTGGTATTTACACAAGAAATGGACAAGTAGTACCTTATTTACCTAATTCGGTATTCACCTACACACTGTACTAGTCGAAAAACTGAAACAAAGAAAACAGCTCGGCTGATTTTATGCATGTTTATGCATCTATACTTTTTATTTTTGTTCTTAATAACGACCATAAATTTAATACGTTCGTTATTTTTACTATATTAATATAATAAAAGGTGCATTTTCAGTGATTATTACGCATTATGAGGGGTTTTCGGCGATATCGGACTCATCAACAAAGTTTAGGTCTCTTTTGTTGATGAGTTTTTTGCTATTTTTCGATAAACCTTCTTCATATCGGCCCATTTCGATGGTTTATCGGTCAAGTTGCAGCATTTATCGGTCAATATCCGTGGTTTATCGGTCAAATCCCACTATTTATCGGTCAAACGCCGCCACTACCAAAGCTCCATCAACACAGAAAAACCCCCGGATGCAGGTGCACCCGGGGGTAGGTCGTCATTTAGTTTTAACAATTTGCGACATGATTTCGTACGAACGAACACGTGCTTCGTGATCGTAAATATGTGAGCAGACCATGATCTCGTCCACTTGCGTTTCATCAAGAAATGCTTGTAGTTCATGGCTGATTTTAGTGGAATCACCAACGAATGTGTACTCCAACATCTGATTGACGGCGGCTTTTTCGTATGGACTCCAGTACGTATCCAGGTTCTCGACAGGCGGTTTCAACAGTTCCTGCCCTCCCCTGATCACGTTTAGGAAGAACAATTTCAGGGAAGTCGCCAAGCGTTCGGCTTCCTCATTCGTATCGGCTGCCACTACATTCACGCAGGCGATTGCATAGGGTTCCTTTAACTGTTCAGATGGTTGGAAGGAATCTTTATAGAGCTTTAGCGCGTCCTTTAAATACGATGGAGCAAAGTGGCTCGCAAACGCATATGGCAAGCCCATCATGCCGGCAAGTCTTGCACTGAATAGACTCGATCCGAGTATCCATAGAGGGACATTCGTGCCTTCTCCAGGAAACGCCCGGACTGGACCGGATTTATTCGTGCTTAAATAGTTTTGCAACTCGACTATATTGGAAGGAAAGTCTTCCCCGGAGCCACCGACATTCCGTCGTAGGGCCCGTGCTGTTATTTGATCCGTTCCTGGTGCTCGTCCCAAGCCTAAATCAATTCTGCCCGGGTAGAGCGATTCCAGCGTCCCGAATTGTTCAGCGACCACTAGCGGTACATGGTTCGGTAGCATGATTCCTCCAGAACCGACTCTGATTTTGGTTGTACCGCCGGCGATATAACCGATTAATAGCGAAGTGGCCGAACTTGCGACACCTGGGCTATTATGGTGCTCTGCCAACCAATATCGTTCGTAGCCAAAGTCCTCTACTTTTCTAGCCAGAGCGAGTCCATTGTGAAAGGAATCCGCAGGCACTTTTCCTTGTAAAACCGTCACTAAATCCAAAACGGATAAAGAAAGGTCTTGAAGTTGTTTATTCGTGTTTTTCATGTGTGTTATCCCTTCTTCCAACAATTTCATTTCAACATATCTAAATATGTAGATATGATATGGTAAAAAAATAGGCAGAGTTTCCGCGAAATTCTACCTATAACTCTTTTTTGATGAACTCCCCTAATTCCTTGATGACTTGCTCATTACGGCGATAATAGGTCCACTTACCAATCCGTTTGGATTCCAAGAGCCCTGCCTTTTGCATCATATCAAGGTAACTGGAGATGACCGATTGTGCGAGACCCGATTTTTCCTGGATACTCCCGACGCACACGCCATCATTGAACTGTCCATCATGTTGTTGATGAATAAAGTTTTCTTCAGGATTTTTTAACCACTGTAAGATTAACTGTCTTTTTTCATTAGATAATGCTTTAAAAATGAGTAAATGATCCATGGGTTCATTATATCTATTTAAGTAGATATGTCAATCAGGCGGATTGGCCCACTTTTTTGCCCGCTTATCGATCTCTTGTATATACTTGTTCTTTCCTTCTATGTATTCAGCCATCTCATTCGGGAACACCTTCGCTAACCTTTTCTTGAGTTGGCTGTACTTATGCGCTTCTTCTGGATGGGCAATCATATAATCCCTGAATCGTACGTGACGGATAATTTCTTCATTGCCGCGTTGAAAGACATGAACATGATGAGTCCTCTTGTCCCCACCTTTCACGAAAAAACGTCGATGGGCGATTCCATACTCACCCATGGCTTCATACCCGATCCTATCCATATCCGCATTATACTCATCCACTCGATTCAACCACTTCACTTCAACCACCATATCGATGACCGGTTTGGCATGAATTGTAGGGATGGCTGTACTCCCAATATGATGGATGTTCAAAATATCGTTCACAAAGATCTTTAGTAACTTTTCGCATTCATCCTGAAACATGTGCGGCCACTTCTCCTGATGAGAGACAACCTCCACTTTCCTCATACGAACCACCTTCTTCTTACACGATTTCTCTTAAACGATTTATTACCGCACTCACCTCTTTCGCTCCGCTTCATTCATTCACACTAGCACTATACTCTTATGTTATATATTCTTGACCGACCGATAAAAACCCTTTCTATTATCCAATATAAGGAATTAGCCGAGTACCATCCTCCCCACTTCTTGATCATACACACAAACTGATGTGGTTCTTTTTACCATTTTCGTGATATAGTTTAGTAATCATAATCGATCGACTGGGGGAGTCATTGTGGCAAAAAATACATCCGAGAAAGTAGTGTGGTGGCGCTTTTCCTTACTGTTCATCCTATTTTCTTCACTGTGGTTCTTTCTTTTCTATTGGATCAACAGGCAGATACATGATACGGGAGATGTCCTGTTTTACGGAACGCCCGCTAGTTCCTATTGGGTATATTTCATATGTGCAGTCGTATATGGCCTCACCACGTGGGGAATCTATTTTACGATTAAACAAGGGATCCATGAAAAATCCTTTCAGTCATTCAAAAAGGGCGCTCAATTTATGATGACATTAGCAGGATTGCCCCTCCTCATTTCTTTGCCCTTTCTTTATTTAGGCGTGACACATGCCCTCGTAGTAAGTGACGAAAAGATTCAGTTTTCATCGTTCTGGAGTTTGAAAGAAACCGAGTATTCCTGGGAAAAAGATGTACAAGGCGTTGCCATCGACTATTCCATTACCACCACCACGAAGATTCCCCACAAACGTCATTTTAATGGTAGGTATATCCTCCATTTTAAAGATGGGAAGAAAATCGATATGTGGGAAGGCATTTTGGAAGGAAATCTTCCTACGATCAAGAAGATAGATGAAATGATTCAAAAGAAGCAAATCCCTTTTGCGGTTCAACGAAAGCCATCTGCAGAAGAAATAGACGAATTCTTTAACAATAAAGACACTGAATTCATCAATGACCTTTATTCAAGGTGAAATTTTACATATTTTAAAAAGCCCGAATTGATTAATGGGAGTCAATTCGGGCTCACACTAGGTAAGTTTCCGCGTCAGTAGCCACCTTCATGCAAATCTTTAACAGAAGCTTAAATAAACGATTCCTCTAAAAAGGAATCGTCCGGCCTTCTCTTATTGACAAATGATCGTCACTTATAATCACGTGACCAATTAATAACGGGATCCTGAATACTCGGTTCATAATAAATTCCTGTGTACTCCTTCTCCTTGCCCGTGATTCTATTGGTCCGTGTCACAGTGTATTCTCCTTTATCGTAATTCTTCGTCCGATAAAATTTACGCACCTTAAATCCTTTATCTGGACCAATCAGTGTACTTTCCCCTCCGTACTCCCTCGGCTCATTTAAGCTTTCGGCCACAACACTTTCAATATCTAGAGGTGCTCCCTCAATCTTTACATCCGTATGATACACCCCATTCATTTTCTTCTTCACTTCTCCTGACGGCACGGATGCCACTTCAACCGTCTTATCCGTATGTTCCGAAAAGGATTTCGTGACGTTATATGTATACAAAACATGCATGGGACTGCTCTTCACCTTTTTTGCTAGCGGAGGAGTCACGGATATCATAATAACAATGGCTACAAGCAGGGTCAGTACAATAATAATTTTTCTTTTCCTTTTCATAATTTCTCCTTCTTTAAACGCTCTGATTTATTAGGACCCACTACCAAAGTAGCAACCACTAAAACCACAAGAAAAAGTATACACCCCAAGCTCGTGTTATTTTCTGTAAAAAACGCATTCGGGACAAGCTGTGCACCTATCAGGATATTCAAGATATAGGTCGATAAAAACCCGGCGTAAGCGATGCAACGCAAATAGGATCCATATAACACCCTTTTTTGTATCGTTTCGTTATGTTTTCTAAGCAGTAATAACTGTTGAAGCTGCATGGCAAATCCGCATGTGAATGCGATGACCAAAATCCCGGTGATAAGATAATCCATCCCCTCACTCATGATGTACCTCCCCCTACTTCGTTTTCTTTGCTCCCTTTCTTATCACTATTATCTGCCCATAGCCACATCATAAAGGTATAAAATGTAACGTAAAACAATGAATCAAATAAGTTTTCCATCCAATGGAATTCATGCTCCTCTTTAAAATCCCAATATACCTTCATAGCAAAAATGCCAATAAAGAACAGGGTGAATTTCAAGTAAGCATGTTTTCTTATATAAGCCATCCAATTCTCCTATCCATCACAATCTGTGACCCCATTATATACGATTCGAACATGAAAAAGTTTCTAAATAAGGATTAAAATTGAATGATAACACAAAAAAAAGACCGCCTAACCGGCAGTCCCTTCATCATTTTACATCCGTAAATCCGTATTCTTCAAAAATCTTCATGGCCTCTTCCGTTTGGAGATAATCATAGAATAACTGGGCTTCTTTTGGATGTGAACTATCCTTGATCACACCTGCTGGATAGATGATCGGGTCATGTAAATCTTCCCCAGCCGTTGTGACGATATCCACTTTCGATGAAGTCAGCGCATCCGTTTTATACACCATGCCTGCATCGACATTCTCCGTTTCCACATATGTAAGCACTTGGCGAACATCTTTGGCATAGATTACGTTCTTTTCAACCTCTTCCCAAAGGCCACTGTTTTTCAGCGTTTGCAACGCATACTGACCTGCGGGAACGGATTCAGGAGTACCAATTGATAGTTTCGTAGCTTTCGTAACATCTTCCAACGTCTTGATCCCTTTATCCGATTCCTTTGAAACCACCAACACAAGCTCATTGCCGACTAGGTCGGTGCCTTGTTTTTCATCGATAAGCCCCTCATCGACTAACGCATCGAATTTATCTTCTGCCGCTGAGAAAAACAGGTCGACAGGCGCTCCTTTGGAAATTTGTTGTTGTAGTGCTCCTGACGCTCCGAAATTATAGTTCACATTCACTTCCGGCGTTTCTTTTTCAAAACTTGCTTTAATGTCGTTCAAGGCATCCTGCAAACTTGCAGCTGCCGAAATGGTCAAATCGACTTGCTTCGTTGCTTCCTTTTTTTTCGTTTCGGAGTTTTCATCCGATGAACATCCAGCCCCGATTACCATGACAAATAAAATCGAGATGATAAGATATAATTTCTTCAAAACCGATCTCCCTTTCTATCTAGTTATAATTAGATATATCTAGTTATAACTTATTATAATAAGAAAAAGGATGAAATGTAATACTTACTTTTCCCCTCTTGGAATTTATTTATGTAAGCCACTAGGATACAATAAAGTTGGAGGGATGCACATCATGTCGAAAGAGCTATCCTATACGATTGAAGAAGTATCACAATTATTAAAGGTATCCAAACTAACGATCTATGATTTGGTTAAAAAAGGCGAGCTCCCTGTCTTCCGGGTCGGCAGGCAGATGAGAATGGATGCAAAAGATTTGGACGACTACATTCAGGGTCATAAGTCCCCATCCACCCCAATTCCGGTTACCGAAAATCCAAAAGCGCAATCGAAGGAATCGCATAACCTTGTCATAAGCGGACAGGATATGGTGCTAGATATTCTTGGTCAATATATCGAAAAGGATTCACCTTATAAAACGCTACGGTCCTACACCGGCAGTTTGAACGGTCTGATCTCGATGTACAACGGCGAAGCGGATATCGCCAGCATGCATATGTTTGACGGAGATACAGGAGAATATAACCTGCCTTACATAAAGAAAATTTTGGTTGGATATCCCTATATGTTAATCAACCTTGTTTCAAGGAAAGCAGGTTTTTACGTCCAAAAGGGCAACCCGCTCCATCTCCACACATGGTCTGACTTGAATCAGGACTTGACGATCATCAATCGGGAAAGAGGGTCCGGCGCCCGTATCCTGCTTGATGAGCAGCTTAGACTCCATCAGATATCCGCTCAAAGCCTTAAGGGCTATGAACACGAAGAAACCAATCATCTGAGTGTAGCCTCGGCTGTCTCGGCAGGGTTGGCGGATGTTGGGATTGGTATCGAAAAGGCGGCCAAAATCGTCGGGGTGGACTTCGTTCCAATAATAACCGAACGGTACGATTTGGTCATTCTAAAGACGCCGAAAAATGACCAGCTCTTAACGGTTGTTAAGGAGATATTAACATCGAAACCCTTTCAGTCCGAAATCAACGCATTGGGTGATTACGACATATCCAGGACGGGTTCGGTCATTTGTGAAACATTTTAAACGGGGAGGACTCTTTGAGGAGCCTTCCCGTTTGGCATGCCTTCAAATCATTAATAATTTTTCCTCTGTAAAAGCAGGCTTGATGACGAAGGATAGTGAATATAGTAGGAAACACTATTTCTTTTATAGGAGGCTTTGAACGTGAATGTTCTAGGAAAATACAAAGAATTCCCCGATGCTCTTCAGGCATTGACTAAATTAGATCAAGATTTACAAAAGGAGGGATACAGCTTATTCGATCAGTTATCCCTATTCTTACAAGATGATGATTATTCCTACGATGTCACGCCCTATGATGTCATCCCATTCGCAAGCATTGGGGCTGATGGGATTCACTATGGATTCCTCACCGATTTTGGCAGGGTGCAACAATTAGACGAGGCCTTCATCGTTTGCGTGAGCCCCATGAATTTCGGAAATCACGTAAAAATCATAGCTAGAAATCTTGCAGAATTCATAGATGTAATTCTGACCTTGAATGATGCCTCGGTGATCGAAAACCTATTAGGTTATTCAAACATAGAAGAATATCAGGAATTTTTGGATTGGATCACTAAAGAAGCAACCGCGGATCCGGAGTTTTCAGCGCAAAGTGCCTACGTTTGCAACAGGATCCAACAAGAACTCAACCGTAAACCCCTTGATGATTTATACGAATATGTCGAAGTCACTGTACGTGAGCAAAGAAAAAAAGTGGCCTCCCTCCCTACTTTTGATACATTAGGGGTTGTAAGCGATGACCGTCCTAATCAGGAGACGTTTTCCATGAACAGAGATTCAACGATCAATCTAAAAGACTTGGGGAAATTTTTTGATAGAAGTGATGAGGCAACCAAATTAGCAACCATCCGAAACTTGCAATACTTCTACCTCATACAAGAAGACGATGAATTGAAAGAATGTGTGAAAACCGAAATGCTGAAGATGGGTTTGACGGATGAAGTGAACAGGATGGACATGACATGATAAGTGAGGCGTTCCCCAGGTGTTAATAACGGATGAACTATATGGAATCTGC
Source organism: Peribacillus sp. NPDC097198 (assembly GCF_044762055.1). Taxonomy (NCBI): domain Bacteria; kingdom Bacillati; phylum Bacillota; class Bacilli; order Caryophanales; family Bacillaceae; genus Peribacillus; species Peribacillus sp. NPDC097198. The sequence goes on along the minus strand of NZ_JBIWDO010000005.1, from coordinate 86,028 downwards.
TTCTACCTTATCAGAAACTATTAAAACGATGAACGAAAGCGCTAAACGAAAAGCCAAAAAAGGAATGTACGTGAAGATCATTTCAAACTGACCATCGTCTCCCCCTCTGATTCAAATCAATAGAAAAAGCATGTTTTGAAACCGATCAAAACATGCCCTTCTATCATTTATTGTTCTTTCAAAATAGGCTGCCTACCTGTTAGCCCATGAAAAAACTCTGGATGGAAACCAAGAAAACAAAGAAAGCAATCCCGATGCTCAGGTGTCCCTTAAAGCCTTTTTTGTCTTTTTGAAGTTCGGCTATCCCTGTCACCAATATCAGAGCGCCTAAGAAAAACATATAATATGGCATTAAATCGGTTTCAGTTTTTAGACTATAAGTGGCTAGACTAATAACCATGGCTGCTAAGATGATTTTTACTACTTTCAAGGAATTAATTCCTCCTATTTATGTATGATTTCTTAATCATACCATTTATCATCTTTTCATTTATGAGGACATTGAACGTTTCTTTAGTTTACTGACGTGCTGGGGCCAAATAAAAAAGGCTGCCGCAGCAACCTTCTCCAAAATACTAGCCTCTATTTACATTCAGCCATTCTTCATTATTCCATTCAGCAGGCATGCCGCCTAAACGCGGGAATTTGATTGTCGCGTCATTCGATTGGACAAAAGCTAGTAATTTAATGTCCTCCAGTAAAAATCGCCAAGCGTTTGTTTGAACGATATCCAACAATCGATAAGCAACTTCCGGTTCCTTATTTGCGAATAAGTCGTAATTCTTAAACACCAAGACCATCCCTCTTCCTTCTGGGGCCATATCTGATAAACAGTCATGAAAGGCATCCAAATTCTTTCCGTAATAATCCGGAAAGTGGAGTATCGATGCCAAGTCATTATGGTAACTTTCCAAATCCCACTTTGAACAATCCATTACATGGATTTCGAATCCTTCACGAGAAATATCTGAAATACATGCATCCAATAATTCTGTCCTCTGAAATAGCTTAACAGCACCATTTAAAAGGAGACTTTTCCAAAGTTCCACGGTCATCACCTCGCTAAAGAATCAATAAAATTAAAAGAACAAACGAATGGGTGGTGGATAGCCTGCTTCGGGTAAAAAATAAGCAACGAACGTGAAAAAAGTGATCAATACAGAAAAGAATAGGATGCATAGCGAGATGGCACCATATGATTTTTTCGCTAGTAAATAGGCGCTGATCAATAAACTGACAAACCCAATCACCAAGCCAGTAGCAGCACCTATATAGACATGCAGGTTAGAAAGAACTCCGGTGAAAAAGCCGATGAAAAATATGGATTCAAGTATGATGGCTAGCGCCAGTATAACTCTTAATTTCCGCTCTGGTATTTCCGTAGTTTTTATTTTAACCGCTCCCTTCCCTTGGCCATTCCGCCTATTCCCTCCGAAGGAATAACCAATCATTTCAAAACCACTTCCTAAATGTAACCACAATTGTATAATATAGAGAAGACATAAAATTCCACTTGAGGGGAGGGCACATTATGGTTGGCACAATAACCGTTGTCATGATATTCTCTATTCCTATTATCGCGATCGTGACAAACCATTTTCAGGAACAAGCGAAAATTAAGCATAAAATGCTTAAAGACGAAATAGAACTCGAAAAACTCAAACACGAAAACTATCTGATAGAAACAGAGAAGTTGAGGATTGAACTCGATCAAATGAAGCTTCATTCTCCTGCCGATGAATCCAAAACTCTCTAATCTTTTTCCGCTTAGAAACAGAGATCAACATGGACGTTCATTTCTTCCACCACGATACACTTCAACCTCCGCTTTTCATGAAACGGTCCCATTACTTTTGATAATAAATACCACTTCTATAGGCACAAGGAAGGTCATATCTTAGTTAAAAACCACTAGGGAAAATTCACCCTATAAAAAATGAATTATTTTACAAACTTTTAAGGCTTTTGTAGTTATATTATAGTAGAATTATCACGAGGTGGGAAAGCATCATGAGCAAATCAAATTATAAAAAAGTATTTATTTCTCTTTTATGTCTAACTGTGGTTTTGGGCTTGTCCGGATTGGCTATTAAACTGTTGAAAAATAAGCATACAGTTTCCGCTTATTCCATAGATGAAAATTATCCGGATGCGGATATTCAAACGGATGTTAACGATTATACAAAAGGTGGATTTTCAGTAAGCAGGCCGATATTCCATCAAGAGTCAATCGATGAGCAGCTAGAATCCTATATTCATAAAGAAATAAAGGAGTATCAAAAGAAATGGAAGGCTGTCGATGGAGAAGCTTCTTCTGAGTTGAACATCACTTATGAAATCCTTCATTTCAGCAAACAGACCATCACGATTTCCTTCGATAAATATCAACAAATTGCAGGTAAAAAACAATCGGAATATAACATTTTCACATATGATATTCCCTCTCAAGAAATCCTCTCTTTAGATGACATTTTTTATTCTGATACTGATTATTTATCGGTCTTATCCGACATTGCCTTTGAAGAGTTAAGTGATAAGAAAGACAAAACACTTACCGATGACATGATCAAGAAAATGACAGATCCGAAAATGGACAATTTTGATTCATTTTCCGTATTGAAAAATACGCTGGTTTTCTATATGAAACCGAAAAAAGACGGAGATTCATCCACCATACAATCCATCGCTATCAAAAAAGAGTTATTCAAAGATAGCTTGCTAGATACATATCAAAACAAGGACATGAATCAAGATCGCGTGAAGGAAAGGCAACCCAAGCATATTGTCGCCAAGCTTCCTCCAAAGAATGATTGGATCGATCCATCCCAAAAGGTGATTGCCCTCACATTCGATGACGGACCTCACCCTGACAATACGACGGCCATCCTGAAGTCCTTGAACAAACATCAAGCACATGCGACCTTCTTCGTATTAGGAAGCCGTGTCGAGCACTATCCAGAGGTCTTGCAAAAAATGATTGCACAAGGTAATGAAATCGGGAACCATTCCTGGGATCATCCGCAACTGACACGCCTAAACAAGAAAAAGATCAAGAGTCAAATTAACAAAACACAACTTGCCGTCCTAAAAGCCAGCGGTTACGAGCCATCCCTTATCCGTCCGCCATATGGTGCAATAAACGATAAGGTCCGCAAACATATAGGCGATATGGATGTCGCACTCTGGGAAATAGACCCGGAAGACTGGAAGCTCCGGAACAAGAAGAAAGTGGTCCGCAAAGTCATGAACAAAGCGGAAGACGGGAAGATCATCCTCATGCACGACATTTACAAAACCAGCGCCCAAGCGGCTGACGAAATCATCAAACAGCTGGACCAGCAAGGCTACCAACTCGTTACCGTGTCCGAACTTGAAAAAGTGAAACAAGACCGTAAACGATATGGAATCAAAGTAAAAGAATAAATGTGAAGAGCCTGTTTTGTCATCAAAACAGGCTCTTTTCTGTAAAAAGGGGCTAAACCGAAAGTACTTCATACGATACTCGAACAAAACCGCTTTATGTAGAATTCAACAAAGCCTGGGACACGCCGATCCCAAGACCACAATGATCTATAGATATATGATATTTTTCTACAACAACCAAAATTGAGCAGCTTGAGAAAGAATAGATTTTCACAGTATAGGCGCCTTTGCTGTCTCTAATATTTTTAAGGCTACCTTAACCCGTACCTTGGCCTTCTCTAAAAAAATACCTATAGAAGAAACACTCTTTTCTAAGTGTCCAATCTATAGGTATCCGTTTAGGTAAGCTAGATTCTCTTTTTACTTTTGATAAGTAGGTTTATTTATAGCGATTAAAACCCAAAAAACCATAATAATAGGGATAAAGAATAGGTTTACATTAATTCTTTCATGTACCACTAGAGAAAATACATCATTAATGATTAAACTGATTAAACTTAATAGAACACATATAAGTAATGAATGTGTAGCTAATTTTAATTTTTTCACCCTCGAAAATTCAGGTACGTTAAACATAAAAGTTCACCCCTTAGTTTCGATCATTTTACCAGTATCCTAGAGTTTTACAGGCACTTTTAACCTTAGGTCGATTGTTTCCCCATTTATGGCAAGCTTTATTGGCACCCAACTTGTACATATCTTGAACAATAGTAGTTGCTATTGTCATACCAACAATTGTTCCAAAAATAACTTTAAGCGTTTTTTTAAGTGCAGTTGGTGGAGCAGCATGGCGCCCCTTGGCCTCAGCTGTAAGTTCCTCAATTTGTATTATATCATCTTGTTTAAGAATTTCTTTTTCAAGAAACTTTGACTCATTTGTAATCCCATTTAACTCTTCAACAGAAATATCTGCTAGTGCTAGTTTAAGATTATCAATTTCAGTGCTAGATAATCCATTACTTTTAGCATAATCTAAGTCTAATAATATTTTATTATCCTCTTCTGCTATCCCATTTTGGATAATCTCTAAAACTGATAGGATTTTTCCCTTTTCAACTTCTGTTGGTAATTCATCAGCATATGCAGAGCTCTTTGTTTTAATAGATATCGGTGAAAGTACGATACCAAAAAGTAATACTAGTGAAATAACATAATACCCCTGTCAAATATAGAGGCATAAAATACTAATATATTAAAACAACTTATTACCCATATATATTTCCTATACTAAAAAAGGCACTTAATCAATTGATTGAAATTTTTATGTAATTCCGTATTTCAGCGAATTTTCATCTCCTTTGTAGGTAAATCAGGCCGGTTATTCCCCGTATAGATCCTTCCGGTCGCAGCCGTGTAGAATGAATAGGCTATCTGTGTGTGTCCGTTCATCTTTCACATAATAACTTCTCTCAGGACTTTTTGTACTTTCTTTGGTTTCACCCTTATCAAATTTTATCCGGTGGAAAAAAAGGTGTCTTTCCATTTTGAAACAAAAAAAACTGTAGGCACACTCGATTTTAATCGAGTGTGCCTACAGTTTAAGGCCTGTGATTATATCTCACAGGCCCGCTTTTCTATATGATCAACCAAGATCCACATTGTGGTAAACTTGTTGAACGTCTTCTAAGTCCTCTAATGCATCAATCATTTTTTCGAATTGCTCTTGTGCATCAGCAGGAAGTGTTAGGTCATTTTGTGCAAGCATGGTAAGCTCGGCAACCGTGAAATCCGTGATGCCTACATCTTTGAATGCTCGTTGTACAGCATGGAATTGATCAGGTTCCGCATACACGATAACCGAATCTTCTTCATCGATGATATCACGAACATCAACGTCCGCTTCCATCAATAATTCTAGTACTTCTTCGGAATTCTTTCCTTCTATCCCGAAAACGGCCGTGGCATCGAACATATAGGCAACAGATCCGCTGACCCCCATGTTTCCTCCATTTTTACCGAAAGCGGCACGTACATCAGAAGCTGTACGGTTAACGTTGTTTGTCAGCGCGTCCACAATCACCATTGATCCATTAGGTCCGAAGCCTTCATAGCGAAGTTCATCATAGTTCTCTTCAGAACCGCCTTTTGCCTTCTCGATTGCACGGTCAATGATCGCTCTTGGTACATTGTACGTTTTCGCACGTTCCAATACGACACGTAAAGCCTGATTCGATTCCGGATCAGGTTCACCTTGTTTGGCTACCACATAGATTTCACGTCCGAATTTTGCATAAATACGGCTAGTATTCGCATCTTTGGACGCTTTTTTTTCCTTGATATTATTCCACTTACGACCCATTATATTCCACTCTCTTTCATCATTGGATAAACAAAAATCGATTGATATGGTAAATTCCATTACCATTTTTCCATAGATTCACGAGTAAATCTACAAATTATATTCTAGTAAAAATATCACATACCGTCACTCGCTTATATTATACATCAATTGCATTAATTTGAAAAAGTCCTACACACTATGAATTTTCCACTAAAAAAAGTATCAGGTCTGCCTTCTGTTTCTTATCCCTACAGTAATCATGGCCAGAATCAGGAAGACCATCCCTATACTCACGCCAATAAGCATGGGGTATTCCGAAATACTCCTTAACGCTAACCCCAAAAAAATGCTGGAACTGAATAAGAGCAAACAAATCGAGGTATAGTTTTTCAAAAGAATCGCCCCTTTTCCACTATTATACAATAAGACAAACCGGCAGAAGACGTAGTATAGTAAAAAAAAGAAAGTCGAGGTGCGTCATGACGGAAATTATTATCGGAATACCTGGAGTGTGGAAGAACCGCACGGAATTGATTCAGGCGGTGGCTACGCAAAGCGATGGACACCAGTTGGCTGGACAAGTATTGCATAACCAAGAAAAAGGCATATCGTTTCATGTTGAAGTGTATGATTATGAACCACATTTGAAAGAGGCTTTCTCTTATGCCAGTAAAGGGGCATTTCCTGAAAGTCTGTTGACCGAAATCGATCATCATACCTTCACGGTCTATATCATTGCCGAAGTATCTGACTTCGAGGCCGTCATAAACCTGATAGATGCTGGGTCTGCCTTGCTTAAAGCGGGTGGCATGGCTGTGAAAATCGAAACGGCGGGCATGGCTCATACGAAGGAAGCCTGGCAAACTTTACAGAAGAACCCGGATATCATCCCGGTTTATGCCCACTTTGTCACCATCATTGGTGAGGAAGACCACTATGGTTCGTTCGGAATGAAGGCATTCGGCCTTCCCGATGTCGTCACGCCAAACACGATGAGCCCAAAAGATGCGGTGACGTTACTGAGCACCTTCAACTTTTATAACCTTGGGGAAAGACCTACCTTCACAAATGGCCAGGATTTCCGGATAAAATCGGATGCCCCCACCTTTACATTGACTAGCCGTCAAGACTTCAGGTACGAGGAAGACCATCCTTTTTACAACCCGTATGGATTGTGGAGTTTAGAAAAATAACGGGTTATGCCATATAATGATCAGGAAGCCACTTATACAGAATAGGTGGCTTTTTCATAAATCCTTCTCCATGTTCCTTCAAGGTGTTTACCGACAGCTCCCCTTTACCGGTTTTCTAATTGTGCCGTGAAATGACGAACGTGTTCACCCATTTCCTTATAGCGTGTCCAATGAAGATAATGATGGCCTTCTAAGACCACGAGTTCATTTAATGGGTTCTCCCCCAATTGTGATCGATAAAACGTCTCGTTCGTTTTACCATCTTCGGTTACCTTATCTCTTTTGGCAGCAAAGATCAGGAGCGGCATGTTTGAAGGGAAGGACATCTCCTTCGTCTTGTTCACATTCTCCTCTATCGCATTTGCTTCATCGACAATATTTCGGTTGTACACTTTCCAAGCCGCAATCGTTTTGGTCATGTCTAGATTTTCTTCTGAATATATACCCTCATCCGCAATCGGCAGGACATTTTCCGCGCTCACGTAAGAGGCTATTCGTGCCAATCCAGTGGGTGCAACATACTTCAGATAGGCAGGCATGCTAGGAGCAGGCTCCTCAAAATACTCCAATGCCTTCGGTAACGTGAAATCCACTCCGATAATGGCCTTGATCTCGTTTGGATATTCATGGGCATAGTACATGCTATAGATTCCGGATAGGGAGTGGGGCATCAATATGTATGGACCTTCTATCTTTGATTTTTTCAGGGCCGTTCGTATTTCCTCCACGACATTTTCCACGGTCCTCTCCTTATCTGTCAGCTCACTCCAACCATAGCCAAATGGCTCCACTACGACGATTTTATTATCCTTTGCCATCTCGTCAATCAATGGTTCGTAATCCAAGACAGGCGCCGCCGTTCCTAAACCGCTTAATAGAACAATCGTATGCTCCCCCTCTCCTTTGGTATACACATGCATCTCCTTTCCATCCACTTCCACCATTTGCCCCCATGCCGGGTGTTTCTTCTGCTCATAGGCCTTCATGACCGTATGGAAAGCGACCCAAGCCAAGGATATGGCCACAACAAATAATAGGATTGACCGTATGACCCTGAGCGTCCTATTTCTCTTTTTCATGTTCATCCCCTTTCCCTTCTATATAAATGACGCTCCAGGTTCGGAAAAGGATACAGGATAATTTGTTAAGTTATGGATGTTATCGCCACACAGGGTAAATTCCGGCTCAATTTCCTCATGAATCATAGTCGTTCTGGTTATAGTAAAAAAGAATATAACGGAGGAGGTTTTATGCATGGAACGTTCTGAGGAATTTGTTGAGAAGATCAAGGAACAGCAAAAAAAAGAAGCGGATAATAAACGCCGTCAAGGGAATGGCCACCCAGAGAAAAGGTTGCCGAACAAACAGCATTGATCAAAGAGCCAAAAAAGAGCTAGAAGAGGTCATACAAGGACCTCCACTAGCTCTTTTTCCTGTTTCAATATTGCTGATATCCGCCGCCTTGGCCCATGCCGCCATGCATCGGGTATGGATGGAAGGCTCCTCCATGTCCGCCCATGCCACCTGGCATCTGCATGGGAAAGCTATTCTGTCCGCCATAACCGTGGTGCATCGGAAATCCTCCTGGAAAGCCCATTCCCGGATGACCACCCATGCCACCAAACATCGGATACCCAACTGGTTGACCAAATCCTCCTGGAACACCATATCCTCCAACTCCCGGGAATCCCCCGAAGTTTCCATATCCGCCAAAGTTCTGTCTTGTGTAGTACATCTCTGTCACTCCTCATCTAGGTTACAGTCTAGAATATGATGAATAGACAGAAGCGTGCTCAAAAATTCCAGGCGTCATATTGTCTTTAATAACAGTTTCTTCAACAGCGGGGTAAAGTGCTCTGGCAATTCAGATACAGTGGGAACCATCAGCCTTTCTTTGCCATAGATGTTTTTCATCGTCAGTTCTTCGCTTTCCTCGATGCTTCCATCCGCTAGAAACATGCCAATGACATCGATTCCCTTTTTACGCGCTTCGGATACGGCAAGATGCGTATCGACGATCCCATTCTGGTCGTAATGTGCAGCAGCCGGTTCGCCATCGGAGAAGACGAGCAGAAAGCGATTCTTCTCCCGCCTTCTTTCCAATTCCTTAGTGGCGACGCGGATGCTGTAACCGTCCCGATTATCTTCCTCAGGTTCAAGCTGCATGATCTTCGCGCCGGCATTCTGGTAAAGAGAATCGGAATGGGAGTGAATCACGTGAAAATAGTTCGGTTGGTACCCTTCTTTCACATCATTGGCGTCTTCCCAAAATCCGACGATTGAATGGGGGATTTTCAATTTCTTCAGCACTTCATGAAAGAGGACAATGCCACGCTTCGTTTCATCCATTTTATTGTGCATCGAGGCCGAGCAATCGACAAGAAGTGTGAACACGGCATCGATTTCCTTGGACTCCTGGTTCTTTTTATAAAAGACCCGCGGGTTTTCATCCAGCACGAGCGGCAGCAACTTCTTGGATAACCTTCCGAACGCCAAATCTCTTCTTGGTGCATTCTTCTTATTTTCAAGCGTCTTTTCGATGGTGCTGGAAAGCTTCCGCTTGAAAGGTTCGATGTCAGCCACGAACTCTCGATACCGTTTTTCCTCATCGATCGTTGACGCCCTCGCCTCTTTGGTTATCATGACGGCATCTTTATTATCCTCGCCAAACGGATAATCACCGCTTTTCCCGGGTTTCGTTTGCTTTTTCTCGAGTGTCTCCTGTTGCTTGTAGTCCTTTTCTTTACTTTCACCGGAAGAGCCTTGAATCGAGGCCAACGCCTGGTCAGCATCTTCCGCTTCCCGTGCACCGCCGCCTAGCATGCTCGTTTTCGTCCCCTGCTCCAGTTCAAACTGAAGGAAGGTGGAAGGATTTTCGCCATTCTTATTCTCCCGGTGCCATGTCGAGAACTTTTCATCGATGAACTCGCTATTCTCTTCATCCACATCTTCTGTGTCATCATTCGCTAACTCGTCGTTTCGCGTCAGTTCATCGAAAAGCGTGTTGGCCGTATACTGTTCCACATTCGCGACCGGGAAGATGAAATACTCATTCATGCTATCTTGATACTCTTCATTCAAACGGAAGACGATTTGTTCGCAAATTCTTGTGATATCACTCGTTTTCCTTGCTTCAAACACCATATAAATCAACGGTTTGATTTTTTCCAATGCCTCCACCTGGCGTTCGTTGGCTCGTGGAAAAATCGGATCCGGACGATTGGAATGAAGCAGTAAATAAATCAGGCAGAACAGCTCATCAAGTGCAAAGCTCCTCGTTACGTTCGCAGCCGATTGCGTTTCAAAGTATTGCGTAAGATACGCCTCGCGTATAGAAAACCACTTCTTTGTTCCCGGGCGCTCTTTTTTGATCAATTCCTCAAGTCGTACATCTTCGAATAGGGTAAACAGCTCTGCCGAAAACTTTGGAAGCCCGCTTTCCTCGATGACTTCCCGATAGGACTGTAAATCCTTCACGCTTGAATGATGAAGGGTCCCAATCGTCCTGAGAAGTACATCCGTCTTCAATCCTGCAGCCTTTACCTCTTGGTTGCCGTTTTCCCAAAAATGGCTCGCCGTGACTTTACTGTTTACAGAATCAAGGAAAGATCCATAGTTGTATTCAAATTCCAGTTCAGGAATACCGGATAAAACCGTCGATAAATCCTGAAGCTGCAAAAAAAGCGCCGTATCAATAATTGAATCGTTGAATCGAATATACTTCATGCGGCATTCTCCTAGTTAGAATAATGTGTCGGCCAAGTTCTTCACAAATTCCCGTTCCCGTTCCTCATCAAGCTTATCCACGATTGAACGAAGAATCGCCCGCTTAGGTGGGATCAGTACACTTAGATCACACGCATCAAGCAGTGCCCGTATCGATGCTGCATCCTCAGCCACTTTCCCTTGATTCACGGCATGAATCAAATCACCCGATAGCTTGACGAACAGCTCAATGGTCCGTGCATCCTTCAGTTTCGTATTGGTTTCGATCAATTGCTTAAGCTGCTCTCCTTCAATATAGGGAACCTCAATCACGATGAACCGGTTTTTCAGCGCTTCATTCAACGGCACTGTACCGACATAGCCTTCATTGATGGCCGCAATCACATTGAAGTCCTCTTTTGCCGTGACGATTTCATTCGTAAATGGATTCGTGATCGTCCTTCTATAATCAAGCACCCCATTGATCAACGGCAACGTTTCAGGCTTCGCCATGTTGATTTCATCAATATAGAGGAAAGTTCCGTGATTCATCGCATTTGTCACGGGTCCCGGAACGAATTCAATCTCCTGTTTGCCCTCGTTATAGGATAAAGTCTTGAAGCCCAACAAGCTCTCAGCATCCAAATCGACCGAACAGTTGACGCTGAACATCGGCTGGTTGAATAAATGGGATAACGTCTCCGCAAACTTCGTCTTCCCTGCCCCTGTGGGACCTTTTAACAAAATGTTTTTCCCCATGCTCAACGCTGAAATCGCATCGACCATCAAATCCATCTCGGGTGGCAAATATCCACCTTTGGAAATCAGCTCCTGAAATTGAACAGGTTTTTTCTTATTCATATGTAAAATATTCGCTATTTTTTCTGGCAACGTATTCATCACGATCTCACTCCACTCCTTTTTCCTCATTCTAAAGTTCTTTTCCAGTAAAGACAAACATCTGCATTTAATCAAAAAGGAGCCGTCAAAAAAGACAGCTCCTTTCATTCATAATCGTATCATTTCTAGCCTTACATTCTAATTCGTTACCGGTTGCCCTTTTATCAGGCTTACGATATAGCCGATTATCCCACCAACGATGGCAGGAATGACCCAACCTACCCCTACACTGAATAATGGCAGGTAGTCAGTCAAAAATTCAGTAACCGGGTTCTTTGGTATCCCGAAAGCAATGAGTCCATCATAAATCCCGAAAATCAAGGTAAGGAAAAGACTTCCCAAATACACTTCCGATCTCCCTTTGAAAAGGGGATGTAAAAATGTCAACGCGATGATGACGATGGCAACTGGATAGAGCGCCGTCAATACCGGCACCGTATACTCGATTAAGTTGCTTAGGCCGACATTGGCCACCGCTGCACTGAATGCAGAAAAAATGACCACATAAATTTTATAGGATACAGATGGCCACAACTTGTTAAAGTAAGTAGAACATGCCGTAATCAGGCCGATGCTCGTCGTTAAACAAGCGGCAATCACAATCAGGCCTAATAACACGGCACCTCCAGAACCGAAAAAGTGGTTCGATACTTGGGCAAGAACGTCTCCGCCATTCCCTAACTGGCCAAGCAATTCCACACTAGTTGCCCCTACATATGTTAATGACGTATAAACGATCATTAACAGGAAGGCGGCAATCAAACCGGCTTTAGTACAGAACTTCAGAATTTCCTTCTTGGAAGTGATGCCCCTATCCTTGATGGTGTTGATCACAATGATACCAAAAGCAAAGGATGCCAGGGTATCCATTGTTAAATAGCCCTCTTTGAATCCTTTAAAGAATGAATTGCCAGAATAGTCTGCTATAGGAGCTTGAATGTTCCCCATTGGGTTTATGATCGCCACAATGATCAGGATGGCAATGAAAATTAATAATAATGGAGTTAATATTTTTCCGACAATATCCAAAACTTTTGAGGGATTAATAGATAAGAGACAAGCAACGCCAAAGTAGATGATGGTGAAGACCAACAAAGGTAAAAAACCGACTCCATCTGGAAGGAATGGCTTAATTCCTATTTCATAAGATACGCTTCCAGTTCGCGGAAGAGCGAATAATGGTCCAAGTGATAGATAAAGAACGATTGTGAAAATCAAACCGAACATAGGATGCGCCCGGCTTACCAGTGACTGCACATCATTTTTACCTGAAATACCAAATGCCAGGATTCCGATAAAAGGCAATCCAACTCCGGTAAGGATGAATCCAAGGTTAGCCGACCATAAGTTGGTCCCAGAGGATTGACCAAGCATGGCAGGAAAAATCAAATTACCTGCCCCAAAAAACAAAGCAAATAGCATTAAACCTGTAACCAATGTAAAAGAAAGTGGTGCTTTCTGTGACATTACGAAACCTCCAATGTTCTAATTCTCCTAATCATTAGATAAGAGAAGTGCCTGCGATTCAAAGTACACGATTCGTACAAACCCACAACACAACACTCCTAACTATAAAATGCAGTGGTACGTTTGTCAAAAACTATTTTAGTAATTATTCCGAAAAATCATTTTAGTGTTTCTTATTATCTAAATAAAAATAGTTTCATGCATGATAGTAGGTCTTTCGACACAAAGAAAAAGAACTCTGTAGCCTAAAATAACGTTATTTCAGTAGCCGATAATGTTTTTGTTTGGTTAACCAGAGCTGGCCTGATAAACGCAAAAGCAGGGCCATCCATTTGGGATGGCCCTGCTCATTCGTTCTTCCTATCTTATATGGAATTCAACGCTTCAGCAATTGGAGTTTCCCCTGCAATCAAATCAAAGGAACGGTTATAGGTATGTTCCTCGGTTAAGGCAGCCACAATTGTCTTGGCCACATCCTCCCGCGGGATCGTGCCCCTTTCCAGTTTCTCGGCAGCCGTCACCTGGCCTGTTCCCGGTTCGTTCACGAGACCGCCCGGCCGGATGATTGTATACGTTAAATCACTATGCAACAGTGCTCGATCGGCATAGTGCTTGGCCACATAATACGGTTTAATGGCTTCGCTCCAGTTTTCCCGGTTGTTTGCCTGAAAAGCGCTGACCATGATAAACCGCTTCACCTGTAAATTTTCGGCCGCTTCGATTGTCTTGACTGCGCCGTCAAGATCTACCAATAAGGTTTGATCAGCCCCTGTGTTGCCCCCGGAACCTGCTGCAAACACGATGGCGTCGCACCCTTTCGCCGCTTCTGAAATCTCTTCCACCGTTCCCGTCAAGCTGACGATTACTGATTCGACTCCGATTTCTTCAAATGATTTCTTCTGTTCCTCTTTTCGAATCATGGCCCGTACACTATGTTCACTTTCTTTCAATAACGTAACTACCTTTTTCCCGATCTGCCCATTTGCTCCAACTACGAATACTTTCATATAAAATCAGCCCCCATACTGGATAATTGGTTTTCTCATCCAATTATTTCATGAACGGTGCGCAACAGCAAACAATCAGCATAACGCAAGGATGAAAATGGAATTTCCTTGCAATGTGCTTGAGATATTTTATAATAAAGGGAATTCGATAAGGAGGTGTAATGATGGCAATGAAACGTGTTTTGCCACCTTCTGCAGCGTCTCATGCAAAGCCTGATAGTGGAGGCGATACTTTGCATGGGGTGGAAATAAAATAAACGAACATCGCCCATCTTTTATCATTTCTATCTAAACAGGCTTTGCCCCTTATTTCATTCGCAACAAAAAATAAGGAGCTGGCAGAAATGACGTATGTAAAAGCAACAGCCGTTTTACCCGAGGCATTGATTCAGGAAATTCAAAAGTATGTGCAAGGGGAAACCATCTATATTCCCAAACCTGATCAAACGCATAATGGGGAACACGTTCTGGATCCCGGAAATTGATCGATGAGCGAAATGCCTCGATTAAATATGCCTTTAAAACCGGGACCGCTATCCATCAATTAGCAGAAGAACATTTTCTCTCAACGGAAACCATTAAAAAAATCATTTATTCCAAATAGAGCTTGTCTCGCAGCACTGATGAAAGAGATCAGTGCTATTTCTATGCCAAATTTGTTTCCTAAACATTTTCCACCTTTCATTCAAAAAGCCGATTCTGTAAAATGAAAGCAACAGGAACATGAACAGGAGTGGGGAAATGGAACCCTTTATCAAAAGTGAACAATATAACTTCATCAAATTACAAACGCAGATACTGATAAATGGACACGCAACGGCCAACGATAAAGATGTCGTTCATACAGTCAAGTCCGTTGCAAAAGAAAGAGTGCTGAAATTATTCAATGAACTGGACGACAAGCACAAGCAACTTTTGGACCCCATCGACACCATCAAGGATCCTGCCCATGCTGAAGCCTTTCTCTTGGAACTCAAACCCTATGTCATCCCTTTTAAAGAAGTAACGGAACAAACGGTCAAGAAGTTATTTCCTAAGGCGAAGAAATTAAAGGCCCCCAAAATGGAAACCATCGATTTAAGAGGGATTTCTTACTTGGGATGGGACGATACTGGCTCAGGAAAGAAATTCATCATCGCCCCCCGGCATAATAAGCTGGTTGGACTGCATGGGACATTCAAACCTTCCCATAAAAAAGGAATCTGCGCGATATGCAGCCGTTTTGAGGAAGTCGGGATGTTCATGTCTGAAACAAAAGGGACCGTTCAGGGCACATTCATTAAAAAAGGGAACTATATTTGTAACGATAGTATGAAATGCAACCAGAATATCACCACATTGGATAAATTGGATGACTTCATTTCTCGGATCAAATAAAGGAATAAAGGCAACCCTTCGGTATGAAGGATTGCCTTTTGAATGTGCCTCTTGTTTTACGAACCCCTTGTATATTTCAGAGGGATCAATTCGCTGATTTTCGTTTTAACCGTTTCCCCATCCACCTCTATGATCACAAAACAATCCTCTGCATAATCCGAGATCAGTTCCCGGCACATCCCACAAGGACTGACCACCTTTAACTCTCTATTGATTTCATCGGAATAGGGATGCTTCACAGCCACGATCGTATCAAACTCTTTTTCCCCTTCCGATATCGCCTTTCCAATCGCAACGGCTTCAGCACACACCGTGATACGGCCGACATATGCTTCCATATGTACCGCAGCTACAATTTTACCCGACTTTGTCTTCAACGCTGCCCCTACATGGTGCTTATCTTCCTCGTACAGCGCTTTGATCTTTTCCCTTGCAGCCTCGATTACTGGATAATCGGATTCTTGTAAAGGATAGGTCATCATACAGCATTCCCCTTTTCTAAAAAACGACTAGCTCTAGACACACCTGACTTATCAATCTACACCGAACTTGGCAGTTACGGCTAACAAACGATGCGGTCCATAGAAATTATTTAAGTGAAAGGCTTATTCGTTTTTAATTCAAATCATTTATTGTCAATTCCTTGCCTGGAGTAAAACTGACGTACTCATAATTTTCTTCTCCGTTCACCATACTTCGATATCCCACCTCGGTAGTATAATAATCGATCGATTCGTCATTCAATAACTCCTGTATAATCTTGCACTGCTGCACCATCTGTTCTTTTGTTAAATCGCCTTTTTCAATTTCCAGCATAATGTGAATCGGCTTTGGCGTTTTCATCTGTGGTGTCCATTCCTCGGCAACTTTGTTGTATACTTCCACATCCGTATCCACAGAATCGACTTGCGGGATTTTTTCCTGGAGGAGCGCTAGAATATACTGTTCTGCCTCCGCATTTAGCTTTTTGGATGCATCTTTCTCTATCTTGGATTCATGGATTGTATCACTATAAACTTCATACGGTTCGATACCGGAGACATAGAAGCGATAGGTGGTTTCAACTGCTGCCGAATCCTTTACCACTACATTAAACTCATACGTTTCATCGGTCCATCCATACCCTACCGACCGCTTGATTTCGTAGTCCATGTCGGGATAAGTTTGTTCTAAAAACTCTTCCAGACTCTCCTTTGCTTTGTATTTACCAGTTTTATTTCCGCTCATTTGCATATAAGCGAACACTATGGCGGCAATTAATGAAATGGCAATCACGCTGTATATCATTTTCTTTTTCATAATTAACGCTCCTCTCTTATTTTAAGAATGCAAAAGCCGATGATGATTCCGACAAAAGTTAACAGCAGGTGGACAATTAAGGAAGTCAGTGCTATCAGAAGAGCTTCCGAAAAACTTTGAGCATAAAACTCGCCGAACCAATCCGTCATATATAACAGGCAATTCCATATAAAATTCGGTATACCCGCAAGCAGGATGGCAATGAGGACTGATCGGTAAAACAGATACGTGACCGCACCTAAAATGGCGTAGGTCAGAATAAAGCCACTATTGTCATTCATAATGGTCGTACTCATTGCCAATATAAAGGCAATGGCTACAAAGAAAATCTGTATTGTCGTCAATTTCAAGGTTATATTCCGCATCATTTTTTTAGAAGCACCGCCGGGTATTACTTCCGCGGGCAATGGAATCTGTGATTGTTCTGCTATCTGCCGACATTCTTGGCAACTTTGCAAATGCTCCTCAACAAACCGTTGAGTTTTCAGTTGTAATAATTCCTCTTCGTATAAAGGTAGTAAATCTTGTGTCACCGAACATCTTGTGTTCATAAAGTCTCCTCCATTGTTTTTTGAATCCTCAATTTCAGACGGTGAAAGGATACTCGCGCATAATTTTCAGATTTACCGATTAATGCGCCAATATCTGCAAAACTCAGCTCTCCGTATATACGCAGTAGTACAATCTCTCTCGCTGAATCCTCCAACTTTGAAATATGATACAAAAGATTTTTCGTATCCTCCTTAATTTCTGCTAGCTCTTCTAATGAATGGATTTCGGTTTCGGGCACCATGGAAAGTTTTTTCATTAAGTCAAGCTGATATTTGTTTTTGCGGTAATACTTTTTCAATAGATTATTTGCAATCGAAAATATCCAAGTTGATAAGGTGGAATCGCCATTATATGATGCGATGTTTTTACACGCCTCATAAAAGGTGTCGTGGCAAAGATCTTGAGCAGTTGCCTGATTTCCTGTCTTGGCATAGAAAAACGCATAAATTTTTGGTTGGATTTCTTCGTATTCTTCTTCAAGCTTCTTCATAACGCCCTCTCTCTCTTGCCTTTCCTAGTATTAATACCTCGGTTACATGTTTCGTTACAACTTTTTTAAAAATCACCATATTTTAGGTTCATTTTGTAATTTTACTATATAGTTAAGCGAAAAATAGTTAACAGCCTTATAGATGAGTAGACTAAATGACCTTATAAAACCTGTACGTACATTAAGATTAAAGAAAAAAACCTAAAAAAAAGAAGTGCTAGAAACAGCACTTCTTACAGTTTATCGACAAAAGAACATCGCCTGTTTATTTAAAAGTTCCTTAAAGTAATCCAATCCATACTCTTTTGCCCGTGAAACATACTCAATCGTTTCTTTACGCTTCGGATATATAGAATGATCATGCAAAGTGGATTGGAACGGAAGGTACGAGACTCCTGCGGGAAATGCGCGTCTAGGAGAGACACCGCAGGCGAAGCCGAGGAGGCTCCCCGACCGCCCGCGGAAAGCGAGTGCCTGAAGTGGAAATCAACGTCCAGATTGTACAAACCACATATAAACAAACACATTTTTCATCAAGTGTGGCTACAGTCTAAAAGAAGTGCTAGAAACCGCACTTCTTACGCCAATACCGTGGCACCCATCAAGTAGCTGTTCACTTCCCTCGCTACTTCACGGCCTTCATTGATGGCCCAGACGATCAGGCTTTGCCCTCTTCTCGAATCTCCGGCAGCAAAAACGCCTTCGACATTCGTTCTATAGTCACCATAGGCGGCATCGATCTTTTGATTGACCGTATCCACTCCGAATTGAGTGAGGAGCGGTTGCTCTGTTCCTTCGAATCCGATGGCAATGAAGACGAATTGGGCCGGCCATACTTTCTCCGTGCCCGGAATTTCTTTAAAGAGATAGATGCCATCTTCCCCTTTAATTTTTTCCATTTGGATCGTATGCAGTTCCTTTACGTTGCCTTGTTCATCAGCCACGATCTTTTTCGTTTTTATCGAGTATTGACGTGGATCGGAGCCAAATTTCGCTTCCGCTTCTTCGTACGCATACTCAAGTGAAAATACGTTTGGATAGGCTGGCCACATGTTATCCGACGTACGAGCAGTCGGCAGGATTGGGTGTTTCCCGAATTGCACGACACTGTTACATCCTTGGCGAAGGGCCGTCGCAACGCAATCGGCGCCTGTATCGCCGCCACCGATGACGATGACATCCTTGCCCTTCGTATTTAAAAACTTGCCATCTTCGAAGTTGGAGTCCAATAAGCTTTTCGTCGCCGTTGTTAAGTAATCCATCGCTAGGTGAATGCCTTTTGCTTCACGGCCTTCGATATCCAGTTCGCGTTGCTTCTGGGCACCTGTGCAGAGGATGACGGCATCGTATTGGTTTTGCAGTTCCTCTTTTGTGATGTCCTTCCCGACTTCCGTATTCAGGACGAAATCGATGCCTTCTTGATTCAATAAAGTGATCCGGCGTGCGACGACATCTTTCTCCAGCTTCATGTTCGGGATTCCATATGTCAATAAACCGCCGGCACGGTCAGAACGCTCATACACCGTTACCGAATGGCCTGCTTGGTTTAACTGATCGGCACTTGCCAATCCGGCAGGACCGGAACCGATGATGGCAATTTTCTTCCCGGTCCGCTGTTGTGGAATGCGCGGTGTGATCCAGCCATTTTCGAAGCCCTTGTCAATGATGGAGCGTTCGATGCTTTTGATGGCAACGGCCGGGTCGTTAATCGCTACCGTACACGACCCTTCGCAAGGAGCCGGGCAGACACGGCCCGTGAACTCAGGGAAGTTATTCGTCTTCATTAAACGCTCCAACGCTTCCTTCCATCTGCCACGGTACACTAAATCATTCCACTCCGGAATCAGATTGTTAATCGGACAACCCGTTGTGACCCGGTTCAATTCCATGCCCACATGACAGAAAGGGGTGGCACAGTCCATGCACCGTGCTCCCTGCCTGCTTAGTTTTTCGTCCGAGAAAGAAGTGGAGTATTCTCTCCAGTCCCTTAACCTTGTTAGAGGATTCCGTTCACTTGGCTTTTCACGCGGATATTCCATAAATCCTGTTGCTTTTCCCATTTGACTCTCCCCTTCCTTACAGCATCACAGCTTGTTTGGTGGATTTTTTACCTTGGATCGCATTGGCCTGAAACGCACTCATGAAGGCTTCTTCTTTCGTTAGACCAGCTTGCTTATGTTCCTCGATGCTATTCATCATCCGCTTGTAATCCTTCGGAATGACTTTAACGAACCTTTTCACAAGATCGTTCCAGTTCTCCAGCACATAGGAGGCTTTCGCACTCTCTGTATAATGCAGGTGGTTCGAAATCAATTCTTTTACTTCATTAATATCTTTTATGTCGTCAAGCGTTTCGAATTCGATCATTTCTGGGTTACACAAGGCTTTGAATGCTTCCACTTCGTCTGCAAGTACATAGGCAATACCGCCTGACATACCGGCTGCAAAGTTTTTCCCGACATCCCCCAGAATCACGACACGACCGCCTGTCATATACTCGCAACCATGGTCGCCAATTCCCTCGACGACGACATGTACACCGCTATTCCGGACCGCAAAACGCTCACCGGCACGTCCGTTGATGTATGCTTCCCCGCTTGTGGCACCATATAGGGCAATATTCCCGGCAATCACATTATCGCCCGCTTCCATCTGATTTCCAGGTGGAGATGTGACGACCAATTTCCCTCCGGATAATCCTTTACCGATATAGTCATTGACATCACCTGTCAAATACATCGACATCCCCTTCGGTATGAAGGCACCGAAGCTTTGACCGGCTGATCCCGTGAAGCGAAGGGTGATCGTATCTTCCGGCAGTCCTTCCTCACCATATCGTTTGGAAACTTCACTACCGACGATCGTTCCAACCACGCGATTCACGTTTGTGATTGGGAAACTTGCGTCCACTTGAGTTTGGTCCTCAAGGGCAGGCTGTACAGCAGGGAGGATTTCCCTGACATCCAAGGATTCTTCAATTTTATGATTTTGCGGATGCTGGAACGTACGGATTCCTTCCGGTTGGAAAAGAAGGGTCGATAAGTCCAGGTGTTTCGTTTTCCAATGAGCCTTGGCCCGCTCGCTCACCTGTAGAACATCCGTACGGCCAACCATTTCGTCAACCGTTTTGAACCCTAATTCAGCCATCGTTTCACGAACTTCCTCTGCAATGAAACGCATGAAATTCACGACATGATCCGGATCTCCGGCAAATTTGCTCCGTAGCTCAGGGTTTTGTGTAGCTACACCTACTGGACATGTATCCAAGTGGCACGCGCGCATCATCACACAACCAAGTACGACTAGTGGAGCGGTTGCGAAACCGAACTCTTCGGCACCAAGGATCGCCGCCATGACCACGTCACGGCCAGTCATCAGCTTTCCGTCCGTTTCAAGGACGACTCGACTACGTAGACCGTTCAGCATCAAGGTCTGATGGGCTTCGGCAAGGCCTAGCTCCCACGGAAGACCAGTATGCTTGATGCTCGTTTTAGGCGAGGCACCCGTTCCACCGTCATACCCGCTGATGACGATCACATCGGCTGCCCCTTTGGCGACACCCGCAGCAATCGTACCGACTCCCGCTTTCGATACCAGCTTGACGCTGATCCTTGCCTCGCGATTGGCATTTTTCAAGTCATGGATCAATTGCGCCAAATCTTCAATCGAATAAATATCATGATGGGGCGGTGGTGAAATCAGGCCGACACCTGGCGTGGATCCACGAACTTCCGCCACCCAAGGGTATACCTTATTCCCAGGCAATTGCCCGCCTTCACCCGGTTTCGCTCCTTGTGCCATCTTAATTTGAAGCTCATCGGCATTCACGAGATAATGGCTTTTCACACCAAAACGACCGGATGCAATCTGCTTGATTCCACTGCGGCGGCTATCACCGTTTTCATCGATTTCATACCGATTCGGATGTTCCCCGCCTTCTCCACTATTACTTTTTCCGCCTAAACGGTTCATCGCAATCGCCAAGGTTTCATGGGCTTCCTGACTTAACGACCCAAATGACATGGCCCCTGTTTTGAAGCGGCGCACGATGGATTCCACGGATTCCACTTCATCTATGGAGATACTTTGGTTCTTTTGATGGAATGAGAATAAATTCCGCAAGAATCCAAGTCTCTCTTCATTCGCCAACTGGGAATATTGCTTAAATAGGCTGTAATCACCTTTTCGGCACGCCCATTGCAACGTATGAATCGTTTTCGGGTTGAACGCATGATGCTGACCATTTGCCCGATATTGAAAATCACTGCCCGCTTCAAGCGTCTGGTTGGAAAGATCGACGACAGCCCGTTGGTGACGGATCAATGCTTCTTCTGCAATGGTCTCTAACTCGATCCCGCTAAGCTGTGAAGCCGTACCGCTGAAATAGCGTTCAATCACATTCGCACTAATTCCGACCGCTTCGAAAATTTGGGCACCACGGTAACTTTGGACCGTGGAAATTCCCATCTTCGACATGATCTTGACGATGCCTTCCGTCACGGCTTTCACATATTTGCTGACCGTTTTCTCGTAACTGATCGTTAAACTGCCGTCTGCGACTGCCTGCTTATACGTTTCAAAAGCAAGATACGGATAAATGGCATCCACCCCATATCCAATCAAAGCCGCAAAGTGATGGACCTCCCTTGCCTCTCCGGTTTCGACGATGATGCTGACCTTCGTCCGGTTCCCATGACGAATAAGCTCTTGGTGAAGGGCACTGGCCGCCAATAATGGAGGAATCGCAGCACGGTCTTCGCTCATGTTCTTATCGGATAAAATCAGGAGGCTGACGCCTTCCGTTATCGCTTGTTCCGCTTCCCGGCATATTCGATTTAATTCAAGTTCCAAATCTTCAGAAAATAAAGTCTCGATGACCCTACTTTTGAATTCCGGGTAGTTATTTTCTTTAAGCTGATTCATATGGCCTGGCGTCAATATCGGTGTATCCAATTGAATGCGATGGCTATTCTTTTCATTCGGATTCAGTAAGTCGCCTTCTGCCCCTAGAAACGTCATCGTTGACGTAACGATTTGTTCACGAAGCGAATCGATTGGTGGGTTGGTCACCTGGGCAAAGGATTGCTTGAAGTAATTGAAAAGCGATTGCGGACCATCGGCCAATACCGCCAACGGAATATCGTTCCCCATCGAGCCAAGTGGGTCTTTTCCTTCCTTAATGACCGGCAACAAGTATTTTTGTACGTCTTCATACGTATAGCCGAACGCTTTCTGACGGAAAACCAAATCGGATAGAGGTTCCTCATCGACCGGCTGAACTTCGTCCGTCAACTGCACAATCTGTTCGTCCAGCCACTTTTGATACGGTTGTTCGTTCGCCATTTCGGATTTGATTTCTTCATCCGAGATGATGCGGCCTTCCTCTAAATCAAGTAAAAGCATCCTGCCTGGGCTTAAACGCTCTTTATATAATACATTTTCCGGCTCGACTTCGATTACCCCGACTTCAGAGGAGAAAATGATGTAGTCATCTTTGGTCACATAATAACGGGCAGGTCTTAATCCGTTACGGTCTAGGATCGCCCCGATTTGTTTCCCATTCGTGAACGAAATCGCCGTCGGACCATCCCAAGGCTCCATCAACATGCTGTGGTATTCGTAAAAGGCTTTCTTTTCCTTGGTCATATGCGGATTTTCCGTCCATGGTTCAGGAATCAGCATCATCGCTGCATGCGCCGGCTTGCGGCCTGCCAGGACGAAGAATTCAAGGGCGTTATCCAAAATGGATGAGTCGCTTCCATCCGTATCCAAGATAGGAAGGACCTTTTGTAAATCATCACCGAAAGCTTCCGAGACGAACTGCTGTTCACGCGCTTTCATCCAGTTAACATTGCCCCGAAGCGTATTGATCTCCCCATTATGGATCAAGTAGCGGTTTGGATGGGCCCGTTCCCAGCTAGGGAAGGTGTTGGTACTAAAGCGGGAATGCACTAAAGCGAAAGCGGACAAAAAATCTTCATGCTGCAAATCAAGATAAAATGCATCGACTTGTTCCGGTGTCAGCAATCCCTTGTAAACGATCGTCGCGCTGGAAAGACTCGCAAAATAAAAACGGTTTCCACGTTCCCTTGCCCAGTTTTCAGCCTGTTTCCTGATGATGAATAATTTGCGTTCGAAAGCCAAGTCTTCTGTAACGTCATCACTTGCCCCGATGAACACCTGTCGGATCGTCGGGCATGTTTCTTTGCCGACGTCCCCTAATTTACCTGCATCCACAGGAACCGTTCTCCAGCCTAGAAGCGTTTGACCCTCTTGTTCGATTAATGAATTCAGACGCGCTTCAATCTCATTTCGTTCAGCATCATCGTTGGAAAAAAAGAGCATGCCCACACCATAGCGTCCTTTTGCCGGCAAATTCATTTCCGGGCAAGTCAGCTTGAAATACTTATCAGGAATTTGCACCATCAATCCTGCTCCATCCCCTGTTAGAGGATCGCTCCCTTGTCCACCGCGGTGGTCTAATTGGCACAGCATCTGCAGTCCTTGCTTGACGATATCATGTGTAGCTAGCCCCTTTAAATGAGCGTATAAACCGATCCCACATGCATCATGTTCAAATTCCGGACGGTAAAGACCTTGTGCTTTTGGTAATTGATTGTATGTCATACGTTTTCCCCCCTCTTATTTCTTACACCGTTATGTCACTTACATATTATTCTAGGTTTTCAAATCAATATAAACAATATATAATTAAGCCAAAATCTATCTCACTTTGAGATAGGTGGAAGGAGATGAGTAAATGGAACTACGTCAATTGCGTTATTTCGTCGAGGTTGCGGAGAGGGAACACGTCTCTGAAGCCGCCGAACACCTACATATTGCCCAATCGGCCATCAGCCGCCAGATTGCTAGACTGGAAGAAGAACTCGGCGTCACGTTATTCGAAAAAATCGGCCGGAACATCCAATTAACGCCCATCGGAAAAATATTTTTAGTTCATGCCAAAACGGCGATAAAATCCATCGAATATGCCAAATATCAAATCGAGGAATTCCTGGATCCGGAACATGGGATGATCAAAATCGGGTTCCCGACAAGCCTCTCCACCTATTTGTTGCCGACTGTCATTTCCGCTTTTAAAGATGAACAGCCGAACATCTCATTTCATTTGAAACAAGGTTCCTACTCCTACTTAATGGATGCCGTGAAAAACCGTGAAATCGGTTTGGCCTTCCTAGGGCCGGTCCCTACGAAAGATCCTGATATCGACGGCCATATCTTATTCACCGAAAACGTGTCCGCCCTACTTCCCATCACCCATCCGCTGGCTGAAAGAAAGAGCCTGCGCCTAAGCGACCTGCGGAATGATCCTTTTGTGCTGTTCCCCAAAGGTTACGTCTTGAACACCCTTGCCATCGAGGCTTGTAAGCAGGCCGGCTTCACGCCGAACATCGCTTCGGAAGGGGAAGACATGGATTCCATAAAAGGGCTTGTGTCCGCTGGAATCGGGGTCAGCCTCCTGCCTGATAGCACCTTCTATGAAATCGTTCCGAGGATGACCGTCAAAATTCCCATTGAAACGCCTTCAGTCAAACGGACAGTCGGTATCATCTCTCCAAGGAATCGAGAACTTGCCCCATCAGAAAAGGTATTTTACGAGTTTGTTAAAAAATTCTTTGCAAGGTTGGAGCAATACCAATGATATATTCTCAATAATGGGATAACTTCCGAAATGCCCACCTCTTGAATACTGTATCGAGACAATATGTTCAGGAGGTATTAACATGACACCCACACATTCACATCTTGCTTGGCATGAAACACTTGAGCTTCATGAATTGGTAGCTTCACAGTCCAATGCCCTTATGAAATTAAAAAAAGCCTATCCAGAAATAAAAGACCCGGTTTTAAAAACACACTACAAACACATGATCCATTCGCTTACGCAAAACATCATGGAGTTGTTGCAGTTTTATCCGTTAACGCCTGATGCCAATCGGGAAGAGGACGATCGTATGGGAGAAATAATGCAGGGGGATGAAATAAGAGATGATGCATCGGCAATGGCTGCCGGGGATTTACTCGGGCTGGCCAAATCCTCCATCAAAAATTATGCGACTGCCATAACTGAAACGGCCACCCCTTCACTACGGAAGGTCTTTAAAAAGCAATTAAATGGGGCCATCGATAATCACGCAAGAATTTTCAACTATCTATATGAAAGAGATCTCTATCCAGCTTATGATTTCAACCAGCTTCTCCAAAACGACGTGAAGACGGCCAAAAAAGCTTTGTCCCAATTATGAACGAAAAAAGGTAAGTGGAAATCGATCGCCTCCACTTACCTTTTTATTTTCCCTAAACACTAGATAAGATAAATATGTAATATAACCCTTTATATGGTAGAATGATAAGCCGGAGGGGATTAAACCATGAGATTGTTTAAAATGATTTTCTTTTGTATCGGCCTTTCTCTATTCTTAAGTGCCTGTGCTTCAGAAAATGAGGAAACCGTAACTAAAGAACAAACCGAAAATACGACAGAGAACAAAACGGAAGAAAAAAAACAGCCTGACGAAAAAACCGAAGAGAATACGAAATCCGTCAAGCTAGACATACCGAATCAAGAAAGCTATAAAAAGCTTTCCGCACTACTTTCAAATCAGAATGATCCCAGTCTTGATCCTGAAGACTATCATAAAGTCATGACAGAACAAAAAGATATCAGGACCTTCATTGACAAAATGGATAAGATTGAAGTGAAAAAGAATAATGACGCAGCGGAACTACTAGATTACTCCATGGCCACCTTAGAAGAAACCACATATTTTTTTGAATTATTCAAGGACGAAAACAACAAATTTAGTGTATTTTTCTTTGAAGATGGGCAAGTCATGTTAGTGAAGACGGACTTATCGAACAAGTCAAAGGAAGATCAGGAAAAAACCTATATTTCGATTGCGAAGCACCCTGAACTGTTACAGGAATTGAAAGATTCTCTTTCTATTAATTTCTAGTTTATCGTGTACATAATGAAAGCCTATCAAAACTATTTTGATAGGCTTTTTTGTCGTCATCCTATTAGAGGTTCAAGAAAAAAACGGCATGTCCCTTGTTAGTTATTTCAAACAAGGGGACATGCCGTTTCAGTTAACATTTTACTTTTTATATTTCTTCACAGTCACTTTCGTAGCTTTGCCTGTATTGCCCGCTTTATCTTTTGCTGTGACGGACAAGGTCGAACCTGCTTTTTTCTTGCTGATTTTCACGGTGAATTTCCCTTTTTTATCAGCTTTGGCCGATCCGATCTTCTTATCTTTGTACTTGACCGTAACCGTCGATCCCGCTTCCGCTTTACCGGTTACTTTTTTTGATTTGTCCGTTACTTTGTCGACTTTTGGTGCACTTGGTGCCGTTTTGTCCAACACAGTCACTTTCGCTGCTTTACTTTCCCGTTTCGCCGCGTCAGTAGCTGTTATGGAAAGTTTTGTCCCTGCTTTTTGTTTGCTGATTTTTACTTTGTAATTCCCTTTGCTGTCTGCGTTGACTTTACCGATTACTTTTTTGGCGCTATTCTTGATGGAAATCGCGATTCCCGCCGTTGCTTTTCCCGTTACAAACGTATCTTTGTCACTTACTGCCTTCACAGTAGGTGCTTTAGGAGTTTCCCCCTTCTTGACAAACAGCTTGATTGAAGAGACAGCGACTTTAGAAGAATCCGAAATCACGACGTTTAGGCGTTGATCGGCCTTTTGAACTGGAATTGCAACACTGAACGTGCCTTTGGCTGAAGTCACCGCTGTTCCGATTGTTTTGCTTCCGTTTTTCACTTCCACTTTTGAACCTGCTTTTGCCGTTCCTGTCAGCTTCGTTTGATTATCAAGGATCGGGTTCACTGCAGCTTTCAGGTCCACTTTACTAAGTGCACTAAAGCCATTCAGCCTTCCAAATCCTGAAACATAATCCCTGTCGACGGCTGGTGCTATCGGCTCTCCTTCATCTGTATAATCCTGATCCATTCCTTCATTGTCTTCTTCCTTGAAGGCAATGTAATCGGATGTTTCATGAAGGATGGTGCGTATTTCATTTATTTTCAATCCTGGATTACCGGATAGTAATAATGCGGCAACTGCTGCGACATGTGGTGTTGCCATCGATGTCCCATCCATTAACGTGACATTTCCGTTTGGCATAAGACTTGGGATCCCTGTTCCAGGTGCCACCAAATCAAGTGTCGGGCCAAAGTTGGAATAATCCGAAACGATATCATAGGCATTGGTTGCCCCGACGGATATTACATATTTAGAAGAAGCCGGATAAGAAAGCATGCTGGCTTCATTCCCGCTTGCGGCCACGATCACGACACCTTTGGATGCTGCGTAATTCAGGGCGTACTCGATGGTCCGGCTATAAGACCCGCCCAAACTTAAGTTAATGACCTTTGCTCCCTTGTCTGCCGCATAAATGATTCCCGCTGCAATTTTTTCCGTGTCCCCTGCTCCTGAAGAATCAAGGACCTTGACCGGAAGGATTTTGGCCAATGGATTGATTCCCTCCATGGAATATCCATTATTCGACTGGGCTGCGATGATGCCTGAAACATGTGTACCATGTCCATTATCATCGATTGCGTCCACTTTCTGATCGATGAAGTTCTTGCCTTGTCCCATATTGACTTTGTCTTTTAGATCCGCGAGCGTATTATCGACGCCTGTATCGATTACCGCAACCAATATCTCTTTCAGATTGCGACTTTTTATAAGTTTCTGCAATTCGTCATTATGAATGTCAGCGCCTTTTTTACTCACTTCACGCCCTTCATTGTTCAAGGACCATTGATACGGTGATTGAATATCATTCGAAAGGGCTTTATACGTTTTAACCGGCTCGATATACTCTACATCCGAGAGGTTTTCAACCTGTGTAAGGGCCGTTGCGCTCATCTTGCCCGTTCCCTTTAACTCCACCACATATGTATCATCGAGGATGACATCTTGTTTTTTGAAGGTCGAGAACGTTCCATAGCTTTGTACCTTGGTTTTAACCGAAGTCAATTTTTTACCCGGTTTCATCTTGACGATATACTTGCTCGTGATGCTTTTGGAAGCCGGTAGCTTATAACCCGCTTTGCTTGCGATATCGACAACGCGCTCGCCTGCAAGGTTATTGATGCCGATCTTATCCGCAATGCCGTTCATTTCTTTTTTCAGTGAAGCTGGGACGGCATCGACCGTCACATCGAACAATTCTTTAATCGCTTGTTGCTGTTTATTTGAAATGACTGCCGTACTGCTTTCCCCATTTTCATTAAGGTCCGCAATAAGAGGTTGAAGGATTACTAGATTGTTGTATACATTGTCTCTTTTGCTCTTGCTGCCGGCCATATCAAGGACCAAGAATGGTGCAGCCTTATAATACAAGGAAGATAGGGCGCGTCCTTCCTCTGACTTGGAAAGAACTCCATCTCTGAACTTGCGAATTTCACTCAATAGGTTTTTACCCGTGGATTTTCCTACAGCGCTTAATTCCACTGGGCATGAATCCATTCCAAGTTCGTCCGATGTTGCGGAAGGAGGCAATTTAACGGATTGTGCATGTATTTTGTAAGCCGTCTTATTCTCCGCTTCCGGTAATGATAGGCCCTCTTCATCCACTTCACCGAAATACTCTATTTTCACATAATAGCTTCCTTCCCAACCGAACGGGAAGTCGATGACGGCCTTTTCTTCAGGGCCACTAGTTGCCCGGTAGTTATCATACGTTTCATCTTTCTCTGCTTTTTCTAAAGTAGGATAGACTGAAATATTAAGATAATCGTCCGATTCTACATCGAACTCAACATGGGAAAACTGATTAGTATCATCTTTCGTTGGGGTGATCTGGAGCCAATGGGTCTCAGGCTTGTCAAAAGTGCCTTCAACCGTTTCCCCACTTTTAATGGAAGCTGCTTGTATGATTTTTGATGAATCTGTCGCAGCCTGGGATCTTTGTGGAATCAACATGCCAAAAACAAGTGAAAATATAAGTACAAATATTGTAAATCGACTTACCTTTTTAACGTTCAATAGTTACCCTCCTAAAATTACTAAAAATGCTTTACTATACCAAATTATCACACTGTTAAATATTATCAACCATTTTTTTGGCAATAACTTGAGAATGGTAGACTCCAAGGAATAAACAGGCATTTTGCACTAATACGTATCTTTGAATCTAGCTATTCTGCTTTTTATAAGAACAGGGTTTTCCTACTATTTCTTCCCTATTCACTTAGGATTCCGCCCATATCCCCCACATGTGTCCGAATCTCGAATCTTGCTTCTTCCACTTTCTTCATCTGCGTTTTGGGAAGCCTTATTCTTAGGTACATAATCAACCATCATTAGCAAAAAAAAAAGAATCTTCAGCGAAGATCCCTTTTTTTCCGATTCAATTAAAACGCTCGATTATTGACCGATTCATTCTATCTCTCTATTACAGGTTAGCTCTCGAAAGTTAGAAGAGTTACGTATTCTTCACCGATAAATGCATGACAAACTGTTCGCCAATCGGACCGATTTTTCTCTTACCTGTATCAGTAAAACCTACTTTTGCATACAGTCGCTGAGCAGGAACATTTTTATGATTAACAACTAAAACGATTTCATCACAGTAAGGAAATTCAGTTTTAACAAAATCACTTAGTAAGAGCATCGCTTGTTTAGCATAACCTTTTCCTTGCTTTGCATGGTTAACAGATAATGCAGTTAAGAGCATCGCTTTCGGATTATCCGAGTACGCCTTAACTCGTTCCGTTGAATGTAATAGAAAGAAGCCTACAGGCTCATCCTCACATAAAATAACAATACGATGTTGTCCTTCTTTCACCTCTAAAATCTTGCTTGGTAATGCTGTGAACTGCCCTTGTTCTTCAGGAAGTTCAAAGGAATGTAATACGTCCAAATATTCATTCGAAAAATGTTTTAACTCCACGTCATGACCGTTTTCCATGGTTATGGTTGCTCCTTGGTTTTTCATTACATATTACCATAAAAATACATATCACAATATGGTCCTAATATTTATAAATCGACGAATGTCCCTTTCCAGGGCAACACAAAAAAAGAGCTGCCCCGGCCAATATGCGGGGCAGCTCTTTTGATTGTTAGTTTGCGACGATGTTGACTAATTTGCCAGGTACGGCAATGACTTTACGGATCGTTTTGCCATCGATCTGTTCTTTGATGGCGTCTTCGCCCATCGCGATTTCTTCGAGTTTTTCTTTCGTCGTATCAGTCGGCACCATAAGTTTGGCTTTGACTTTTCCGTTGATTTGAATGACGATCTCCACTTCGTTATCGACGAGCTTCGCTTCGTCGAACGCAGGCCATGTTCCGTAAGCGATACTTTCAGAATGACCCAGCTTAGACCAAAGTTCTTCTGAGATATGTGGTGCAGCCGGTGCTAGCAATTTCACGAAGCCTTCGATATATTCTTTCGGAAGTGCTTCCGCTTTGTAGGCATCGTTGATGAATACCATCAGCTGTGAAATCGCCGTATTGAATTTCAATTCTTCATAGTTCTCGGTCACTTTTTTGACAGTTTGGTGATACACTTTTTCAAGCTTGCCACTGTCATCCGTTTCGACCAATTTATCGGTCATCGTACCGTCTTCATTGACAAGTAAGCGCCAGACGCGATCCAGGAATCGGCGTGAACCGTCCAATCCGTTTGTCGACCAGGCAATGGATGCATCCAATGGCCCCATGAACATTTCGTACATGCGAAGCGTATCCGCACCATGGCTTTCCACGATGTCATCAGGGTTCACGACATTCCCTTTTGATTTACTCATTTTTTCATTGTTCTCGCCAAGGATCATCCCTTGGTTGAATAAGTTTTGGAACGGTTCTTTCGTTGGTACGACACCGATGTCATACAAGAATTTATGCCAGAAGCGCGCGTACAATAAGTGAAGCACGGCATGCTCGGCACCACCGATATAAATGTCGACCGGCATCCATTCTTTCAATTTTTCCGGATCGGCAAGAGCTTCCGTATTGTCCGGATCGATATAACGAAGGAAGTACCAGCTACTACCTGCCCATTGTGGCATGGTATTCGTCTCACGACGGCCTTTACGTCCGTTTTCGTCAACTACATTCACCCAATCCGTGATGTTCGCAAGTGGTGATTCACCCGTTCCTGAAGGCTTGATGTCCGTTGCCTTAGGTAGAAGTAATGGAAGCTCTTCTTCCTTAAGTGCTGACATGGTGCCATCTTCCCAATGGATGATTGGAATTGGCTCACCCCAGTAACGTTGGCGGCTGAACAACCAGTCGCGAAGGCGGTACGTGATTTTTTTCGTACCGATCGCTTTTTCTTCCAACCATTTAATCATGGCCGTGATGCCTTCTTCTTTATTCATTCCATCCAGGAATCCGGAGTTCACATGAAGTCCGTCGCCCGTATAGGCTTCTTTCGTCACATCTCCACCAGCTACGACTTCTTTGATTGGCAAGTCGAATTTGACTGCGAATTCATAATCACGTTCATCATGAGCAGGAACCGCCATGATTGCACCCGTTCCATAGCTGATCAATACATAATCAGCAATCCAGATCGGCATCTTTTCGCCATTGACCGGATTGATTGCATAAGCACCCGTGAACACGCCTGATTTATCTTTTGCAAGGTCCGTTCTTTCCAGGTCACTTTTATGTTTCACTTCGTCTAAATAAGCGTCAACGGCAGCACGTTGTTCAGATGTCGTGATCTTATCCACGAAAGGATGCTCTGGAGCAAGAACCGCATAGCTTGCACCGAATAATGTATCCGGACGCGTCGTGAACACCGTGAATGATTCATCGAA
This sequence comes from Peribacillus sp. NPDC097198, assembly GCF_044762055.1. NCBI lineage: Bacteria > Bacillati > Bacillota > Bacilli > Caryophanales > Bacillaceae > Peribacillus > Peribacillus sp. NPDC097198. The sequence continues at coordinate 53,522 of NZ_JBIWDO010000005.1, read as the reverse complement.
TCCATCGATCGTGAACGTGACTTCAGCCCCTTCAGAACGGCCGATCCAGTTACGTTGCATATCCTTGATGTTTTCTGGCCAATCCACATCATCCAAATCGTCGATCAGACGGTCGGCATAAGCTGTGATGCGCAACATCCACTGCTTCATTGGACGGCGTTCGACCGGATGTCCGCCACGTTCACTTTTCCCATCGATTACTTCTTCATTCGCTAAAACCGTACCAAGTGCCGGGCACCAGTTCACAGCGACTTCATCGATATAGGCAAGGCCTTTTTCGTATAATTTCAAGAAAATCCATTGTGTCCATTTATAATATTCCGGGTCCGTCGTATTGATTTCACGATCCCAGTCATAAGAGAAACCAAGCGCCTTGATTTGGCGACGGAACGTGTTGATGTTGTGTTCCGTGAATTCAGCCGGGTCATTCCCGGTATCGATTGCGTACTGCTCTGCTGGAAGACCGAATGCATCCCAGCCAATTGGATGGAGCACATTGTACCCTTGTGCCCGTTTCATCCGTGCCAGAATATCACTCGCCGTGTATCCTTCCGGATGTCCAACGTGAAGACCCGCTCCAGATGGATAGGGGAACATATCCAGCGCGTAGAATTTACGTTTGCCGCTATCTTCTCCCGTTTTAAACGTTTTGTTCGCTTCCCAATATTGCTGCCATTTCGTTTCTATGCTTCTATGTTCAAAACTCATTAGACTTCCTCCTATTTTCCGTATAAAAAAACAATAAAAAACCCCTCATCCCAAATTGGGACGAGAGGATTATGTATATCTTCCCGCGGTACCACCCACATTGGCGACAACAAACAATCGCCCAGCTTAAAAGTTCCGTAACGTGGATTGGACGCCAGGCATTACTATCGCTTCACACCTGTGACTCCAAGACGAGTTCACAATCAATCCAGGTTGACTTGCACCATCCGTCAACTCTCTAAACTGGTTCTAATTGCTACTACTTCTCTTCATAGTCTTTATAAGAATATTTGATTTTATTTCATTCTAGTCAATTTTACCGATAATTGCAATAGCCGGTCACCAACATTATCTCCAGGTTTTTCATTATATATGCATCACCATTCAAAATCGTGCACATTGGAAAAGGGAGCTATGCTTCCATAGCCCCCACATACACCTTTAATGACGCAATAAAATCATATCATTCTTTATATCATTCAATTGCTGTTGCATCCTTTGAAGCATATCCCGTTGCTGGGCATCCGCACTTCCATACATTTTGTCCAAATTTGTCAAAGCCTCTTCGATATAAAGCTGTGACTTCTGGAATTCCTCATCACTGTAATGGCCCAGCCTTGATGCTTCGTTATATTCATAATCTGCAAATCGGAGAGCCCCTTCGCATTGCTCCAATAACTGACCAACGGATTGTCTAGTTGCCATTTCAAACCCTCTCCTTCACGTTCGTTTGGATGACATTACATCATCACAATTAGTTTGAACTAAGAACGGGAGGATTATCATTTTTTTTCACTTATCCCAGAACTTTACCCCTTGATGGGAAATGAACTGCTCCAGCCACTCCGCGAAACCCATATGAAGCGGCTTGCTTTCATCGAAATCATCGATATGACCTTTTACCATGATATAATCCTGCTTGCCTTTGGCCACGTCATTTCCATGGATCACAATATTATCTTGATAAATGCAGGCCACCTTATAACAGCCTTCATAATCTTCTTCATACGTGTAATTTATGATATCCTCAAGGCTGTATAAATCATTTTCGCCCCCGGATTCAACATGATCGAACAGGCGGCACCCATTCGTTATCTTCAAAAATGCTTTATATTCATCTGGCAGCAGCAAACCGGTCTTTTCCTCAAAAGCGAGGATTTGTTCGTCCGAGGCAGGAGAATTGAAGGTACACGTTGCATTGAACACAGTCCCATCATCATTGACTTCTAGCACCTGGTTATTTTCTGCTAATTTCTTTTTCATTTGATTTATGACTTCTTCTACTTGAACGGTCATATTCATCAGCTCCCGACTCAATTTAGATAAACGAACACACCTGTTTAACTATCTAAAATTAACCTTCAAGATACATTATACGCTTCTTTTTTAAGAAAAAGACCTATTCTCCGGAATGTTGTATAATATAGGTTGCGCTTTATTACACGTAGGAGGTTGCTGATATGGATCAAGCAAACCCGTTTATATATGCAACGGATAACAAACGATATCATACTTGGAATTACCATTTACGCCATCACTTTGGCCATAAAGTTTTCAAAGTTGCGCTTGACGGCGGTTTCGACTGTCCGAACCGTGATGGCACAGTCGCACATGGCGGCTGCACCTTCTGCAGTGCCGCAGGATCGGGGGATTTTGCAGGCGATCGCGTCGAACCGCTTGATGTCCAATTTAAGAAAGTCAGTGAAAAAATGCACCACAAATGGAAAGACGGCAAGTATATGGCCTATTTCCAAGCGTTCACGAACACGCACGCCCCTGTCGCAGAGCTTCGTGAAAAGTACGAAAGCGTCCTCACTCAGGATGGAGTGGTCGGGCTTTCCATCGCGACACGCCCGGACTGCCTGCCTGATGATGTAGTCGACTATCTAGCCGAACTGAATCAACGTACCTATCTTTGGGTCGAGCTTGGCCTGCAGACGGTCCATGATGAAACGGGGAACTTGATCAACCGGGCCCACGACTATGCTTGCTACAAGGAAGGCGTCGATAAACTGCGTAAACACGGGATCCGAGTCTGTACCCACATCATCAATGGCTTGCCTAACGAAGATTATGCAATGATGATGGAGACCGCACGTGAAGTCGCTAAACTGGATGTCCAGGGAATCAAGATCCACCTGCTTCACCTTTTGAAAGGAACGCCGATGGTCAAGCAATATGAAAAAGGGATGCTTGAATTTCTTGAACGGGACGATTATGTAAATCTCGTATGCGATCAGTTGGAAGTCATTCCCCCAGAAATGATCGTCCACCGCATTACCGGCGATGGCCCCATAGACTTGATGATCGGGCCGATGTGGAGCGTCAATAAATGGGATGTCCTGAACGCCATCGATGCCGAACTGAAACGCCGCAATAGCTGGCAGGGAAAACATTATCAATCAGAGGAGGTCCCATCACCATGAAGCTGAATCGCGTTTTGGATTTTGCGAAGCTACTTCTTGAGAGAGCCGTTCAACAAGGGGACATCACCGTTGATGGAACGATGGGCAACGGCCATGATACCGTCTTTCTCGCCCAATTGGTCGGCGAAACCGGTCATGTCTATAGTTTTGACATTCAAGAGCAAGCCATTCACACTACCGCGAATAAATTGGAAACGGAACATTTACAAAAGCGTTGCACCCTTGTCCACGATGGACATGAACAGCTTGATACGTATATCACCGGGGAACATGCGGGAAAGATCACCGGGGCCATCTACAACCTTGGCTATCTACCTGGAGGCGATAAATCGATCATCACGCAAGCCGATACGACAATCGCTTCTCTTGAAAAACTGTTCGACATGATGGCGCCAGAGGGCATCATCGTCCTCGTCATCTATCACGGCCATCCAGGAGGAGAAACGGAACGGGATGCGTTGATGCACTATGTACAGAACCTGTCTCAACAAAAAGCCCATGTCCTGAAATACGACTTCATCAACCAAGTTCATTCTCCTCCGTTCCTCATTGCGATAGAAAAAAGGTAGAACTCCCACCACCGTTCAATAAACGGTGGTGTTTTTGTAATTTCGACCGATTTTTTCGAACTTTTAAACTTTTACCCATTATAATGAGGAAAAAATGGATAAGTGGGTGTAGAAACATGGAACAATTATCGACTTCGTTACTGGCAGGGCAGATTTATTGACTGAGAAAATCAAACGAGATACAAGTGAATCATTTGGCCAATTCGTCACTAGCCTGACTGCATTGACCGAAGATAGAACACGATGGAAGAATTGAAGCCGTTCGAACATGTCTTTGACAAGTTCCTCCAAAACAAAAAGCTGCTGAAGTTTCTCAGCAGCTTTTTTCTTATTTAAACGACATAGCCCAATATCTTCAACCGGTTTTCAACGAAACTCAGTGCATATTGAAATACGTCATCCCGCTCCGGTTCATTGAAAATTTCATGATATAGTTTCGGCCATTCCTTGTATTGCTTTTCGCTGGCCAAGTTATAGTTGAACCACTCCCGGACCGCCTTTTTGTTGACGACCTTGTCATCTCCGCCCTGCATCATCAGTAAAGGCACGTCCTGAAACTCTGGAATCTCTTCAAAAGCATCCTTCATTGCCTGTACAAGCTCCCGATACCAGCGAACGGAAACTCTGGTAATGTACAATGTATCGTTCGTATCCGATTCACGGATTTCCGAATTCCTCGTCGCCATTTGGGGAGTTAACCCTGAATCTACCCGGAATTTTGGCATCACGATATTCATGCCGTGTGAAATGGCGGTTAAGTATTTGGGAGGATGCGTCATCAGGCCGAGGCATGGCGATGATAAAATGACCCCCGCGATGTCCCATTCTTCCTCCTGAAGCAGGCGGATCGCAATCAACCCACCCATGCTATGTCCTAATAAAAAGACAGGAAGGGAATAATCGTATGCATCTTCAATCCAGCTTTTTACTTCTTCTAAATATTCGTCAAAGGAATCGATATGCCCCCGGAAGGCGCGTGTCGTCATTCCCTGCCCGGGTAGGTCGCCCATGACGACATGGTATCCGGCTGAAAGCCACATTTGTGTTAACCACTTGTAACGGCCATGATGCTCCATTGCCCCATGAATAATGACGATGACGCCTTTTGCATCTCCGTCCGTCTCCCATTTCCACATTCGAAATCCCCCTTTCACTTTTCTCTAGTTGTAAACGTTCCATGCAGAATGAAAAATAATCTATATGGTAAATTATAACCACATTTTCGGTTTTCGACAAAAACGAAACCTAATTAATTGTGCTCAATCAAATAGTAGCCAAGGCTATTTTGATACGGTATATTAAAATAATACAGCAAAATTATCCACTTCGGAAAGGAAATGATGAAAATTGATTATTTATCCATTCAAAGGCATGGAACCAGAAATTTCCGAAAGCGCCTATCTTGCTAAAAATGCCGTCGTGACAGGCGATGTCAAAATCGGTGATGAATCAACGATCTGGTTCAATACCGTCATTCGCGGCGATGTGGCACCCACCATCATCGGGAAAAGAGTAAGCGTGCAAGATAACAGCGTACTTCATCAAAGTCCCAATAACCCACTGATAATCGAAGATGAAGTGACCATTGGCCACCAAGTCATTCTACATAGCTGCAAAATTCGAAAGAGAGCCCTCATCGGCATGGGTTCGATCATCCTTGATGGAGCGGAAATCGGTGAAGGTGCCTTCATCGGTGCAGGGAGCCTTGTCCCCCAAGGAAAGGTTATCCCGCCGAACACCTTAGCCTTTGGAAGGCCGGCCAAAGTCGTTCGTGAAATTAATGAGGAAGATCGCCAGGATATGGATCGCATTGTCCGGGAATATGCTGAAAAAGGACAACTCTATAAACAGGCTGACCGAATAAAGTAACACCAATCGTATGATTACAAAAAAACGCTTAGCTAAAAATAGGATTCCTTGAATTATTCCCTAGGAAGCCATATTTAATCCTATTTTTGCCCATCAAAAAAGGTGCCTTGCATTAAAGCAAGGCACCTTTTCTCATATGATTTACGCTTTAGCTTGTGTTTTTAAAGCTTCTGCTTTATCCGTACGCTCCCAAGGCAAATCAACATCTGTACGGCCGAAGTGACCATATGCAGCTGTTTGCTTGTAGATTGGGCGACGTAGGTCAAGCATCTTGATGATACCAGCTGGACGTAGGTCGAAATTCGCCTCTACCAATTCCACTAGCACCTCTTCACTTACTGTTCCCGTTCCAAATGTATCGATTGAGATGGATACAGGCTTAGCCACGCCGATTGCGTAGGCCAATTGCACTTCCGCTTTGTCAGCCAGGCCAGCAGCTACGATGTTCTTCGCAACGTAACGAGCGGCATATGCAGCAGAACGGTCCACTTTTGTTGCATCTTTACCAGAGAAAGCACCGCCGCCGTGACGAGCGTATCCGCCGTACGTATCAACGATGATTTTACGGCCAGTAAGACCAGCATCCCCTTGAGGTCCGCCGATTACAAAACGGCCAGTCGGGTTGATGAAGTATTTTGTATCTTCATTGATTAAGTCAGCCGGTACGACCGCATTAATCACATGTTCTTTTAAGTCGGCTTGAATTTGTTCAAGTGTCACTTCAGGATCATGTTGTGTGGAGATGACGATTGTGTCTACACGTACAGGTAGGTTATTTTCATCATATTCAACCGTTACTTGCGTTTTTCCATCAGGACGTAAATAACTTAGCGTGCCATCTTTACGAACTTGAGAAAGACGGAATGATAGCTTATGAGCCAATGAAATGGGAAGTGGCATAAGCTCTTCCGTTTCATTGCACGCGAATCCGAACATAAGACCTTGGTCCCCTGCACCGATAGCATCGATTTCCTCATCGGACATCGTACCTTCACGTGCTTCCAATGCTTTATCAACACCCGCTGCAATATCAGCAGACTGCTCATCGATCGAGCTTAGCACGGCACAAGTCTCGGCATCGAAACCATATTTCGCACGAGTGTACCCGATACCTGCAATCGTATCGCGGACAATGCGTGAGATATCCACGTAAGCCGATGTTGTAATTTCTCCAGCAACAAGTACAAGACCTGTCGTTACACTTGTTTCACACGCAACGCGCGCATTTGCATCCTTAGCTAGGATTGCATCTAAAATGGAATCTGAAATCTGATCACAAATTTTATCCGGATGGCCTTCTGTCACAGATTCAGAAGTAAATAGACGTTTCTTTGACATCTTATTTCCTCCTTGGAAGTTAGTATGTTGTAGGCATGAGCCTGATCTTTTACGGAACTCGTTTCCCTTATTAGTTTCAATCATAGACACAGAATTAATGAATAAAAACACAAAAACCTTCCCTGGCAAATGAGGAAAGGTTTAAAAATTCTATCATCTATCCTTTCACTCTTATCGTTCAAGGGTTTTTTACCTTGCTCAGGTTAGCACCATCACCACTATTCCTTGAAGGTTCATCGCTTTATTTTCGGCGATTGACCTTGGAGTCAAGTTCAATATGGCAGGTTGCTGGGTTTCAAAGGGCCTGTCCCTCCACCAACTCGGGATAAGAGAATCCGTACAATTTAAGATACTATCGTATTTAGTCGGAATTTGTCAATGTTTTTCTAAAAAGAACATTTTTCCCCAATGAAAAATAAAAAAACTTTTTATCTGGCACAGCCGGACTATAAATAGTATCCTTAAAGAGTGTAAACTAAGAAGATAAGACCATTGACTTACAATGGATAAATCGGACAAAATGAACATACCATCCGACCCCCATATTCATCCCTTTTTCAGATACATAAATGGTTGTTCACTTCTTTTCTTCCTATTATAAATGAAAAGGTACACTAATCCTAAAACGGGACTTCACAAAGACTTGTGGCAGCAATCGTTTTTCACATCCTAGATTCACTTCATCCAGATCGTCTCCCGATTCAACCAGATTCAAAAACATCCATCCAGGATGACTCACTGCAAGTATATGCCCGCACTATACATAAGGTTACACTCGAAGTGAGATAATTGATTAATGTGACTATTCCATTTTCATTCACAAAAAAAGTTAAATAGTATAGACTATTTAATCCAATGTGTTATACTAATTGTATTATAAAAACTTAAACAAAGGAAGGTATCTCATATATGAATTCTGTTGACGTTAATGAGTTACACCAATTATTAGCAGGAAATAATGTGCAAACTCAACTCTCAGTTCCTCAATTAGTTGAAAAAGTATTAAGCAGAAATGAAGGCGTTTTAACTTCAACCGGCGCAGTAAAAGCTGAAACGGGCAAATACACGGGCCGTTCACCTAAAGATAAATATATTGTGGAAGAAGCTTCTGTAAAGGACAAAATTGACTGGGGCCCAGTGAACCAACCCATTTCCGAGGAAGTATTCAATAAACTATATAGTAAAGTTGTGGACTACTTAAAGACAAAAGAAGAAGTCTTTGTCTTCAAAGGTTTTGCTGGAGCAGACGAATCATCACGCCTTCCTATCCGAGTGGTTAATGAATATGCTTGGCACAACCTTTTCGCTCATACATTGTTCATCCGTCCGAATGAGGAAGAACTAAGAGGGCACGAAGCAGAATTCACCATCCTTTCCGCACCTAATTTCAAAGCGGATCCAGCAGTTGATGGAACGCAATCCGAAACGTTCATCATGGTATCATTCGAACGCCGTACTATCCTAATCGGTGGAACTGAATACGCAGGTGAAATGAAGAAATCGATTTTCTCAATCATGAACTACCTACTTCCGGAAGAAGAAATCCTTCCAATGCATTGTTCGGCAAACGTAGGTCGTGAAGGCGATGTCGCTTTATTCTTCGGATTGTCCGGTACTGGTAAAACGACTTTATCTGCCGACACGAACCGTAAACTGATCGGTGATGACGAACACGGCTGGTCTTCTAACGGTGTATTCAACATCGAAGGCGGATGCTATGCAAAAACCATCAACCTTTCACGTGAAAAAGAACCACAGATCTTCGACGCCATCCGTTTCGGCGCCGTATTGGAAAATGTCGTGGTAGATCCCGAAACACGCGTGGCGGATTACGATGACAGCTCATTAACGGAAAACACCCGTGCTGCATACCAAATGCAAGCGATCGATAACATCGTGAATCCAAGTATTGCGGGACACCCGAATACAATCATTTTCTTAACGGCTGATGCTTCTGGCGTACTGCCTCCAATCAGCAAACTTTCTAAAGAACAAGCCATGTTCCACTTCTTGAGCGGATACACAAGCAAATTGGCAGGTACAGAAAGAGGCGTGACGTCTCCTGAAGCAACATTCTCTACATGCTTCGGTTCACCTTTCCTACCACTTCCTGCTACACGCTATGCTGAAATGCTTGGAGAAAAAATCGACGAGCATGACGCAAAAGTATACCTGGTTAACACAGGATGGACTGGCGGAGCTTATGGAACTGGAAGCCGTATGAAGCTTGCTTATACTCGTGCCATGATCCAAGCAGCACTTGAAGGTGAATTAGCCAACATTGAAACCGTTCAAGATGATATCTTCGGCTTGAACATTCCGGTTCATGTTCCTGGTGTTCCTGATGAAGTGCTTCAACCAATCAAAACATGGGCAGACCCTGCTGCATACACAAAATCAGCAAAAGACCTTGCCGCTCAATTCCGTGCAAACTTTAAGAAATTCGGTAGCGTACCAAACGAAATCGAAGAACTTGGCGGGCCGATTGCATAATAAAGATAGGAAAAAGGACCAAGCGAAAATCGCTTGGTCCTTTTCTTTATCATCAAAGCAAGAATGCATAGTCCCTGGATATCCTCCTCTTCCCCACATTAGCTTTCTACGCGCACACCCCTTGGCTATCCCCATCCCCTTCCTCCTATTTCATGTGACAAGCCGCATTGCAACAGAAAAAACCCGAACGACTAAAACACCGTGGGAGTGGTGTTCATCGTTCGGGCTCTTCATCGTGTTCCTAAATCTTGAAATGGCTTACTTCCTTCTGTAGGTTTTCGGCCAGGATTGCTAGTGATTGGGCGCCTGTCGTAATCTGTTCATTCGCCGCTAGCTGCTCTTCTGTGGCTGCACTTGTATCATGTGCCCGTTCAGCAGCGCTCACCGCAATTTCCTTTACGGAAGTGGCCCCTGCTGCCACCTCTTCGGTCATGGCTTGAATGTCTTCGATAGCATTGGATGCCGACTCTATCCGTTTTCCCACTTCACCGACTGCCACTTTGATCTGGTCGAACACCTGCAAGGAATTCTCCGATGCAATGAGTCCATCTTCGGCTTTCTTGGTTCCCATCTTGATGGATTCCACCCCTTTTTTGGTCGCATCTTGAATCATGCTGACCATGTTTGCAATCTCTGAAGCGGACAATTTCGATTGCTCAGCCAGTTTCCGGACTTCATCTGCCACGACCGCAAAACCCTTTCCATGATCCCCGGCACGGGCAGCCTCGATCGCGGCATTCAATGCCAGTAAATTGGTTTGGTCGGAAATGTCCGTAATCAAGGCTGTCACTCTTTGAATATCACTTGAATGGCTCGTCATCATTTCCATGATTTTCGCCGAGTCCTGAATGGTGGAATTGATATGATTCATTTCCTTTGTCACCGCATTCATGCTGGATGATCCCTCACGAACTAGCGAATTCACCGTTTCAGCAGATTGAAGCATGTCGACATTGCTTTCCGTAACTCTCCCGACGGCTGCAGCCATTTCATTCATGGAATCCACCGAATTTTCAATAATGACCACCTGCTGATTCGTTCCTTGCATATTATCCTCTGCCGTTTTAGCAACCATCTCCGAAGAGGCAAGGCTTTCCTCGGAACTGGCCGACATTTGCTCCGCTTGAACGGCTAACTGGCTCGAAGAATCCCTCATACTCGAGACTATCGACTTCAGTTCATTAACCATTTTGTTGAATGCACCGGCCATTTCCCCAATCTCATCCTTGTTCCTGACCTGTATGCTTTCCACCTGGAGATTCCCTCCAGCAACCTCACCAATAGCCGCAGTGAGCTTGCGGACCGGGCGGGTAATGCTGCGACTCAGGACAGTCGGCATTACGATACTAAGTATGAAGCCTCCGATGATGACCAACGTGATGAAGCTCAGCATATCCTTCACCAAAGCATCAATCTCTTTCCTTTTCTCTTGCATATAAACCTTCTGGTTGTCACTTAACTGTATGGCTTTTTCGATGATTATTTCTTCTAGTACACTGGTCTCTTTCGCAATGACCAAAGCTTCCTGTGTTTTCTCTTTCTGGACATTATTGATTATTTGTTCTGAAAGTTCTGTATACTTCTGTTTTGCTTTATATGCCTCTTCCAGTAAAACCCGATCTTCTTTCTTTTCCATCGTCTTTTCTAACTCTTTATAGGCACCTTCAAACCTATCATACTTCTCGGACCGGCCTTCTAAATACTTGGCATCTCCATAGATCATATATCCCCGAATATCGTTGGAGTAATCTTGCTGATTGATGATCAGGTCATCCACAAGTTGAGTCTTTTTCACGCGATTATCCAATAAAAACGTATATTGTTTATTAAGATCATCGATAATCAACAAATATACAGTTCCAATGGCCAATAAAAATACAAGTAAAGATAAAAAACTACCCCATAATTTTTTTGATACAGTTAATTTCATATAGCATCCCCCAAGTCGGTTTTCTATCTTCTTTGACCATCATATAAGAGTATAAAGTCCTATATCCATTTTACCATATTCTACATAATATTTTGTCACTTCAAGGAAAAAAAAACCTAATGCTCGTTAAAGAGTCATTAGGTTTCCTCGTCTTATCCATATCTCTTTTTCTTTTTAGACATAACAAAACCCCACCTCTACTATTCGTAACGGGTGGGGTTTCTATAGGGCTTCCACATCGGCTAGATCCATCTACAAGAACACGTCCTTTTCAATTTAAATGGCTAATTTGCTGTATTCGTCTAACTGATCCTCGGTTAAATGTTTGATGAAATGGTGAAAGTTAATCGACTCGATTCCATATCTTTCGCAAATCATTAAATAGGTTTCATACGCTTTAGTATACATATTCATTTTACTTTTCCTCCTCTGTTATATAACAAATTATTTATTGTATTAATAATATATAACAGGGTGGATCATTCTGTCAATATTTTTTCAGAAATTTTAAAAAACAAAAAAAGACCACCGAATAGGTGATCTCTAAATTCCATGACCTCTTTTACCAAAAAACGTACCTTCTCTTTTCAAATAAAGCAGGATGGTACAGAAAATGACTACTTCTGATAAAGGAATCGACAGCCATGCCGCATTGGTTCCGAATAGGAAAGGAAGGGTTACCAGGAATATGAGCATGAAGAGAAATTCCCGGCCAATCGTGATCCAGGCTGCCATCTTGACTTGCCCGACCGATTGAAAATAGGTCATCATGACGAAGTTGACCCCCATCAGAATATACCCGCCAAAGAAAATCCGAATGCCGATTGTCGCAAGTTCCTTCACGTCTTGTGAAAAGTCCCCGAATAAAGCAACTATATACGGTGCCGTCACTTGTCCGAGTAAGGTAATGAATACCCCCGCACCGATGGCCGTAAAAATGGCGATGCGAACCGTCTCGCGTTTTCGCTTCTCATCTTTTGCTCCATGGTAATAGCTAACGAGCGGTTGGATGGCCGACCCGATGCCAAGAAACATCAATAGCATCACACTGTGGGCATAATTGACGATGGAAAAGGCGGACAATCCGTCCGTTCCCGCCAACCGGGAAAACACATTGTTATGCGCAATCGTAAAGACGGATACACCGAGTTCAGATAAAAAGCTGGGAAAACCGATGGACATGGTCAAAAGGAAAAGCCGCTTATCAAAACGGAACTTGACCAGACGAAGGGTATTTTTCTTCGTGAAGAAATGGGCGGAAAGCACGACGATTCCAAGCGCCGACGCGGTGATTGTCCCAAACGCGATTTCACGCACCCCTAAATCGAACACATACAAAATGATATAGTTCAATACGAAATTCGAAACAGCCGTCACGATCAATGCCGTCATGGCCAGTGTCGGATTTCCATTATTCCGGATAAAAATACTCAAGGCATTTTCTAAGGTGAAAACAAAACCGAGCATCAAGAAAACGTTCATATAATCCGTCGCAAAGGGAGCGGTCGCTTCATTTGCCCCTAATGCGAAAACGAGCTGATTGTGAAACATATAGGCAATCAAACCAATGACGATGGTGAAGCCTGTAATTAGAACGATGGAATGCGTAAAAATGAAGCGGGAACGCACATAATCCTTCGCTCCCATGCTTTGGGAGTATAGCGTTGCACCGCCGACACCAATCCAGATCGACATGGCGACAAAAATGGTATAAATGGGCCCAGCAATATTTACCCCTGCAAGGGCAACGGACCCAAGTTTGTTACCGACCATGACGCCATCGACGACAAAGTTCAATGCCATCAAGATCATTCCGATCATGGAAGGAATCAAATAGCGTAAGAAGATCTTTCCTGTCGATTCTATTTCCAGAAGACTTTTCTGTTGTTGTTCTCTCATTGCCATGTTCCCATCTCCTATTGCTTAACCTTACTTGGAAATTCCGCTCCAAAATACGGTCCATAATGCGTCAAATTTATCTTCCAACCGCTTAGGGTCATCGGAGTATACAAGTTCGACCAAGATGGCCACGATCACACCTGTGTAGGCCAATGTTAGCGTCCGGGCATTTCCCGAACGAATCGCCCCTTCTGCTATCCATGAATCGAATAACTTTTCTAACAGTGCTTCCTGTTGATTCTCGAGATCCGCCGCTTCCTGCTGCACCTCTTTATACAAATGGGTAGGCGGAAAGAACTCCATCCTGAGCCAGAACTTTAAATTCTCATTTTCCTGAAACATCCTTCTCATCTCATCCAAGAATCCATATAGCATCCTTTCCGGATCTTGTTTTTGCTTAAAATACGCCTCATAGAAGGATAGCTCCATCTCCTTGGCATCTGTAAGGACGGCTAAAAATAAATCATCCTTTCCTTTAAAATGAGAATAAATCGATTGTTTTTTAATTCCCACATCATCAGCTATTTGAGAAAGCGACGTGCCCTCATATCCGTTAACCGCAAAATGTTTGAGTGCCGCTTTTTTAATTTCTTCACTTTTCATTACCTTCACCCTTCATCAACCAATATTTTACCCGCACTGGTACGCTCATTATCCTAACGAACGTTCGTCAGGCAATTATCACACAGAAATTCCATTCTGTAAACAGGGAAAAGCAGCCGCAGATCATTCCACGGCCACTGGTATGTATACTTGCATTTAAATCACATGGAAATAGTTTAAGATATTCTTGCCGATCAATAAGACGGTGACGCAAATGAATAATAGCCTAACATAGGAAGATCCCTTTTTAATCGCGAAGTTCGTCCCGACTAAAGCCCCGGCCACCATGGCGATTCCCATCGGAATTCCGTAAGCAAAATTGACCGTGCCCATCGATAGGAAAACAACGAGTGCTGCAATATTACTGCCAAAGTTCAAAATCTTGGCATTGCCAGCCGCTTGAACAAAATCAAATCCTATGATCAAAAAGGCAAACAATAAAAAAGAACCCGTCCCTGGTCCAAGAAAACCATCGTAAAAACCAATTGCAAAAATGACCACTAACATCAGGATGAGCTTATTCCGGGTCAATCCCTTATACAAGGTTTCTTTACCCCAATCCTTTTTGACGATCGTGTAAATCGCGACAATCACTAATATCAACAGAATCAACGGCTTCAATATGTCAGGCGAAACAAAGTGAACGACATAGGCCCCCAATATCGACCCGATTATGGTCAGCGGCAAAAACTTGATGACAAATTTGAAGTTCACTTTCCCTGCCCGAATAAATGAAATCGTACTCGTCAAGGAACCCATCGAGCTCGAAAACTTATTCGTCGCTAAAGCCGCAGATGGTGAAATTCCCGTAAACAATAAAGCAGGTATGGAAATAAGACCGCCCCCGCCCACAACAGAATCAATGAACGCAGCGATGAAACCCGCTATCACCAAAAACAGCAACGTATAAAGATTAATATCCTCCATCTACATTCCTTCTTTCAACAGCAATATCTCATCCATTATACTCCGGTGTCCCGGATTTTTTATAAATATCAAACAATTCTTCATAAAATTTCGGTTTGATCTTATAACGTGGGCGAATCAACGGCCCACGACCGGTCTGCACGCTGTGAATGTTGAATTATCCGCGTGAATGTCGAATTAATCGCACGAACGTCGAATTATGTGCCACCAATGGCGGAATGCTGGATAGTTCGGTCGAATTCCGTCCGTTCTCTACCACATAAAAAAGCGCATGCTAGATTCGCATGCGCTTCATGTATTCAATTCGTTGAATTCAGTGAGATCAATTGATATGTAATGTTGGTTTTTTCATTCATCCATTCGACTTTGCGGATGACGGCCGTTCCACTTGAATCGGATTGAATCGTTTTACGGACATCAATCGGGATGTCGATTGGATATATTCGGTACCCGGCTTTCGTCAGGCTGAACACATTTTCTTCTTCACGAATTTCGTTTCCCTTTGTCACGATCATGGTGTTGAGTTCCATAGGCATGCCCATGTATATCTCCTCCTCTGGTCAATATACTTCATTCTACCATTATTCGGTTTTACTTTTCATCCAAGTTGTTAAATCTTCGACCACTTTTCGATTGACCGCAGGCGGGAAAAAATGCGTGAATTGTGGGAAATACCAACTTTCGACAGGCTTATCGTGGGCCTTCAACCTTTTTTCCAGTCGATAGGCGTGTTCCACCGATACATTATCATCCCTTTCCCCATGAATGATCAGAACCGGAACATTCAATTCCTCGATGGCAAACAACGGCGTCCTGTATTCATATTGCTCCGGGCATTTCTTAGGACTACCACCGATGACCCTCTTCATCATCCGCCGCATATCGACTCGTTCGACATACGTCATGAACATATCCGACACTCCACCCCATGTGACAAGGGACGCAGCCGTCTGACAATGGATCGCCGTCCATAGTGCCATGATGCCACCCCGGGAAAAGCCGAGGATATGAATATGCTCCTTATTCACCCGTGGATGCTGCTCCAACAGGTTAAAGCCTGCTATCGCATCGAACCGATCTTCTCCGGCAAAATCCTCGTCCCCCTCGCCGCCTTGGTTGCCCCTATAAAACGGGGCAAAGACGATGAACCCTTCTGCCGCATACTGGATGATACGTCCAGGCCTTACCTTGCCGACGTTTTTAATGCCACCCCGTAAATAAAGGAAAGCATCGTGAATGTCCCCATCCACCGGCTCAGCCAGTAATCCCTTTACCTTCAAACCTTGAGACATGTATGTGACTAAAAAAAGGTGAATGCCAGGATGTGGTGAAGGGAACCGTTGCTTTGAAATCATCCTTCCGTTCTCCATGTTCCGCTCCCCCTTTCTGTTTCCCTTATTGTAAAACATTCAATCGATTTTATCCCCTGTTAGGCATTCACCATTTTCCCACTCGTTCATACGATAAGATAGGCAAAATTCCTATATATCAAGGAGGAAGGTAAATTGAAGAAATGGTGTAAAGCGGGTGTCCTATTTTTACTTGTATGCATGCTAGTCATTCCCCTTGGGGCATGTGGTTCAAAGAAAGAAGAAACGACGAAGGTCCGTGTGGCCGAAGTGACACGCTCGCTTTTCTATACGCCGCAATATGTCGCGATTGAAAAAGGTTTTTTTGAAGAAGAAGGCCTAAAAATCGATTTAAAAACGACTGCTGGCGGCGATAAGACGATGACCACTCTACTGTCTGATGGTGCGGACATTGCACTCGTCGGATCGGAAACATCCATCTATGTCCAGGCGCAAGGGTCCAGTGACCCGGTCATTAACTTTGCCCAGCTAACGCAAACGGATGGGACCTTCCTTGTTTCACGTGAAAAGATTGAAAATTTTGAATGGGATATGTTGAAAGACTCCACCTTCCTCGGACAGCGTAAAGGCGGAATGCCGCAAATGGCGGGGGAATTTGTCTTGAAAAAACACAATATCGACCCGCAAAAAGATCTGACGCTCATTCAGAATATTGATTTTGCGAACATCGCGACCGCATTCGCATCCAGTAACAAAATGCATACTTCAAGGCGCCTCGCTATCAGGAAGTTCCTCCGTATTTTCATGTAAACATTCCCGAAGAGCTAAATTGAACGTAATCTGGACTTCATTTTTTCCAAAAACCACTTTATCCACAACCCTGGAAAGCATAGCCTTTTTCAAATCATTGTCCGCCTGCTCGAATTCGACCTCCCACTGGTCAGCTAGATCGACATGCCTTGATGAGGCTTCCTTTTCGATATTTGCTTTCAATCCTGTCATACGTGCCGTACTTTCAGCTATCTTTTTCTCTACACTTCCCATGGCACCCGACAGTTGGTCCGGGGTAAATGCACTATCTCCCCCCAATGATTTGATGATTTCACCATGTAGCTTAGCCAATTGCTTCGTCAGAACCTGATGTTCCTTCTCCAGCTGCTTTAGGTTCCGCTCAAGCTGGGCTAGATGTGATGCCTTGTGAGAGGAGAGAGCGAAGTAGGAGCCTATATCCAGTTGAGACAGAACGGCCTTCACCCTTTTCATCACGATGGCATCGTATTTTCTGCCTTCCCACGTACTGCTTACATGTTCGCCATTCATCCTGCCTTTATTAAGCGGGCACCTATAGCGATACATAACTTTGGCGGAGTGATCCTCCTTCCCCTTACTTTTGCGGTACAAGTAGTTGCCACTCAACTTTGCCCCACAATACTGGCAATAGGCCAACCCCGAAAGCATCAGCTTCCCTGCCAACGGGATGCCTTCCTTGTCTTGCCGGTTTAATTTACTGCTCCTTGCACTCCTGATCCGCTCCGCTTCCTTGAATACTTCATCCGGAATAATTCGTAACTTCTCATTATATGGCTGTGTATTTCCGTCTTCCCCATTAAAGCCTTTATAGCGTTTGTTCCCGATATAAATCGGGTTGGCCAAGATGCGCTGAATGGTACTTACCCCATATATGTTCCCGTCCCTATTTCGATAGCCTTTGTTGTTCAAGTAATCAACAATTTTTCGATACCCCATGTGTCGGTCCACGTATAAACGGAAAACCAGCTTTATCATGGCGGACTCTTCCTCATCCACCGCCAACTCTTTCAGGTGTCTGTCTTTGTTCTTCCAATGCACCCGGTCTGTTTCAAGGATTCTATAACCAATCGGGGCGGCCCCACCTTGAAAATAGCCTTGCTCACTTAGCTGCTTTTTAGCTTCCCGTACCCTCATAGAAGTTTTCTGGCTTTCCCCGTCGGATTGCCAGAAACTGATATAGTTCAACAGCTTGTCGATATGTGTTTCCGTGTTCCGCTTTCCTTCTTGCGTGGACCAGACCTCTACGGCATTCTGATTCAGGAAATTGACGATTAAAGGCGTTTCATCCTCCCGCCTCCCTAATCGGTCAAACATGAACACCAAAAGAACATCCAATTCCTTGTCCAGGGCCCCTTGTTTAATCGTATTCAGGGCATCCCTTTCGTCCGCTTTCTTCGACCAGCCCGAAACCCCTTTTTCTATTAATTCCTGAGTGATGCGCCAATCCGGCCTATTTTTCACGAATTCTTGGCATGCGTTTTTTTGAATGGGAATATCATCATCCGTAGCCATCTGCTTCATGGTGGATACTCGATACAGGCACCAAACCCGTTTCATTTGCACACCCCTTTTTCCCTGTTTCATTCGGTTAAAATAAAACCCTCATTAAAACGGTGCCTCAAAACCATATCCCCCTAAAAAACGCTTTAAGCCCTTTTCTCGCCACCTCGTTCCTCGCCTCACTCTTAGCGAACTTCAAAGTCACCTTCACCTTATAATCGGAGATCTCCAACAAATAATCGTATTCTTCATCTGTTCTGTGCTGGTATTCCGTTGTGTCCCATACAATCAGTTTCCCTTTCCCTCCATTTGCTTCCTCTGTCATCGCCATCACCCCGTTGCCATGGATTCCTATAATCTATGGCCGTCACGATGATAGTATTAATAGTCTTCTAATCACTACCCGTAGAATACTGGGGCAGAATGAGATACATAAGGATAGAAAAAAGCCAGTACCCGAAAGTACTGGCTGACCAATTATGATGGTTGTTTAATCTTTGCTTTAGACGGAACAAACAGGGTTAACACGAACGCGATAATCGCTAGGATGGTCATGAAATAATAGGCATCACTCGAACCCAAGATCGAAGCTAGTGCGCGGATGGATTCACCTGTAGCATTTGGTGTATCCCCCAACAATGTGTCCGCATGCTTTGTCGTTTGTGCCGTAAACACGGTAACGACAATAGCCGTTCCAATTGCCCCTGCAATTTGGCGAACCGTATTATTCACGGCTGTACCATGTGTCACTAGTGTTTTCGGTAAGGCATTCAAACCAGCCGTGTTTAATGGCATCGTAATAAAGCTCAATCCTATGCGAAGGAAAATGGTCCGCACCATCAAAAAGACGAAGGTCGTCGATTCGGTTAAATCTGTAACCACCCACATGGACGGAATGATGAAAATCAACCCGATGATGAATACCGGTTTCGCGCCTAAGCGGTCAAACAATTTCCCCGTGACCGGAGACATCAAGGCGTTGATGATAGCACCCGGCAATAATAATAAACCGGCGTCAAATGCAGTGAATCCTCGACCATTTTGTAAATAGATCGGCAATAGGATCATATCCGCATACATCATCATCGTAACGAAGATGTTAATGATGGAAGTTAGCGTAAATACTTTATTCTTAAAAACCGATAAGTTAAGGAACGGATCAGATGATTTTATTTGTCTCATACAGAAAATCGCTATCGTCACGATCCCTACAAGTATGGTCATTATGACAACCTTATCATCCCACCCATGGCTCCCGGCATTACTGAAGCCATATAGAATAAGACCAAATCCGATGGTTGATAAAATAACACTTGCTACATCCAACTTCACTTTTTCCGTTTCCGAAACATTGATTAAATATTTCACCGCTAATAATATGACGATCACGACAAATGGAATGATCCCGATGAATAACCAGCGCCATGAATAATATTCAATAACGAAACCGGCCAATGTCGGTGCAATGGCTGGAGCGAATATGATCGCCAGTCCCATCAACCCCATCATGCTTCCCCTTTTTTCTGGAGGGAAAATAAACATGACGACGCTCATTAGCAATGGCATAATAATTCCTGCCCCAATGGCCTGAATCATACGTCCCATCAGTAAAATAGCGAAATTCGGTGCTACCGCGCACAAAATAGAGCCAATTAATAAAAACAGCATCGAACTTATAAATAATTGGCGTGTAGAAAAACGTTTCATTAAATAGGCCGTAATCGGGATTAACACCCCATTCACCAACATAAACCCAGTGGATATCCACTGCACGGTTGTAGCAGATACAGAAAATACCTCCATTAAGTTACTTAGTGCAACGTTTAAAAGGGTTTGATTTAAAGTGGATAAAAAACACCCTAAAATCAACACGGTTAATAATACCTTTTTATTGATTGGTTCCGACATATTACCCCTCACTTCATTTGCTTTTTTAACACCTTGTCAATAAAATAGATAGTACCATTCATTTTTTTGGATGCCTATTCACAATTTGTTATGAAGTGTTAATTAAACAACAGATTTTTAAAAAATATTGAAGAAGTTCGAGATAATAGATGAAGGAGGTTTACGTTGTCGACACAAAAAAAGCAGGATCCCCGTGCCCTTCGCTCTAAGCGAATGATTAAAAAGGCCGTCACAGATATACTGATGGAAAACCCTGATATATCGAAGCTTACCGTACAAAAGATATCGGACCGCGCAGAGCTGAATCGTGCAACTTTTTATTTACACTTTGTCGATATTAATGATTTATTAAAACAGTTGGTCTATGATATTTTCGACGACTTATCGTCGGAATTGTCACCCATCCTGCAAATTGATAATTTGAATCATGAAGAGCAATTAATTACGTTTTTGGATTACTTTTATAAACACCGAAAGCTTTTTGCCGTGCTTTTTGCCCACCCGGGGTTCAAGAAAAAATTGCATATGATCTTAAAGGACTCCATTGCCATAAAACGTGTAAGGGACCGGACAAAGGAAGTAGCATTATCCATGGATATTCTCGCCTCCTCCATCTTGGGTGTCATCATGTGGTGGCTTAAAGATGGCGTTCATTTCAGTTCCGAATACATTGCCAACCAGATTATTGAACTTTATCGATAATCGAGTAGCAAACCAAATAATTAAAATGCTCTTTTTTTACATTTAATATGCATTCTTTTCATTAAAAGGTGTAAAATAAATATCGACCGGATTTATCAAACAATACAGTCCCATATTTCGTCTTTATTCACGTTCTCCATTACTTTCCTTCTATAAGAAATTCGGGCGGAAAATCCAATTGGATAAACTTTTTCTGAGAGTGTTTTTAAGATATAATGGAGATAATGTATAAGGTAGGTCATGTTTCATTGGTTTTACCTATTGGTATTGGGTTTATGCTCATAACCAAAGCAGCGATATAATTTACGTTCACTACTTCACATCATCTATATTTTAACGATATAGTATTATTGGCTATTTTAATCTATTAAAAAAAGCAATACAGTATGATATGCTTATAATAAAGACAGGAATGATGTGTGACCAGGTCACGCCTTGGCTTATTGTGACGCCTAAGCAGGACCACCTACATCCTTTCTGCAAATTTTAGGGTATAAGGATGGTAATGATGAGCAACGGAGAAATCAAAACAGACGTCATCTTAATTGGTGCCGGGATCATGAGCGCGACTTTGGGGACAATGCTTAAAGAACTAGTACCGGAATGGGAAATCAAGGTGTTCGAAAAGCTTGAAAGCGCGGGGGAAGAAAGCTCTAACGAGTGGAATAATGCGGGGACAGGTCATGCAGCACTGTGTGAACTTAATTACACAACTGAAAAACCAGATGGTTCTATTGATATTAGCAAGGCCCTTAAAATTAACGAACAATTTCAACTTTCAACTCAGTTTTGGTCTTATCTTGTAAAGAACAAGCTGATAAATAATCCACAAGACTTCATCACGTCATTGCCACATATGAGCATGGTTCAAGGGGAAGAAAATATTGCGTTCTTAAAGAAACGTTTTAAAGCGCTATCTGAAAGCCCTCTATTCCAAGGGATGGAATTTTCTGAAGACCCTGCAAAATTAAAGGAATGGATTCCACTTATCATGGAAAACCGTCCATCGAATGACCGCATTGCGGCCACTAAAATCGACTCTGGAACAGATGTTAACTTTGGTGCCTTGTCGCGTATGTTATTTGACCACTTAGAAAATAAAAATGTAGATATTAAATATAAACATTCTGTTGATAACATTAAACGGGCTAACGACGGTTCTTGGGAATTGAAAGTTCGTAACGCCAAGGGTAATGTTGAACGCCATAATGCTAAATTCGTCTTCATCGGCGGCGGGGGCGGAAGCTTGCACTTACTGCAAAAATCCGGTATCCCTGAAGGGAAGCATATTGGTGGATTCCCTGTCAGCGGGATCTTCATGGTATGTAATAATCCAGAAATCATCGAGCAACATCATGCCAAAGTATACGGAAAAGCTAAAGTTGGTGCTCCACCAATGTCTGTTCCGCATCTTGACACACGATTCATCGATAATAAAAAATCATTGCTATTCGGACCGTTTGCCGGCTTCTCACCGAAGTTCCTGAAAACAGGTTCCATGTTTGATTTAATCACTTCCGTCAAACCGAATAATGTCTTGACGATGTTATCAGCTGGCGCAAAAGAATTGCCTTTGACTAAATATCTGGTTCAGCAACTTATGTTATCGAAAGAACAACGCGTTGAAGAATTACGTGAGTTCATCCCTAACGCTAAAGTTGAAGATTGGGATTTGGTCGTAGCTGGACAACGTGTTCAAGTTATCAAAGATACGGATAAAGGAAAAGGAACGCTTCAATTTGGTACGGAAGTCATTACAGGGGCTGACGGTTCGATTGCCGCATTATTGGGTGCATCACCAGGTGCTTCAACAGCCGTTCATGTTATGCTTCAAATCATCGACAAATGCTTCCCTGAACAGAAGCAAGAATGGGAACCGAAACTTAAAGAAATGATTCCGTCTTACGGCATTTCCTTGAAAGATAACCCAGACGTTCTTGAAGAAGTTCATGCTTCTACAGCAGAGGTACTTGGTTTACACAAAAAAAAAGAAAAAGCCTATAATTAATATTCGATAACCTTCAATCTGAAAAGGATTGAAGGTTTTTTTATTCATTTTAACTCAAAACTCTCCCCCTCTATTTATTCCGCCAAACTGGAAATCATGACATAGACCATAAAAATAGATTCACTAATCTTCCCATACCATGATCCTCAAAAAAGTATGTATCTTGTTATCCATTGCCTTCGCATCCGGTACAGGTGATTTCGTCCAATTGTTCGAACCGACTGCCAGTGTGTTCGAGAAAGAAGGCAAGGGCCATATTGTCGCTTCCTTTGGTGCAGAGTCCGGTCATCTTCCCTATACCACCTTTATGGCCAAGGAAAGTTATCTGAAGGACGATAAAGAGACCGTAGAGAAATTTACTCGAGCCTTGAAGAAGGCACAGGATTGGGTGCAGGAAAATGATGCAGCAGAAGTCGCCAAAGTGATCCAACCATTCTTCGATGATATCGACGTTGAGACGATGGAGACCGTTATCGACCGTTACAAGGAGCAAGGTTCCTTTGCACCGGATCCGATTCTGGATGAAGAAGAATGGAATAACTTGCAGGATATCATGGACGAAGCCGGTGAATTGCCTACACGCATCAGCCATGATGAGCTTGTCAATACGGACTTTGCAAAAGAAGTCACCAAATAAGGTACAGAGTAAGGAGGATGTCTCATGGGATTTTTGACGATCGAAGACATTCACCACACGTATTTTTCAAATCAGGCGGCCCAAACCGCACTTGGGGGCATTTCTCTCGATATTGAAAAAGGTGAATTCGTCTCTTTTCTTGGCCCGAGCGGTTGCGGGAAAACGACCCTGCTTTCCATCATCGCCGGACTGTTTCCACCCACTTCTGGGAAAATCCTGCTCGAAAACGAACCGCTTGGGACGGATCATGATTTTCCGATTGGCTATATGCTTCAACAGGATTACCTCTTTCCATGGAAGACGATAGATGAAAATGTTACGTTGGGGTTACGTCTATTGAAGAAAAATGAAGGATTAGAACGGGTCAAAGCGTTGAAGTTATTGAATGAGGTGGGGTTGGCCGGATCTGAAAAGTCGTATCCACGCGAACTCTCTGGTGGAATGAGGCAACGTGCCGCCCTGGCCCGGACTCTCGCCGTTGACCCGAAGATCCTGCTTCTTGATGAACCATTTTCTGCCCTGGATTATCAAACGAAACTGAAACTCGAGGACCTTGTATCGGAAACACTGAAATCATTCGGAAAGACTGCTGTCCTTGTGACCCATGATATCGGTGAAGCGATTGCGATGAGTGACCGGATCTATCTGTTCGCTGCGAAACCGGGTAAAATTCATAAGACATTCGATGTGCCCATGGAACTGCGTGAACTGACACCATTCCATGCCCGTAACCATCCAGAGTACACCGCGTTATTCCAAACAATTTGGAAGGAGCTTGAAAGTCTTGAATATTGAACAGCTTCATGGCCAATATAAAGCCTCGTTGAAAAAAGAAAAAAAGCTGGTCCGTGTTTATCAGCTCCTCATTTTCATCGTCTTTTTCAGTGGGTGGGAGTTGTTTTCACGGATGAAATGGATCGATCCGCTCATCTTCAGTTCCCCTTCGAAAGTCTGGCAGTTATTTTTAACGAAAGTGGCTGATGGTTCCCTGCTCTCCCATTCGGGCGTGACGCTATTCGAAACCGTACTCGGCTTTCTTATCGGAACACTGCTTGGGACGGTGCTCGCTTCCGTACTTTGGTGGTCTCCTAGACTATCCAATATCCTTGATCCCTATCTCGTCATTTTAAATGCGATGCCAAAAGTGGCCCTTGGTCCCATCATCATCGTCGCATTCGGTCCCGGCTTCCCTTCGATTATTTCCATGGGAGCGATCATTTCCATCATCATCACCACGATTGTCGTCTATACCGCATTTCGGGAAGTCGACCCAAACTACCTGAAAGTCCTTCAAACATTTGGTGCCACACGGTTACAGTCGTTCCGGGAAGCCATATTACCCGCTTCCTTTCCAACCATCATCTCCACCTTGAAAGTGAACGTGGGACTCTCATGGGTGGGAGTCATCGTCGGAGAATTCCTAGTTTCCGCAAAAGGGCTCGGCTACCTAATCATCTATGGATTCCAAGTCTTCAATTTCACCCTCGTGATGCTTGCCTTGATGATCATCGCTGTCTTCGCAACTATCATGTACCAGCTTGTCGAACTGCTTGAACGAAAATTGATCAAGGACTGACCTAGCTGCTGATCGTACATCGGCAGTTTTTTTGTAGTTATTCCTTTTCATGATAGGCAAAACAGCATGTGCCTTGTAAGGGGCCATGCTGTTTTACAATCAATAATTAGTTTTCCTGTTTTTTTGTACGTACTTTTTAACAAGCTTCATTTTCCCATTTTTAGATAATGAATATTTTTTCACGTCCCAAGTATCCGTATATTTTTCAGCATTCGGTTCTTTACCTGGATCCCAATTTTTCTTCATTCTTTCTATTGCCACTTCTATCGTATTAGCAGAAAGGAACTTCGTGTCTAATCCTGCTCCACTTGTATATCCTTTTTTCAAAAAGACTTTACCATTAGAATGGACGCCTACGATGGTCGTTCTCGCACCGCCGCCAGCGATTTCCGTATAATACAGAAACGTATCCTTCTCTTTTGTTTCTGTATATTGCATATATCCAAATGTGCTCGATAAATATTTCAAGCTCCACACTTTCTTTTTCCCTTTTTTAATAAAAGGCGTATAGTTCCATTCATCTCTTTCTTCTAATCCCACGCTCAACCCATTTTTTAGCTTTTTGGAAAATTCACCTGTTCCACTATCATTCATATGTACGGGATAGACCTTCGCCTTTGCTTTTGCTGAGGTATGCGTTAACGGAAAGACCAGACTAAACATGAACAGGACAATCAATAGTAATGTACCTTTTTTCCTCAATTCACTCACCCCATAACTAGGTATTTATATCCATTACTATTTTACCACCTATTGCCGTAAAAAAACAGCCTGCTGACTGTCTCTTTGTCATCCTTTCATCATGTCTTTAAGCCGTTTCAGGCTAAGCGGCAGGATTTCGTCTTTCATGATAAAACTGTACTCCTTCCCTGGGACGTCCGGCAGCTTAGCCAAAAGGAGCGGTCCGTCCGTCTCCAGATAATCCTTTTTGCTTTCCAGACCACCTAGCTCGGCGAAATAGATGGATTTAATGAACGGTTTTATGGGATCATGGACCTTGTATTGCCCTAAAAAAATCAACTCGTTCACCAATCCGCCTGTTTCTTCATACACTTCACGCTTGGCTGCCCCTTCAATCGTTTCTCCATCCTCCCGCTTGCCACCTGGAAATTCCAACCCGCGCTTCCGGTGTTTCGTCAATACCCACTTGCCACTGTATCGGCATATGACAAATACATGATAGGCATCCCCGAAAGCCTCATCATGTGAAAACTCGACCATATATCCATTTTCGTCTATAAAGCTTTTCATATTTCCCACAACCAATCCTTATTTCACCCATTTCTCTCCATTTGAGTTATACTTATTATAAGATAAAAAAATGAGAATGTAGCAAAAAAGATGACCTCTAATATTCGAGGCCATCATCTGTCCGCTTTGCCTGCAGAATACCCATGCTTTCTATATGCCGCTTGCCTTCTTCTGTTCCTAGCATATAGATCATTTCATAAATCTTTTGAAGCGTGACATCCTGTTCATCGTTTTCACGGTCATAATGATATTGTAAATACGGTACGTGGGCACGATAAAAATTATCTTCCCCTACTGAATAATTGTAATCGAACAATTCCCGAAGCTGGATGATTTCATTATCCGTTGCCTCGATTTCAAAATTCCATGGAGAACTTTCCCGGTCCTGCGTGATTTGCCCGTTTGGGATGTATACGTAATACTTTTTCCTTGTTTCTTCCATTCGTCATCATCCTTTCCCTAACTCCTACGCTTATTTTCTCACCAGATTCCACCTTCATACGATGGAAAAATTTGTTTGCACAAATGGGAAAGATGTTAAATAATAGATTAAAGTATCTTTCAAAGGGTAAAACATATAATAAGCCCAAGCATCCTACAGATTTTTATATGCATCATGAGGTTTTTTTGATAACCTACATATAAAGAGATAACGGATTTTCAAGAAATGTGAGGTGAAAGTTATGAAGTTGATTGAAGAATTGTACAACATGTACCGTAATAAATTGACTGGTGATGAAGAAGACATTGATATGCTAACCTTTGCTGTCCTGGAACAATTGGACCGCAAGGAAATTTTCGAATTGCTTCAAGAGATGGATGACCAAGAACTAACCGATCTTATGGGCCTTTACATTATTGAAACGTTAAAAGGAAAATTCGCACAAAATAGTTTAAATGATACGAAACCTACTCACTTTTCACCAAGGAATATACATTAATTACATACCATATTAGGCGTCCCGCATCTTGGGACGCCTTTCTTTTTGTTGTCTGTTAAAAGGGTTACCCTTATTTATTGCCGAAGTTCGCTAAAAATTGTCATACAACGGCTTGTACTTCCTCTAATTTTTCCGGTTTTAATAGGCTAATCATCTTAGGGATAAACTCTTGATTTAGGGGAAACTAGATAGTATATTACCTCATTTTAAAAAAGCATTAGAAAGGAACAATCCAGAATGAGCGGGGATGTTTATGAACACGGAAAAAAACACGGCATTACTTATAATTGATCTTCAGATAGGATCATTTTCGAAGGAAAAACTGATATATAAAGGAGATGAATTATTAAACAATATTCAATTTCTCATTTCAAAAGCCCGTATTGAGCAGATCCCCATTTTTTTCACGAAACACAATGGTAAAGCGGGGACCCTTAATCAGAAAGGAAATCGTGGATGGGAAGTTCATCCGTCAATCCCTCTTTTTAAAGAGGACGTTATCATTGAAAAAGATTTTCCTGATTCCTTCCAACAAACGGATCTTCAGCAACAATTAGTAAACAAAAAAATCAGTCGAATTATTATAACAGGGATTCAATCGGAAGTTTGTGTAGATGCTACTTGTCGTCGTGCATATAGCCTAGGTTATGAAGTGATTCTTGCAGAGGATGGTCATAGCACATACGACTCTAACATTTTAAACGCTTCTCAAATTATCAATCACCATAACGATATACATGCTCAATGGTTTGCAAATGTACAAAAAACGAAAGATATTTTCTTGTAGGTATTTCACAGTCAGCAATTTGAGTAAAGAAAATGTGAATAAAAGCTTTACAAAAAAAATCAGTTCATTTAATACTTTGTCTAAGCTTGGATATTAGGTTTTTGTATGCCTTCCTTTTTTATTTCTGAAGGAAGGCATACAAAAACAAGAGTTCTTATAAAAAAAACGTTATACCTGTACATTGCTCAGGTCTTCGGTAAGGACCATTATGTGAACATATTGGTCCTTTTTTGATGTTATTTCGATTCTTTTTTTAGATATACATAGCAGAGAACAACTAAAGCTGGAACTATACTAGGAAGGAAACGGACGACAAAGTGAAGAGGCATAAATGTTGTTACATCAACGTTTATGCCTCTTCACTTTTTTCAATTCGGGCTCCCCCCTTTTTGGACAGCCCCTTTTTTTGATAACCTTCATTATTGAAACAAATAGAGCTGAAAAAGTGTTATATAACGATTAAAATGTCTATTTAGATAATTTGCTATCATTTTGATTGTAGATTCTCTCTTAAAAAAATTCGATCATTTCGATTCAACATATCTTCATCGTCATTAACACTCTAGACTCACTTGTCGTATAACCATTTTTCGTGAAAAACATCTCCGGTTTTCCTTCGCCTCTCTCAGTCGATAAATAGGCCGAATCAACTTTTTTCTCTGCTAAGATTTCCGTCAAATAGTTTAACAAGTTTGTGCCAATAGCTGTTTGTTGAATGCTACCACACACACAAATCTCGTTTATATAGTAGCTCTTGTTATCAGCCCATTGCCCTTCATTTCCAACTAAAAATCCAATTAATTGTTCCTCGGAATTATAATAACCGATTCCTATGTATCCAGGAGTCCTGCTTATGTCCAACAAGCGTTTGTAAGAAGTCTTCACACTCCAAGGTTCATTCCAAAGATTGGAACTAAAAACGCTGGTGAACAGTTTTGCTGCTTCCTCTAAATCCGTATCTGTTAATAACCGAATATTACGTTCCATCGAAGACCCTCCTAATTTCCTCAGTCTCCCTACTTCAACTTATCTTCTTCTAGATCCCAGGCTCCTTTCAATTTCTTTATGCCCACTTGTATCTCTTCTTCTGATACCCCTGCGAACCCTATTAAGACAGTGGTGGTCGGAGGTTGCTTTGTATAAAACAGTGAAGCGGGATAGATTTTCACGCCATGCATTTTTGCTCTCTCAATAAGCTCTCCTTCATTAAACCGTGAGTCCACGTCAAGCAAGATATGCAGTCCTGAGTCTCCTCCCCGAATCTTCACATGTCTTCCTAATTCGTTTTGGATGGTCTCTAATACCATCTCTCTCTTTTTTTGATACAGCTTTCTCATTCTGTTGATGTGTTTTTGCCATTCACCCCTTTTGATAAATTCAGCAAGCGTAAACTGAATGTGACAGGATACCGTTTGTTTATACAAGGAAGTGATTTCGGTACCTTTTTCTAATAGAGGTGCAGGAAGAACCATATAGCTGATGCGCAACGAGGGGAGAAGGGATTTAGAGAAAGTGCCCATATAAATGACCCGGTTATGCTGGTCAATCCCTTGCAAAGAAGGAATCGGCTGTCCGCTGTATCTATACTCCCCCTCATAATCGTCCTCAATGATATAAGATTGATTATCCGCTGCCCATTTAAGGAGCTGCCTTCTTCTGTTGATCGTCATGGTGGTGCCGAGTGGAAATTGATGAGAAGGCGTTACATACACAAGAGATGGATTTTTATTTCGGATTCCCTGCATACAGATTCCCTCTTCATCCACTGGCATAGGGAGAATCTTCATAGAATTGATTTCAAAGATCCTCCTCGCTCTCGGAAAGCCCGGATCCTCATACCCTATGGAAATGTCCCGCCCAAAGACTTGGCATAAGATCTGTAACAGTATAGGATTACCCGCCCCTAAAATGACCTGTTCAGGTTGACAATGAACATCGCGTGAATGATATAAGTATTCGGCAATAAGCTCTCTCAACACAGGTTCCCACAATATATTCCCTGGCCGATAAAGCTGTTGACCATATTGATCTAAGCTACTGACCATACTTCTTCGCCAAGAAGAAAAAGGAAAGTGGGTTGAATCCACATGGCCATAATGAAAGTCAATCCATTGTTCATTCTCTTTTATTTTGGGCTTAATGGAAGAGTCGTTTGCCATATGTACAAAATCGGATTCACTATAATCCACATACCAGCCGCTTCTCGGCTTGCTCACAATGTACCCTTCAGCCGCAAGCTGATCATAGGTACGCTCGACTGTCGTGTGGCTGATTGAAAGCTGAGACGCGAGCACCCTTTTGGAAGGAAGTTTCATCCCTTTTTGAAGATGCCCTTCCTGCATCTCTTTCTTGAAAAGCTGATAGAGCTGTTGATAAAGGGGCGTATCGTGGTTTCGATTTAAAAAAAATGTGATATCCACTTCGATGATCCCTCCTAACTGGCATTGTTTTATTTAAAGAAACTGGCTGTTTATTAAGAACCATTTTCTGTTTATATTCATTGTAATCCATTAAAAGGAATAAGACGCAGATAAAAAAGGATGTTGGAGAAATATGATTGGGAGTGATTGTAATGAAGAAAACATCAAATGGTTGGATGAACGGTTTTATTGGCGTAATGATTTTTAGCGGCTCACTGCCTGCGACTCGCTTAGCTGTAGCGGATTTCGATCCAGTGTTCCTTACCTTGTGCCGCGCGGCGATAGCAGGTGTATTGGCAGGAGCCCTTCTTCTTCTCTTCCGGCAGTCACGTCCTGAAAGAACGGATATCGTCCCTCTTATGATCGTAGCGGTTGGTGTCGTGGGTGGTTTCCCACTGCTGACTGCCTTGGCCCTGCAATCTGTCACATCGGCACATGCTATCATCTTCATTGGTCTACTTCCGCTCTCGACGGCTATATTTGGGGTGATTCGGGGTGGGGAACGCCCACGTCCCTCCTTCTGGATATTTTCTGCTGCTGGTAGCTTCCTGGTTGCAGGGTATGCCCTCATCCAAGATGGGGAAGCTTCCCCAATCGGCGACGTTTACAT
Organism: Peribacillus sp. NPDC097198; assembly: GCF_044762055.1. Lineage (NCBI taxonomy): Bacteria > Bacillati > Bacillota > Bacilli > Caryophanales > Bacillaceae > Peribacillus > Peribacillus sp. NPDC097198. Next base: position 22,300 of record NZ_JBIWDO010000005.1, on the reverse strand, counting down.
GGTGGCCTCGATCATCATATGTGGTCTCGGTTATGCTGAAGGCGCTCGACTCTCACGGAAGCTAGGGGACTGGCAGGTGATCTGTTGGGCTCTCGTTCTATCCCTTCCCCTAATGCTTCCATTTTCCGTCTATCTATCCCCGGATTCGTGGGACGACATTGGTGGACCTTCACTATTGAGCCTTGCTTATGTATCTTTATTCAGCATGCTCATCGGCTTCATCTTCTGGTACCGTGGTCTCGCTCAGGGTGGTATAGCGGCGGTTGGGCAGCTGCAGCTCCTTCAACCATTTTTCGGGCTGTTGCTTGCAGCTGTCTTTCTGCATGAGGAGGTTGGTCCCACACTCATAGCTGTGAATATAGCTGTGGTGCTTTGTGTGGCAGCGACCCGGCGTGTAGCAAGAGCACCACGAATGAAAGCCGAGACAGAAGACATGAAAAGTGATTTGACGAAATAGTCTAGAAACAAAAAAAGGCCCTACCGAAGTAGAACCCATCTCATTCTAAGCTTAGTTTCCTAAATAAGCACGTAGCATCCAAGCATGTTTGTTCAAGCTTTTCTTCATGCTAGTCAGCATATCGGCTGTTACTGGATCTTCCTCTTCAGCGGCTTCGATGATTTCTAGGAATTCCGTAGAAAGTTTTTCGAAATCGGTGATGACGCTTTGTACCATATCTTCTGTATTTTCTTTACCTGTCGCTTCTTCAAGAGTCGTCAATTCTAAATATTCTTTAAGCGTAGCGACCGGTTTTTCTCCGATGGCTAAAAGTCGTTCAGCTAGCTCGTCCATGTCTGTGCCGATTTCTGTGTATAATTCTTCTAGTTTTTGGTGAAGTTCAAAGAAGTGGGGTCCATTTACGAACCAGTGGAAATTGTGGATTTTTGTATAAAGGACATTGAAGTTTGCAATTTCTTTGTTTACTAATTTACCTAATTTTTTCTGAGTCATAATATCTACCTCCGTTAGTTGGTTATACCTATATAGTTCCCTCTCCACAAAAATTGAAACCTTTATCGCTTCAATTCTTATGCTAAAATGAATATATAATTTGTCCCAAAGGAGCTGTCAATATGTTTACGGTTTTGGTGATATCCATCATAGTCATCTTGATTGTACTGGGGCTATCCGTCCTGACGATTGGTAAAGGCTATAGCTACAAGCATACTGTCGATCCAATTGACCCGCTGCCAAAAAACGAAGAAGAGGAAAAAGACCAAGATAAATAAAAAAAATCCTGTCTTGGAAAAGACAGGATTTTTTTAGAGCTTAACCGAATACTTTATGAAGGTCCGCTTTATCTTGTGATAACCAGAAATTCATCAATTTCTTGGCTCCTTCAAGATCATGCAATTTTGCTTGGCCGCATTGCTTTTCATTAGCAGCTGGAATTTCCGTGATTTGCAGGGCATCCTTGAACGTATCTTCCAATACGTCGATGATTTCCGTCACGGTCGGCTCACCACTCACAACCAGGTAATATCCTGTTTGGCAACCCATTGGCGAAATGTCGATGATATCAAAATGATCGTACTGCTCGGAATGCTTACGGATGTTGAACGCGAGCAAATGTTCCAAAGTGTGGATCGTATCCGGCTTCATCGCTTGCTTGTTCGGCTGGCAGAAACGGATATCAAATTTATTAACAACACCATCTGTTCCGACCTTATGGACACCGCAATGTCTTACATAGGGGGCTTTAACAGCATTATGATCTAATTCAAAGCTTTCAACTGAAGGCATTTTATTCACTCCTTAATTGTATGTCTCTTCTATTTTACCTTGAAACACAATATATTTCACCCTTTTAAATTTATGGCAATTGGCTGAACAGGCCTAAAATCCTTTCTCACATCCTTTATTAACCTTCTAGAAAACAAAAGAAATATGGTATAATAAACGATAGTGAATTTATTTGAAAAGAGATGAAAGTGCTTGCTGAAAAAAATGATCATGGGCATCATACGTTTTTATCAGATTGTGGTTTCTCCATTAAAACCGCCAACATGCCGTTTTTACCCTACCTGTTCTCATTACGGTTTAGAGGCCGTGAACCGTTTCGGTCCGATCAAAGGAAGCTGGCTAGCCATCATCAGGATTCTTAAATGCCATCCGTTCCATCCAGGTGGTATTGACCTTGTTCCAGAAAAAAAGAAAAAACAGTAATAAGAAGGAACGCGTCAAAAAAACCTTGCTTTTCGGAACGATTTTATGTATTATACTATAGTCAAATCGTAATCATTTCGTTTTCAAAACCATACATTTTAAATCGTAATCAATACGAATTATTCAAAAAGGAGAATTTTTTCATGAAAAGAAAATTATTACTTTCTCTTTCACTCATTGCAGCATTGGCCCTTACAGGTTGCGGCAAGTCTGAAGGAAAGCAGAAGGAAGATAAAGATGTGCTGGATATATACACAACCGTTTATCCTCTGGAATATTTCACGGAAACCATTGGGGGCGAATTTGTGAACGTTGAGACGGTTTATCCTCCGGGTACAGATGAGCATACCTTCGATCCCTCCCAAAAGGATATTGTAGGCATGGCGAACTCAGACCTATTTTTCTATATTGGATATAATTTAGAGGGCTTTGTCACAAAAGCTGAACCGATCTTAAAGGGTGAAGGCGTAACTACGGTCGCTGTAGGTGAAACCGTTTCAGTAGATGAACATGATGAGGAACACGATCATGAACATGGAGAACCCGATGACGATGGCCATGATCATAGCAGCGTCAACCCACATCTATGGCTAGACCCCATCTATTCCATTCAGATGGCCGAAACCGTGAAAGACGAGTTAACGAAGCAGATGCCGGAACAGGAAAGCTACTTCACATTGCGTTTTAACGAGCTTTCAGATAAATTGAAGGCACTCGACAAGCAGTTCGCGAAAACAATCAAGGCCGGCCGTACGAATAAAGTGATTGTTTCCCATTCTGCTTATGGGTATTGGGAAGAACGCTACGGCCTTGAACAAATCGGGGTAACCGGACTTACATCGTCAAATGAACCGTCGCAAAAACAGCTGGCTAGCATCGTCTCCATGGCTAAAGATGAAGACCTTCATTACGTCATCTTCGAACAGAATATCAGTTCCAAGCTGACCGAAATCATCCAGAAGGAAATGGGGGCGGAAGCACTCGAGTTCCACAATCTTTCCGTTCTGACAGATAAAGACATCGAAGCCGGTGAGGATTACTTCAGCCTCATGGAAAATAACATCAAGACCCTACAAACGGCATTACACTAAACATATCAGGAGGCGAACCCACATGGTTCGCCTCTTTTCCATTTTTAATCCAGTGTAAATGCCCTTCCTTTGTTCAAAGCTATAGATGTACCATTAAAGGAGGAGGAATTCATATGGCTCAGGATGTAAAATGTGCTGTTGACAGCTGTACGTTTTGGAAGCACGGCAATCGTTGTTCCGCTGATATGATTAAAATCGAGCACTATTCCGAAGAACGTGCTCACACAAGCCATCAAACTGGATGCCGCACCTTCAAACCCGCTGAGGATTTGTAAGTTCATAAGAAACCGGACTCAAAGATTGGATTTGAGTCCGGTTTTTTTCACTCGATATATTTCTCGCGTATTCTTTCCATCTTCTCCATCAAGTCTTTTCCGATGACGGGCTCGAATTCAGGATAGATGCTTGTCATTTCTTTCATCCACAGCTTTCTCTCTTTATCGGATAAGGTATAGACTTCAATCGTGGATTTCTCTTCAATGGCTTGTAGCTGGGTTTGGTTCATTTCCTTCGCCTTGTCCCAAAGCCAAGATGTTGTATCATCCATCGCCCGCGTGATTTGCTGTTGGATATCCGGAGGAAGGTCTTCCCAAAAGGATTGATTCATCATGACGACATACCCTAAATAGCCATGGTCACTTATGGTTAAATATTTTTGCACGTCATATAGCTTCTTGGAATAGATATTGGAGATCGTATTTTCCTGGCTATCCGTCTTCTTGATTTCCAGACTTTTGAATGTGTCATTAAACTCCAACTTGGAGGTTGACGCGCCAAAGTGTTCGAATTGACTCTCCAGCACAGGACTTGGCATGATCCGGAAGTTTTTCCCGGACAAGTCTTCAGGACGGCGGATGGGCTCATTGCTTGTCATTTGTTTAAAGTTATTGGACCAAAAGGCAAGACCCTCGATATTTACCTCAGCTAAATGATTCAGAAGTTCTTCTCCCACTTCCCCATTCAGCGCTTCTTTGAGGGCAGCATCCGTGGGAAAGATATAAGGAAGGTCCAAAAGCATCCATTTTTCCGATATGTTCGTAATTTTAGAAGTGGTCGGTGCAATCATCTGCACCTTATTTTCTTGTAATGCCTCTATTTCTTCGCGATCACTATACAACGATTGATTCGGATACACCTCAATTTTGACACGGTGATCGGTATATTCGTCCACAAGGGCCGCAAACCGGCTTGCCGCCAAACCCTTGGGTGTATTCTCAGCCACCACATGACTGAACTTAATCACGATTTGATCCTCCATTCCAACCTGTTCCTCGTCTATGGGCAAATCGAACCCAAAGCTTGTAAAGAACGATTGAAAGGCGATATAAACCGCAACCAATACCCCTATTCCGATTAACACCAGGTATCCCCCGTAAGCACGCATAGTGACATCTCCTTACCGAACGCTTCACATTATACGTTCATTCTATCACAGCTTTTTCACCGTTGTATGACAACCTAGGAAATTGGGCGAAAATAACCGAAGATTCTGGTAGTATTAAGGAGAGATCTAATGGAGGAAAACAAATGGATAAATCCTTTCATATGCCGATTCAATTAAAGATCACCCTGCTATCCTTTATAATCGTGGCCTTTTCCATCCTCATTGGTGGGATCATCATTTTTGGAAATATCGTCTCCATCAGGGAAGAGGAAACCGGTGCCCGTTCGATGATCACGGCCCATACGATTGCGGAACTTCCCGAAGTACAAAAGATGGTCCTGGAACCGGAAGGCTGGACCGAACTGAATCCCATCATTGAAAATTTAAGAAAAATTCATCAGGCCGATTATATCGTTGTCCTGAATGAAAAACATATGCGGTACTCCCATCCGGTTTACAGCCAACTGGGGACCTTATCGAAAAGCAATGATGAGCGTGCCGCTTTTGCAGAACATGAATATATCTCGAAAGCCGTAGGGGAACTTGGCGTTTCCGTTCGTGCCTTCGTTCCCATCCTAAATGAAGAAAACAAACAGATAGGTGTCGTCCTTGTCGGGAACATCCTGCCGACGATCCCGGAAGTCATCACTGACTTAAAGACGGAAATCCTGCTTCTTCTCTTTTTGACGCTTCTGTTTGGTGTATGCGGCTCATGGCTACTGGCCAGGCGCATTAAAAAGGAAACCTTCCAGCTTGAGCCACACCAGATTTCCCAGATGCTCGTTGAAAGGACGGCCGCCTTCAATGCCATGCATGAAGGGGTCATCGCCATTGACACTAATCAGATCATTACGATATTCAATGAAAAGGCCAAACAGATGCTGAACATAAGCGGTTCCGTGATCGGCAAAAAAATCACGGATGTGGTGGATGATACCCGCCTCCCAGAAGTTTTGGAACGGACAACTCCCATCGTCAATCAGGAAATTTCCGTCCAACAAAAAAACATCCTGAGCAACCGGGTACCGATCAAGATAGACGATAAGACCGTCGGCGCCGTGGCCATTTTCCAAGACCGGACGGATGTGACGAAGCTTGCCGAGGAACTGACAAGCGTAAAGGCATTCGTGGAAGCTCTGCGTGTACAAAATCATGAACATATGAACAAGCTACATACGATCGCCGGATTGATACAACTAGGAAATTTAGACGATGCTCTACAGTATATTTTTCAGATCACCGAGGAACAGGAGGAATTGACCAGGTTCTTAACGAAGCACATACACGATGATAATTTAGTGGGGCTGCTTTTGAGTAAGGTTTCCATAGGCAGGGAGCTTGGCATCGAGCTTACCATGGATAAGCATACGAAGCTGGACCGCTTTCCACCTGACATGGATTATCATGATTTTGTCTTGATCGTCGGAAATCTGATAGAGAATTCTTTTGCGGCACTCAAATATTCGACCGAAGAATCCAAGCAGGTCTATCTGTCCATCTATCAAGATGAACGGCATTGTCAAATCCTGCTGGAAGACAATGGACCGGGCATTCCCGAACCTATACATAAGGATATTTTCGAGTATGGTTTCACGACAAAAGGTTCCGAGGGATCGGGAATAGGACTTTATCTAATCAATCAAATTGTAAAAAAGGCGCATGGCGAAATGAGTTTTACGACGCGGCCTAACGAAGGGACCAGCTTTTTTCTTTCCTTTCCCATGCAGGATATAGAGGAGATCAAATGACCAATCAAATATGTGTACTTTTAATTGAAGATGACCCAATGGTCCAGGAGGTAAATAAACAATTTATCGAGCGCCTTTCCGCCTTTACCGTGGTGGATACGGCTAATAATGGACTGGAAGGTCTTGAAAAAATCAAGAAGCTAAAACCGGATCTTGTCATTTTGGACATCTTCATGCCGAACTTGAATGGCGTGGATACGCTTTATCAAATAAGGAAAGACCAACTTGATGTCGACGTCATCATCATCTCGGCGGCCAATGATCAGAAAACCATCCGGAAAATGATTCAGAATGGAGCCTTTGATTATTTAATCAAACCCTTTAAATTCGAAAGGCTGCAACACACACTTGAGCAATATTATGCCTTTCGCATGGAAGTGGAGCCAGATCATTCTATCTCTCAAACCCAACTGGATCGCCTTCTCTTCCAAAACAAATCGTCTCCTAAGCAGACATTGAAAAAAGATGTCCCCAAAGGGTTGAACGGATCCACTCTGGAACAGGTCACGAAATTCATCAAAACCCAACCTGGCTCTCTATCCGCAGAGGACGTCGCCGATGGAATCGGCATTGCGCGGGTGACGGCCCGACGCTATCTCGAGTACTTACATGATGAAGAAATCCTTCAGCTTGATGTCCAGTATGGCAATATTGGCCGCCCTGTCAATCGATACCGCCTTAACAAAGAATAGCCCATATGAAAAGGGACCGATTCATACCATGAAGACGGTTCCTTTCATGCTTCCTTCGTCCGGTCATAGATTCCCCATTTTCTTTTCAAAAGAAACAACTCGCACTCCGCTAATGCAGTGATTTCCTTAATGACAAAATCCGGCATCCCCCTTCTTAACAAAACCTCTGCAATAAGGTACGGCTTTTTCATATTCTTCCCCCCTCCCTTTCTCTAAAATGCTTTCGCTTTCTTACATTATACAAAATAATCCATAAAAGGAAAAATAGACAAAGCCCCATTTTTGGGTAAATGGGGCTTTTTTTGAATATAAATATTTTAATAAGGATTAATCATTCAATCGATAAACATTCCAAGTTTGCTATAAACTTTAATAGGGTGAGTGAAAATTCTTTAGCTTTGATGTTTTAATAAAAATGAGGAGGAAGGTAAAACCAGTTACGATTGTAATAGAGGCGCCGAATCGGAAACCGATCCAGTTCTCTCCTTTATCCATAGCAAAAAAAGCTGCCCCATGACAGCTTCATCTACTCACTATAATCTCCCCTATTGCATCGGGTTTACATTACTTATAAACGGCCCTAAAGCTTGTCAGTTCATCCAATCGCTTCTCACGGATGCCAAAACCGATTCCCGGTTTGTCCGGAACCTTAATGACACCATTTTTCACGATGACTTCCGGTTCGATGATGTCACTCTCCCAATAGCGGGACGAAGAGGAGATATCTCCTGGAATCGTGAATCCTTTTAACGTGGCCAGTGCAAGGTTATGGGCACGTGATATGCCGAACTCGATCATGCCACCACACCAAAGGGGAATATCCTGCTCCACACAAAGATCATGGATTTTGACCGCTTGGGACCAACCTCCGACCTTCGCCATTTTGATCGTGATCACTCCGCAGCTCTTTAGCATCAGCGCACTTTTCGCATCATGGTAGGAATTGATGCTTTCATCAAGGCAGATCGGTGTCCTCAGCTGCTTTTGCAAAATGGCATGTTCGACGATATCATCATGCCCAAGAGGCTGCTCGATCATCATAAGCTGAAAGTCATCCAGCTTTTGCAGGTGCGGGACATCCGAAAGCGAGTAGGCCGAATTCGCATCCACCATCAAGGGGATATCTGGATAGGCCCTCCGGATTTGCGTCAGGTATTCCGTATCATTTGCTGGATTGATCTTGATTTTATAGCGTCGATAGCCGACCGCCAAGCCTTCCTCTATTTGTCGGAGTGCATCCTCTATATGATCCGAGGCAACGACGACCCCAGCATCCACTTCGGTTCGTTCCCCCCCGAATAGCTTTCCGAGATAGATGCCCTCTTGCTTGGCATACAAATCCCAGATTGCCTGTTCCAAGGCCGACTTTGCCATGGCATTCCTTCTGATACCGCTCCAAAGGCCCGCAAGCTGATTGGGATGCGTCAAATCGAATGCCAAAGTCTTAGGAATCAGGAAGTCCTCCAACATATGAAAACAGGTTTTCACCGTTTCCTCGGTGTACCATGGACTCGAAAACGGCACTGCCTCCCCGTATCCAATAATCCCATCTTGATCTCGTGCTTCGACAACGATGACTTCCCGTTCCGTCACGGTTTCCAGATGGGTCGTGAATGGCCGCTTTAAAGGTGCCTTCACGAGCCTTAAAGTGATGGATGTCAACTTCATTTCTGATCCCCCCATCGCTTCTTCAGTTCCCTCCGCAGCAGCTTACTTGCACCATTGCGTGGCAGTTCTTCAAGAAATAATACGTTGCGGGGAATTTTATAAGCAGCTAGCCCCTCTCGGCAATGGGCCAACAGCTCAGCTTCGCTAACTTCCATGCCTTTATGCCTGACAACGAAAGCAAGCGGCACCTGCCCCCATTTTTCATGATCGATACCGGTGACACCCGCCTCAAAAACGGCTGGGTGCGTACTTAGAACGTTCTCAATCTCGGCTGGATAGACATTCTCCCCTCCAGAAATGATTAAGTCCGAACGCCGGTCAAGCACGTATAAAAACCCTTCTTCATCAAGGTAACCCAGATCCCCCGTGTAAAGCCAGCCCCCTGAAATCGCTTGCTCTGTCGCATCCAAACGATTGAGGTAGCCTTTCGTTACATTCGGACCCGATACAACAATCTCACCCGGTACACCCGGTCCGCATATCTTGCCGTCCTTCTCTATCCTTAGTTGGGAAGGGAACAAGGCCTTACCGGCAGACCCAACCTTTGTCATCGCATTTTCCGGGGCAAGTGTCACGATTTGCGAAGCTGTTTCCGTCATACCGTAGGACTGATAAACAGGGATTCCTTTTTCCCTGCAGGCTTCGAGCATATGTACAGGTGCAGGGCCTCCGCCTAGCAGTACACAGCGAAATGTTTCCGGATAACGCGCAGCCCCAAGATCATGCAGCATTCTATTCAACATCGCCGTCACAACCGATATCATCGTCACACCATTATTCAAGATGGCCCGGTTTGCCTCATGTTCATCGAATTTCTCGACCAACACGACTTTCATACCATAGATTACACTTTTCACCAGAATCGATAACCCGCTTATATGAAAAATCGGGACTGCACAATACCAGCTGTCCTCTTCCCTCAAGCCAAGGTTCAATACGGAGCCAATCGCGCTCCACCAGTGATTGCCGAACGATTGGATGACGCCTTTTGGATGGCCCGTCGTACCCGATGTATACATGATCGTCGCAGTATCTTCAAGATAGAAGTCATCGCGTATATCAGCGGTTCCTTGGGCAGGTAACTCTTCTTTTAAAAGAACCTCTACATCCGGAAGCAACGATTGGATCCCGGAAAGCTTTTCGATAAACCCTTCTTCTGAAATCAGCCTCATTGACTCGCTGTCCTTGATTTGCCAAGATAATTCCCTGACCGTCAGCTTATTATTGAGCACCACGATTTTCGCGCCCAAATAAAAGAGGGCATGAATCATGACGACGCTATCAATATGATTCCGAAGTAAAACCGCGCATGGTTCACCAGCCTTTATCCCACTAGCTGCCAATTTCCCCGCCATTTTTTCCGTCAACCTATGTAATTCAAGAAACGTATACGTGCTCCCTTCAAACTCGATCGCCGGACGGTCAGGTGATAAATGAGCACGGTTTTTCAGCCAATTCGGCAATTTCTCTTCAGTCATCCAAAGGCCCTCTCCTTTTCTTTTATATATAGAAAACAGCTCGACGAATAATTCCGCCAAGCTGTCCACTAATCAAACCACTCATTTTCTTACTTTTTTCATTAAGGGAAACGAGGGAATTGCCCGAAGTCTGGATCACGTTTTTCTTTGAACGCGTCGCGACCTTCTTTTGCTTCATCTGTTGTGTAATATAAAAGAGTTGCGTCTCCAGCAAGTTGTTGAAGTCCAGCAAGTCCATCTGTATCGGCGTTCATCGCTGCTTTTAAGAAACGAAGTGCTGTTGGGCTCTTCTCAAGCATTTCCTCACACCATTTAACAGTTTCAGCTTCTAATTGATCTAGAGGCACAACTGTGTTGACTAAGCCCATTTCCAATGCTTCTTGTGCATTGTATTGACGGCATAGGTACCAGATTTCACGCGCTTTCTTATGTCCAACGATGCGAGCTAGGTAACCTGAACCGTAACCGGCATCGAAGCTTCCCACATTCGGACCAGTTTGACCGAAGACCGCATTGTCAGCAGCGATTGTTAAGTCACAAACGACATTCAATACATTACCGCCGCCAATTGCCCAACCTGCAACCATCGCTACGACCGGTTTTGGAATCACACGGATCAAGCGTTGTAAATCAAGTACGTTCAGGCGTGGGATATTATCTTCCCCAACATATCCGCCATTCCCGCGTACCTTTTGGTCTCCACCTGAACAGAAGGCTTTTCCGCCTACACCTGTCAAAATGATAACACCGATGCTTGCATCATCACGCGCTCTTGCAAAAGCATCAATCATTTCTGCAGTCGTCTTTGGAGTGAATGCATTATGTACATGCGGACGGTTAATCGATACTTTCGCAATGCCATTATATTTTTCGTATAAAATTTCGTCATATTCACGAATTGTTTCCCATTGAATTGTCATCGTATTTCCTCCTTAATTTCGCTTTAAAAACCCATTTATTATTTTACCAAACTTTTGCCCATCTTCCACATGAATTGCATGCCCGACGTCATTAATTTTTTTCCATTCGACATTTTCCAATCGACTTTGCATCATTTCAGCGATATGGCAGAATTTTTCATCCAAATCACCCGTCACAAGCAACACGGGAAAATCCAGGGTCTCAAGATTTTCCCAATAGGATGGTTGGCTTCCTGTCCCCATGCCGAGCAAGCTGTTCGACAGCCCGATCGGTGTATTTGCGAGCCGTTGCTGTCGAATGGCAGTTTGTATATCTGTGGACAACCTTTTTTGGGTTTCAAACAACGGGATGTTTTCCCACTGTTCGACAAACGCTTCCATGCCGTGTTCAAGGATTCGCTTGGCAAGCTTCGCATCGTTGCCCCTGCGGTGTTCTCGCTCCTCTTCTGTCCTTAGACCCGGAGAGGAGCTTTCCAGCATCAATGTATGAACATACTCTGGATACAAGCAAGAGAACGCCAATGCTAATCTGCCACCCATCGAGTAACCAAGGATATGGGCTTTTCGCAGCTTCAATGTCTCTAGAATAAGCTTCAAATCCTTTGCTACTTGCTCCATCCCATACCGCTGGAAATCATCAGGCGCCATCGTTTCCCCATGGCCGATGATATCAACCATGATCAAAGAATAGCGGTCCTGCAACATGGGAACAAGAAAGTCCCATGTATCCCGGTTCCCGGTGAACCCATGTAGACATACTATAGGTTCACCATTTCCCGCTATTTCAACAGCATATGTGACATCTCCACTGACAATTTTCATGAAATTTCCCCATCAAGCACCCGATTTATTTCCTGGGAAACAAAACTCCACAAATTTCGATGGGTTTGCATATTGGATTCCCGCTCTGTAGGCACTTCAATGATTTTCAATCCAGGTATTTCAAAGGAATCCGTGAACACTTGTTTTAATTCATCCCAATTCCGCACCTTGTTATATTTCCCTCCATAAAGCAAAGCAGCATGGGAGAAATCAAGTCCGTGCGGCGTTCCGAATAACGTTTCGAAATGTTCCTTTTCTTTCGCCTGTGGAAGGAAGGAGAAGATCCCTCCGCCATCATTGTTGATCAACAGGACCGTGATGTTCTGCTTTTGCAGTTTGGCTGCAAGCAATCCGTTCATATCATGGAAAAAGCTTAAATCACCTATGGCCAGCACCGTATTTTCGGTAACCGTGCTCACCCCGATTGCCGTGGAAACGACACCATCAATTCCGTTTGCCCCACGGTTCGCCATCGTCTTGATGCTTTTCTCGTTGTTTAAAAAGAACGTATCCAAATCCCGGATAGGCATACTGTTCCCGACGAATATGGTCGAACCTACCGGCATCATGTCCTGGAGTAAGGAAAAGAGCTTTCCTTCACTCAACTCCGATTCATCCTGGATGGAAGATAAGGCATTCTTCGTCGCTCCATTGATGGATTGCCACAAACCAAGCCAGTCTCTGTCTGTTGCTTCAGGTAATTTTTCACCGATGCGATGACAAAAGTCGACTTCATCACAATAGATCATGCTCGTGGCCAATCCAGCCGGTTCACGCCATCCTGCACCACCATCGATGACCAATGTCAAAGCCTGCTTCTGTTTTTTCAAGAATAAAAGCAGGGGCTTCGAAACTGGCATCGAGCCGAATCGAAGCACGACATCCGGTTGGAATGCAGCCTTGGCAGCTTCATCACGCAAAAATGTATCATAAGCCTCAATGATGGCGTCTTTGTCGTGTGTGCCGCTCCGTAACTGAGAAAGCGGGTCAGCCAGTATCGGGAACCCAAGCTTGTCTGCTAATGTGATGATGGCATCCTTCATCTCTGGGTTCCTAAGTTCCCCACACACGATGATGCCTTGTTTTGCTTTTGACAAAGTAGAGGTCAATCCGTCTAATTGTGCGGCCGTTAGTGAGCGTATCCCACTATCGATCATCACAGTCGGCGTTTCCTTACTTTGCCTATATTCCTTGGCTTGTTTTAAATCTGGAATGAGTGGCTCACGTAAAGGGAAGTTCAAGTGGACAGGTCCTGAAGGTTCCATGGATGCCGTCGCTACCGCTCTCGCCCCAATGGTCCTCGCATACCGGATCATTTCATCACTGCTCTCCGGAAGCGCCATCTCGACAAACCACTTCACTTGCTTTCCATATAAATTGATTTGGTCGATGGCCTGTGGAGCTCCGACATCTCGCAGTTCATGGGGGCGATCAGCTGTCAGGACAACTAGGGGCACCCTTGAATAGAAAGCCTCAATGACGGCAGGATGAAAGTTCGCCGCAGCCGTTCCGGACGTACAAAGAAGTCCGACTGGTTCTTTTAATGCCTTAGCCAATCCAAGAGCAAAAAAAGACGCCGAACGCTCATCGACATTAATATGTACCTGAATATCAGGATGTTCCACCATCAATAAAGCAAGAGGTGTAGAACGTGAACCAGGGCTCACGACCACATGCTTCATTCGATTTTGTGCCAGCTCATCGACAAATGAAGCAGCATAGGCTGTCAATGCATCTCGGTCATTCATTCATTTTTCCTCCTAAAGCACTTAACATCGGGTTGAATTTAATCCCCGTTTCCTGGAATTCACTTTCCGGTGTTGAATCTTCTACCACGCCACATCCTGCAAAAAGCGATGCCTCATTGTCCTGTAATAGTGCGGAACGGATTCCAACCGCGAATTCACCGTTCCCCTTCGAATCCACCCAGCCGAGTGGTCCCGCATAAAAGCCTCGTTCCAGACCTTCTATTTCCCGAATGCGTGTGACAGCTTTCTCTTTTGGAAGCCCACCCAATGCCGGCGTTGGATGGAGGTTCTCGACACACTCGAAAATAGTCGTATCCGCTTTACACGTTCCTTTCACCGGTGTAAACAAATGCTGTATATGACGGTTCTTCATCAACTTCGGTCCTGATGGAATGATGACCTCATCACATACGGCTTCAAAAGCGTTGGTAATCATCGAAACGACGTACTTGTGCTCTTGTAGATTCTTTTGATCCAAAAGAAGTTCATTACCTAGACGAGTATCCTCTTCTTCGCTTTTCCCCCGGCCCATTGATCCGGCAAGACAAGTTGAAAAGACTTCATTTCCCTGCTTTTTGATTAATCGCTCAGGAGTGGCCCCGACAAAACAGTCACCGCCTGCCTCTAAACAGAAAATATAGCTCATCGGCTGCTCGGCAAGCAGTTGCTCTAGAACCTGTTTCGAATCGATGGAGCGTTCAAACACAAGGCGCAATTCCCTTGCCAGAACGATCTTATCAAGATCCGTCGTCTTAATTTCCTCAACGGCCCGCGCAACGGTCTTCTTCCATGCCTCAGGTTCGACTTCCTTCTGCTCAACAAAGACATTGGCCGGTATTTCACCATCATCCAAGTTTTCGGTAAGGAATGCTTCCCTTTCGTTTATCATATCTATGAAGAGTTTTTCTGAATCATCCGGCGAACAAAGTAGGTTTGTCGTTAAGTAGGCCTCCCCCTCCACCATCGATAGCATGAAGGCAGGTATATAGAACAGATTGTCCCCAAATTGATTCCATAGGAACGAACTGTTGGTTTCATAATCAAAAGAAAAGCCCCCAAATAGCAAAGGGCCGGTCGCATCCACATCGGTCACTCCTGTTGTAACAGCAGTATTCTGCAGCTTGATCCAGCTCATTTCAACTTCTCTATAACGGTCGGCATTTGGTGCCGCCTGGATTTTCTTAACGTTGCCTAAACCAGTAATGGTTATATCTTTTGCGGGATCCTGCCAAAAGAAGCGTTCACCCTTATACCGTTCTCTTCCAGCTTGATAAAATGAAAGGGGGTTGTTGCACTCTATTTTCTTAATATGACTGAATAGAACTTGTTCATTCAAGTTCTTCGCCTTTTGTATGGCCATAGCCAGTCCCTGAAACCGTTCAGTTTCTTTCGAGATAGCCAAAAATATCCCCCCAAATCGTACATTTTAAAAGCTTTTTAACCTATTTAAAGATACACCTCCGTTTAACCTCATGTCAATAAAACCACCCTCGAACCGACAAATCATGCCTGCTTTTTTCCTTATTATATGATTCTTAGATAATGATGTAGCATCTCCTTCAATTTGGAAGTCCCGGCTCATCAAATCCCTTTGACACGCTCGAACACTTTTCCTACATTTTATAGGATATCCTTTTGTGAACAAATTCAATCTTTGTTATAATTTTAAGGTACTGATCATGATTTTGAGGAGAGAAATAATGCACACAGAATACGACGAGCTTCCCCTTAAACGAACCTGGAAAATCTGGTGGGAGTTAATTCGTCCACATACACTTACCGCAGCTTTTGTTCCCGTCCTGCTTGGAACCGTCCTTGCCTTGTTAGAGGATGGCGTAAATTGGTTATTGTTTGCGGCCATGATGATCGCAAGCATCCTTATTCAAGCTGCAACGAACTTATTTAATGAATACTATGATTTCAAAAGGGGCCTTGATACCGAAGAATCAGTCGGCATCGGTGGCGGTATCGTCCGTCATGGCATGACCCCGAAACTGATCATGACCTTGGCCCTTAGCATGTATGGAATCTCTCTTTTACTAGGAATCTATATTTGCGCCGCTTCATCTTGGTGGATTGCCGCTGTCGGTCTTGTTTGCATGCTGGTCGGCTACCTTTATACCGGAGGTCCGCTACCGATATCATACACACCATTCGGGGAACTTTTTTCCGGTCTATTCATGGGCTTCTTGATCATCTTGATCGCCTACTTCATCCAGACCGGTACAGTTTCTTCCTTGGCCATCCTGATTGCCGTACCAAGCGGTGTTCTTGTCGGGTTGATCAATCTATCGAATAACCTTCGGGACCATGACGGCGATAAGGCCCATGGCCGCAAAACGATGCCTGTCGTTATGGGAAGGAAAAATGCACTAACTTTCATGTCCGTCATGTTTGCATTCTGTTATGTGTGGGTTGTCGGACTGATTCTCTTGGGAGACGTAACACCTTGGATCCTGCTTTCTTTCCTAAGCATTCCGAAGGCCCTGACTGCCATCAAAGGCTTTGCAGGTAAAACGGAAGCCATCACAATGGTGCCAGCGATGAAAGCAACGGCACAAACGAATACGTTCTTCGGTTTACTGATGTTCATCGGTTTACTCATCCATTATTTCATTCAATAAACGCAAAGCTTTAAACCCCGTGCATGGTGCATGGGGTTTTTTCGTTGTTTCCCACCCCGCTGATTCGGGTACTTACTAATAACTACACAAAAAACAACGATGAAACCATAATCGTACTTATAAAAGGAGAGGAAACCAATGGCGACTGAAAAACAAATCCTGAAATTAAAAGAAGAACTGTTAAGTGAAAAAGAACAGCTTCAACAAAGAATCAAGAATGATGAGACTGTAACCAAACAGTCACAAACCGATTTCTCCGGAGAAATCTCTTCCTATGATAATCACCCCGCCGACTTAGGCACCGAGCTTTTCGACAAGGAAAGATATCAAGCCATCAATGAGCACGCGGAAGAGGAAATCGGAAAAATCGATCTTGCCCTAGAAGCCATTAAAGAAGGAACATACGGTGTTTGTAAGGAATGCGGCAAAGATATCCCATATGAACGGCTTGAAGTGGTTCCTTCCACCTTATATTGTATCGAGCATACACCAGAACAAAAAGTCCATGACGACGTGACCGATGAATATAGGCCAGCCGAGGAAGATATCCTGATCCCTTCTAAGGGAGATAACTTTGAGAACAGGCGCCATTCAGATACAGATGACGAAAATACGGTCAAAGAAGACAGTTTCGGTGAAGTCGCCCAATTCGGAACATCAGACACTCCGGCAGACTATCAGCATAATCGCACAAGCTATAACGAACTTTATGATACAGAAGACGATACCGAGACATTCCCTGAAGACTATGAAGGATATGCTGCCAATGATATAGAAGGGAAAAATCGTCAAGTCGTATCCAACGAGAACAAAGAAGAATACGAAGACATGCTCGATGACCGGAAGATTGATTCTAAAATGGGCGATATCCCTTACAAGAAGAAAGACAGCTATATAGATGAAAAATAAAAAAGTGCCAGACCTTGTACAGAACTTTGTACGGGGTCAGCACTTTTTTATTGCTATCCTTATAAGGCTTAAAAGAATTCTTTTTCTACTTGATACTCTCTTTACTATCTTCTTGCCCTCCAACGACATTCTCCATATAATTTTTACCCCAATTATACATCGAATCAAGAATCGGCATCAGGCTTTCTCCTTGTTCTGTCAGAGAGTATTCCACTTTGGGAGGTACGATTGGATAGACCTCGCGATGAACAATAAGATCTTCTTCCAGCTCTCGAAGCTGGTTAACCAGCATTCTTTGAGTGATGCCTGGCATAAGTGCCTTCAATTCACCAAAACGCTTGGTCCCCTGCTTGCCTAAGTGCCATAAAATAAGCATCTTCCATTTGCCCCCTATAACAGATAGGGTCAATTCCTTCTCACAATTGAATGTTTTATTCTCTAGCCTTGTCATCTGAATTACCTCCATATTTATAATCCCAAATCCCATAGTATACTTTTTAACACTATGTATAATAAAAGTGCGTACTAACAAAAATATTATACTTAGTATATGATACATTGTATAGCCAAGATGATTTTCTTGCTGTGCATTGAATGAACGTGAGAGGTACATACTTACTGTGCAACATACTAAAACATACTAGTGGGAGTGAAGGATAATGGAATTACAATTGGCATTGGACTTAGTAAACATTCAAGAAGGAATTGAATTGGTTAAACAGGTGGAAGAATATATAGATATCGTAGAAATCGGTACACCGGTCGTTATTAATGAAGGCCTTCGGGCTGTTAAAGAAATGAAAGAAGCTTTCCCTTCTTTAAAAGTATTAGCTGACCTTAAAATTATGGATGCAGCCGGTTACGAAGTGATGAAGGCATCTGAAGCTGGCGCTGATATCATCACGATTCTTGGTGCAGCTGAAGATATGTCCATCAAAGGGGCTGTAGAAGAAGCTAAAAAACAAGGCAAAAAAATCCTTGTTGATATGATCGCTGTGAAAGATCTTGAAACTCGTGCGAAAGAATTGGATGCATTTGGCGTCGACTATATCTGTGTGCACACTGGCTACGACCTTCAAGCTGTTGGAAAAAACTCTTTTGAAGACCTTCAAACGATTAAACGCGTTGTAAAGAATGCAAAAACGGCTATTGCAGGCGGCATAAAATTAGATACACTTCCGGAAGTCATTAAAGTACACCCTGACCTTATCATTGTTGGCGGAGGCATCACTGGACAAGATGATATTAAAGGGACAGCTGCCCAAATACAAGAATTAATTAAACAAGGCTAATATTTAACATGCAGACTTCACAATATATGGCTAAAATCATACAAGAGCTAAGTCGTTCAGTAGACTTAATAGCTGACGAAGAAGCTGAACAACTGGTTAATCGGATTCTTGAAGCAAAGAAAGTTTTTGTAGCAGGTGCAGGAAGATCCGGGCTGATGGGTAAATCCTTTGCCATGCGAATGATGCATATGGGGATAGGTGCATATGTATTAGGTGAAACCGTCACCCCCACCTTCGAAAAAGATGACCTTTTAATCCTTGGAACCGGTTCGGGAGAAACAAAAAGTTTGATTTCCATAGCGGAGAAAGCAACGAATATCGGTGGAACCATTGCGACCGTAACAATTTCCCCCGAATCGACCATTGGAAAATTGGCGGATTTCGCAATAAAGCTGCCTGGTTCACCTAAAGACCAGTCGGAAGGTGATTACCAAACAATCCAACCGATGGGCTCTCTATTTGAGCAAACTCTCTTACTTTTTTTCGATAGCGTCATTTTAAGGATAATGGATAAAAAGGGATTGGATACGAATAAAATGTATGGCCGACACGCAAATCTCGAGTAAAAAGTGAAATATAAAAAGACCGCAAGAAATTCTTCTGAATTTACTTGCGGTCTTTTTTTTGTAAAAGGATTACAGGCTCCTATATATTCTATAAATTAAGATACCGTCCAGTGACGGAAGACATATTATATGCCCATAATAAAAGGTCTCTTCCTTTATAGAGGGAAACATCAAACTTATAGAAAAAAGACTCCTACGATGTAGCTGACCACCCTATATAGGTTTGATTAGCTTCTTAAGTGTACTCATCTTTTGGGAGTTACTCTATCCATTTAGAGTAATCAATCCTATATTTTTAAGTTCTCCATTACAAATGGTACAGGTCGGGTATCAACTAGCTGTAAGTGGTGTACTTTTGGAAAATTTGGCATTCGCACTTAAGAATTTTTTCGTAGGATTCATTCTAGCTGCTTTCGTAGGGATAGGCGTCTGACTAATTACTGGATGGTACAAATTTCGGAGCTTCTCAGCTTCAAACTTTCCTTACGGTCGCTCTTCCAGGTTCTTTACCCCAAATTGTATCTGGATTACGTCTAGGAATCGGGCAGTCCTTAGTTGGTGTAATTGCTGCTGAAATGTTTGTTTCACTGGGGGGAATAGGCTATTTTGTTGCACAGCCTTCAGCGAACTTAACATTGATAGAGTATTAGTAGGAATAGGAGTGATCATTATGGTAGGAATGCACATTACGCAATCGGTTAAATAGATAGAATTAGCTTTATTAAACATCGGATTGATTAAATACATCTATAATAAGTAAATAGACTGCATCAACCTTGTCGCATCTCTTCAAGAAAAACAGTCATAAAAAAAGAAGCATACATAAGTATGCTTCTTTTTATGACCCGTACGGGAATCGAACCCGTGTTACCGCCGTGAAAGGGCGGTGTCTTAACCGCTTGACCAACGGGCCGAATGGCGGAGAAGGAGGGATTTGAACCCTCGCGCCGCTCGCGCGACCTACACCCTTAGCAGGGGCGCCTCTTCAGCCTCTTGAGTACTTCCCCATGGCTCCGCAGGTAGGACTCGAACCTACGACCGTTCGGTTAACAGCCGAATGCTCTACCACTGAGCTACTGCGGAACAATAAAATATGGTGGGCCTAAATGGACTCGAACCATCGACCTCACGCTTATCAGGCGTGCGCTCTAACCAGCTGAGCTATAGGCCCATATTGGAGCGGGTGAAGGGAATCGAACCCTCATCATCAGCTTGGAAGGCTGAGGTTTTACCACTAAACTACACCCGCGAAATGGGGCGACTGATGGGAATCGAACCCACGAATGCCTGAACCACAATCAGGTGCGTTAACCACTTCGCCACAATCGCCGTAATATGAAATTGTAATGGTGGCTCAGGACGGAATCGAACCGCCGACACAAGGATTTTCAGTCCTTTGCTCTACCGACTGAGCTACTGAGCCTAAAAAATGGCGGTCCCGACGGGAATCGAACCCGCGATCTCCTGCGTGACAGGCAGGCATGTTAACCGCTACACCACGGGACCTAATGATTGCGGGGACAGGATTTGAACCTGCGACCTTCGGGTTATGAGCCCGACGAGCTACCGGACTGCTCCACCCCGCGACGGTAATAATGAATCATTTTGCATCAAGTTTTCATGAATACTGTTTTTTTACTTCCTAATATGTAAGGTTGCTTTAAAACAACTTGTTGCTTTTTAAAAAAAATGGAGGAGGTAGAGGGATTCGAACCCCCGCGGGATTTGACTCCCCTGTCGGTTTTCAAGACCGATCCCTTCAGCCGAACTTGGGTATACCTCCGTGGCTAAGAAAAAAAATTCTATGGTGGACCTTGTAGGACTCGAACCTACGACCGGACGGTTATGAGCCGTCTGCTCTAACCAGCTGAGCTAAAGGTCCTTATATTTATTGGTAGCGGCGGAGGGGATCGAACCCCCGACCTCACGGGTATGAACCGTACGCTCTAGCCAGCTGAGCTACACCGCCAAAATAATATAAGTTTTCTTTTTTGAAAAAATGGTGGAGCCTAGCGGGATCGAACCGCTGACCTCCTGCGTGCAAGGCAGGCGCTCTCCCAGCTGAGCTAAGGCCCCATTTCATTAAAAATCACATGGTCGGGAAGACAGGATTCGAACCTGCGACCCCTTGGTCCCAAACCAAGTGCTCTACCAAGCTGAGCTACTTCCCGCAAAAAAAACATGGTGCGCCCGGCGGGAGTCGAACCTACAACCTTCTGATTCGTAGTCAGATGCTCTATCCAATTGAGCTACGGGCGCATATTAAGATGGTGCCGAGGACCGGAATCGAACCGGTACGGTAGTCACCTACCGCAGGATTTTAAGTCCTGTGCGTCTGCCAGTTCCGCCACCCCGGCACATACGAAAAGTGGAGCGGAAGACGGGATTCGAACCCGCGACCCCAACCTTGGCAAGGTTGTATTCTACCACTGAACTACTTCCGCATGAATGATGCGGGTGAAGGGACTTGAACCCCCACGCCTTGCGGCGCCAGATCCTAAGTCTGGTGCGTCTGCCAATTCCGCCACACCCGCATGAAAAAGTGATGAGCCATGAAGGATTCGAACCTTCGACCCTCTGATTAAAAGTCAGATGCTCTACCAACTGAGCTAATGGCTCATGCTTGTCTTACTATGAAAATGGTGCCGGCAAGAGGACTTGAACCCCCAACCTACTGATTACAAGTCAGTTGCTCTACCAGTTGAGCTACACCGGCAGGTGTAAAAAATAATGGTGGAGGATGACGGGATCGAACCGCCGACCCTCTGCTTGTAAGGCAGATGCTCTCCCAGCTGAGCTAATCCTCCATATTTATATGCTTGGCGGCGTCCTACTCTCACAGGGGGAAACCCCCAACTACCATCGGCGCTGAAGAGCTTAACTGCCGTGTTCGGAATGGGAACGGGTGTGACCTCTTCGCTATCGCCACCAAACATTGTTAACTTTTTTTAGGACATTTACTATTATAGCATGTCTCTGAAAAAAAGCAAGAAGAAATTTTCATTCCTTCAAAACTAGATAATATATTAGAAGGTGTTCATTTTTTAAAAGCGTTGGTTAAGTCCTCGATCTATTAGTATCAGTCAGCTCCACATGTCACCACGCTTCCACCTCTGACCTATCAACCTGATCATCTTTCAGGGATCTTACTAGCTTGCGCCATGGGAAATCTCATCTTGAGGGGGGCTTCATGC